>DATLSE010000048.1:0-20910 GCA_035534295.1 Nitrosotalea sp.
CCGATATCCACCCACGCCGTCCGCCCCGACCCTGCATCTCGGGAGGGAAGCCGGACGCGGATCCAAACCCTGCTGGCCGCCCCGATCGGAGCCCTGCTCCTGCTGGCTGGGATCGGGGCCGCGCCGCCCGTGTTGGCCGCCGGGCCCCCGGCGGCCAACACAGCTCACGTGCACGGTTGGAGCGCTCCCCAGCGCACCCTGCCGCCCGGTCCGCTGGGGAGCGCCAAGCCCGACCTGCTGCGTGCCGTCCGGCCCGCGAGCGCGACCGCTTCCACCTCCTGGTATGGCCACATCCCGTGCGACATGTACATCGCCTACTCGCTCAACTCGGTCTCCCAGATGGGGAGCGGACAGACCATCGTCATCGTCGACGCCTACTCGAGTGGGACCGAGGCCAGCGACCTGGCCACGTTCAGCCAGGCCTTTGGCCTGAGCGCTCCCGACCTCACCATCTACCCCGAATCCGGCGTCACCTACGACTCCAGCTGGGCGATGGAAATCGCCCTCGACCTCGAGTGGGCGCACGCGATGGCACCGGCGGCCAAGATCGACCTGGTGGAGGCGGCCACGTCTCAGACCCCGGACCTGACCGCCGCCATCAGCTTTGCGCTCCAAAACCTCGCGCCCAACGTGATCTCGATGAGCTTCGGTGAGTCCGAGTCGCAGGCCACCTCGGGCGACGTATCGCTCTGGCAGGGGGCGATGGTCCCCACCGACGCCCAGGGCCAGCCGGTGGCCTACGTCGCCGCCACCGGTGACTATGGGTTCGGCGTCCAGTGGCCCGCGGCCGACGCCCAGGTGACCGCGGTCGGCGGCACCTCGGTCCAGTCGGCCGCGTTTGGCGGTGAGCCCATGAGCTACCACACGAGCTGCAGCGGGGCCGGGGCCGGTGGCGTGAGCCCCAGCACCGAGACGGTGTGGACCGGGACCGGAGGGGGGACGTCGGCCATCACCCCCAAGCCCTCCTATCAGAGCGGATTTGGTCCCGCCCAGGGCCGCGCCACTCCCGACGTGAGCATGGACGCCGATCCCAACACCGGGGTGGCGGTCGACGTCCAGGGGGCGTGGATGACGGTCGGAGGAACCAGCCTTGCCACGCCCATGTGGGCGGCGCTGATGGCGCGCGCCAACCAGCTCCGGCTCACCTCAGGACTGCCCGAACTGTCCAGTCCGGCCTGGATCTACTCCGCGCGCTCCTCCTCGTTCAATGACATCACGCAGGGCAATGACGCGCCCGCGGGGACCACGGCCTGCATCACCGATCTCACCTGCGTGGCCCAGCTCGGGTTCGACCAGACCAGCGGCCGGGGCAGCCCGATCGGGGCCAGCCTGCTCGCCAACATGGTGGGAACAGCGCCCGTCTCGACCGCGCCCGTCTCGACCGCTCCCGTGGCCGGCGCGCCGGCGGCAGGTCAGTACCACCCGATCGTGCCCACGCGCGTTCTCGACACCCGCGCCCTGAGCCAGGTCGGTCCCTACTCCACCCCCTTCGGACCCGGGGGCGTGCGCACGGTGAGCGTCGCCAACTCGACCACCATCCCCTCCAGCGGCGTTCTGGCCGTGGTCGTCAACGTGACCGCCACCGACACCAGCGCCGTGAGCTTTTTGACCATCTGGCCTGCGGGCGCGGCCATGCCGCTCGCCTCCAGTCTTAACTGGGGAGTGGGACAGACGGTGCCCAACCTGGTCACGGTGCCCGTAAACGGCTCCGAGCAGATCTCCATCTACAACGACGCCGGACGGGCGGACGTGGTGATCGACGTCGCCGGCTACTTCACCGCGACGAGCTCGGCTGGAGCCGGCAGCTACGAGGCGCTGTCCCCAGCCCGGATCCTCGACACCCGCGCCGCATCCCAGCTCGGCCCGTACGGGACCGCGTTCGGAGCCGGCACCGTGCGCAGCGTTCAGGTCACCGGCCAGGGTGGCGTGCCGACCAGCGGGGTCGAGGCCGTGATCTTGAACGTCACCGCCACCGACACGAGCCAGGCCAGCTACCTCACCGCCTGGCCCGCCGGGGCCGCCGCCCCGCTCGCCTCCAACCTCAACTGGGGCGGACCCACCACCGTCGCCAACCGGGTCACGGTCATGGTGGGCAGCCAGGGTCAGATCGACCTCTTCAACAACGCCGGTTCGGCCGACGTGGTCGTGGACGTGGGCGGGTACTACCTGGACGGGAGCAGCGCCAGCTCCGGCGCCCTCTATCACCCCCTGAGCCCCACGCGGGTGCTCGACACCCGCCCCCAGAGCCAGATCGGCCCGTACTCACAGCCTCTGGCTGCGGGAGGCACCATCAGTTTGACCCTGGCCGGGCAGGCCTTAATACCCAGCATGACGTCCGTTCCGCACCCCGTGGCGGTGGTCTTGAACGTCACCGCCACCGACACCGACGCCAACAGCTACCTGACCGTCTATCCGAGCTCGCTCAGCGTTCCGCCTCTGGCCTCAGACCTCAACTGGAGCGGCGGCGCCACCGTGGCCAACCTGGTCGTCGCCACCGTGGGTCCCAACGGTGCCATCGAGCTGCACAACTCCCAGGGCCAGGTGGACGTCATCGTCGACGTCCTCGGCTGGTACGGATAGGCGCAGATAGCGGCGAGGGATCAGACGATTCCGATCTCGAAGGGGTGAACGCCGGCGCGATCGAGCAGGCCGAGCCCCTCGCGCTGGAGCAGGGCCAGGGTGGCCAGTCGCGACGCCTCGATCACCCACTCGACCAGCTCAGAGCGCATGTCCCAACCCACCCGCGCGGGTAGGACGGGGCAAAGCACGCACACCCTGGCGCGGCTCGGAAGGGTGGCAAACTCGGCCAGCATGCGATGGTGCAAGGAGAGCTGGAGCACCCGGCCCGCCAGTTCCGCCCAGCCCATGGGCGAGTGATCCATGCGGTCGGGGGCCATGACCGAGATCGCGATCACGCCGGCCCCCCCCAAGGCCGCCCGGGCGATGGGTAGGTTGTCGATCACCCCGCCGTCCATGTACCCGACCTGGTCGATGACGACGGGGGGAAAGACGGCCGGGAGGGCGGCCGAGGCGCGTAGCGCGGGTGAGAGCTCACCGGCTCCGAACTCGCGCAGCTCGCCGCGGGCGATGTCGGTGGCCAGGACCCGGAGCGGTACGGTCAGCTCCTCGAATTGATCGATCCCGGTCATGGTCACGTAGTGCTGGATCAGGCGCTCCAGATTGGCGCCTGGGAGGGCGCTCGGCGCGCCCCCGCGCAGGCGCCCCAACAGGAGCGAGACCCAGTCCACGTGGAGCACCCCGCGGGCCTGCGGCGAGAGCCAGAGGCGATGCAGCAGCTGGGCGCCCGCCAGGCTCGGCCGGCCGGCGATGACGGCACCGTTCAGTGCTCCCACGCTCACCCCCAGGACCTCTGTGGGCGCGTGGACACCGGCCTCGAAGAGCGCGATCAGCACCCCGACCTGGGCCGCGCCGCGGCCCCCTCCGCCGCCCAGCACCCAAACCCGACCCGAGCGGTCTAGGTGCCTTCTTCCCAGGAATTTAGGTATCTGACCTGCTCCTCGGTCAAGGTGTCGATCCTGACCCCCATGGCGGCGAGCTTGAGCCGTGCCACCTCGGCGTCGATCTCGCGCGGGACGTCGTAGACCCGCGGCTCCAGATCCCGGTTTTTGGCCAGATGCTCGACCGACAGGGCCTGGTTGGCAAAGCTCATGTCCATGACCGCGGCGGGATGCCCCTCGGCGGCGGCCAGGTTGATCAGCCTTCCCTCACCCAGCACCTGCAGCCGGCGACCGTCGGCCATCCGGTACTGCTGCACCATGGGACGGACCTGGCGCACCTCGCTCGCCTCCTCGTCCAGCGCCTTCAAGTTGATTTCGGAGTTGAAATGCCCCGAATTGGCCATGATGGCGCCGTCGCGCATGAGCTTGAAGTGCTCCCGATCGATCACGTTGAGGTCGCCGGTGACGGTGACGAAGATGTCGCCGGCCACGGCCGCCTCGGCCATGGGCATGACCCTAAATCCATCCATGGCCGCCTCGAGCGCCTTGACCGGGTCGACCTCGGTCACCACCACGTCCGCCCCGTGACCCTTCATGCGGCTGGCCAGACCCCGCCCGCACCAGCCGTAGCCGGCGACAACCACGGTCTTGCCCGCGATCAGGATGTTGGTCGCGCGCACGATGCCGTCGAGGGTCGACTGCCCGGTGCCATAGCGATTGTCGAAGAGGTGCTTGGTGTCGGCCTCATTGATCGCGATGACCGGGTAGCGCAGCACCCCCTGGTCGGCCATGGCCTTCATCCGGACCACCCCGGTGGTGGTCTCCTCGGTGCCGCCCAGGACCTCGGCCAGATCCGCCTGGCGCTCGCGATGGAGCATGGTGACCAGGTCAGCCCCATCGTCCATGGTGAAGTTGGGGCGGTGATCCAGAGCCGCGGCGATGTGGGAGTAGTAGGTCTGGTTGTCCTCCCCCTGGATGGCGAAGGTCCGGATCCGGTGCGTCACCGCCAGGGCGGCGGCGACGGCGTCGTTGGTGGAAAGGGGGTTGGAGGCGCAGAGGGCGACATCGGCCCCACCCTGCTGGAGCGTGATCATGAGATTGGCTGTCTCCGAGGTCACGTGCAGGCAGGCCGAGACGCGCAGGCCCGCGAGCGGCTTCTCGCGCTCGAATCGCTCCCGGATGGCCAGGACCACCGGCATCTCTCGCGCCGCCCAGTCGATCAGGTCCTGACCCTGGGCGGCCAGTCCGCCGTCCTTGACGTCGCTCGATTGACTACTCATTGATCTCCTCTCATGTATACGTGATGACGGCCCGCAGGTCGTACCCGGCCAGGTGGGCACGCCCACCCAGACCGGCGATCTCGATCAGAAACTGAGCCCCGACCACGACCCCGCCGAGCTGCTCGATCAGAGCGACCACCGCGGCCGCGGTGCCCCCGGTGGCGATGACGTCATCAACCAGCAGAACCCGGGCGCCTGGCGTGAAGGCGTCCTGGTGCATCTCCAGCACGTCCTCCCCGTACTCCAGGCGGTACGGCGTGCCGAAGGTGCTCCAGGGCAATTTCCCCGCCTTGCGCACGGGCACGAAACCGGCCTTCAGCCGGGTTGCGACGGCGGTCCCAAAAAGAAAGCCCCGGGCCTCCATCGAGGCCACGATCTCCACTCTGGCATCGAGCCAGGGCTGGCACATGGCGTCGACCGACTCGGCCAGGGCGCCGGCGTCGGCCAGGAGCGGGGTGATGTCGCGGAACAGCACCCCGGGAACGGGAAAATCGGGCACCTGGCGGACGAGTCGCTCGAGGCCCTCGGGGCGGCTCACAGGACCGAGCGCAGCTGGTCAAGGGTCAGACGCAATCCATCCTCCAGCGCCCAGCGCGGCCGCCAACCCAGCCGGGACTCGGCGCGAGCGGTGTCGGGGCGGCGCTGGCGGGGATCGTCCTGAGGCAGCGCTCGGAATTCGATCGGACTTGGGCTCTGAGCCAGGCGCTGGATGATGCGAGCCAGCTCTAGCATCGTGATCTCGTCCTGGGTGCCGATGTTGAACGGCATCGGGTCATCCTGTCCCATCACCGCCAGAGCTCCCTCCACCAGGTCGTCGACGTAGCAAAGACTGCGGGTCTGGCTGCCGTCGCCGTAGACGGTCAGCGGCTCCCCGCGCAGGGCCTGGCTCATGTAGTTGGGGATCACGCGCCCATCTCCAAGCCGCATCCGCGGACCGTAAGTGTTGAAGATGCGCAGGATGCGCGTCTTCAGGCCGTGGGCCCGGTGGTAGGCCATGGTGAACGCCTCCGCGCAGCGCTTGGATTCGTCGTAGCAGGCGCGCACCCCGGTCGGGTTGACATTCCCCGAGTACGACTCGGGCTGGGGGTGGACCAGGGGATCCCCGTAGACCTCAGAGGTAGAGGCGAGCAGGAAACGGGCATCCTTGGCCAGGGCCAGGCCGAGCATGTTGTGCGTGCCCAGGGTGCCCACCTTGACGATCTCGATCGGGATCCGGGCAAAGTCGACCGGGGACGCGGGCGAGGCAAAGTGGAAGACAAAATCCACCCCGCCCGCTACCTCTACCGGCTTGCTCACGTCGTGCTCGAGGAACTCGAAGCCGGGCCGGCTCCGGAGGTGGTCCAAATTGCTCTGAGCGCCGGTGACCAGGTTGTCCAGGACCAGGACGTCGACGCCGCGTTCGAGCAGGCGCTCACAAAGGTGAGAGCCGATGAAACCCGCGCCCCCCGAGACGACCGCCCTAGCTACGACCCACCCCCCGATAGATGAAGCCAAGGCGCCGCATGTCCGCCGGGTCGTAGAGGTTGCGACCATCGACCAGGATCGGGCGCCGGAGCAGGCGCTTGATGCGCTTCAGGTCGAGCTGCTTGAACTCGTTCCATTCCGTGACCAATACCAGGGCATCGGCGCCGCGCGCGGTGGCGTAGGCGTCAGGTGCAAACTCGACCCCGGGCAGCAGCCCTCGCGCCTTCTCCATGGCCGCGGGATCGTAGGCGATCACGCTCGCGCCACGGGCCATGAGCTCGCGCGCGATGTCGACGCTGGGAGCCTCCCGCATGTCGTCGGTGTTGGGCTTAAAGGAGAGCCCCAGCAGCCCTACGGTAAGACCCGAGACCTCACCCAGGCACTGAGCCAGCTTGTCCAGGATCAATCGGCGCTGGTCGCGGTTGATGTCCATCACCGCCTGCAGGAGTTCGGGGTGGTAGTCGTATCGCTCGGCGATGGCGGCCAGCGCCTTGACATCCTTGGGAAAGCAGGAGCCGCCATAGCCCAGCCCGGCGTCCAGGAAGTGGGGGCTGATGCGATGGTCCAGACCCATGCCTTCCGCCACCACCTTGATGTCGGCGTTGACGCGTTCGGCGATCCGCGCCATCTCATTGATGAAGGAGATGCGAGTGGCCAGGAAGGCATTGGATGCGTACTTGATCATCTCCGCCGAGTACATGTCGGTGACCAGGACCCGGGCCGAGAGCGGCTCGTAGAGCCGCGCCACCTTGTCCGCCGCGTCGTGGTCATGGGCCCCGATGATGACC
Organism: Nitrosotalea sp.; assembly: GCA_035534295.1. Taxonomy (GTDB): domain Bacteria; phylum Chloroflexota; class Dormibacteria; order Dormibacterales; family Dormibacteraceae; genus DATKQJ01. The sequence goes on from DATLSE010000048.1 coordinate 6,991, forward strand.
CGGTCCGGCTCCATGAAGTCCTTGAGCGCGGAGCCCTCGCGCAGGAATTCGGGATTAGAGACCACGACCACGGGGTGGGCACCATTGCACTCGTGCACCGTGCGCGAGACCAAGTCCCCGGTCCCGATCGGGACCGTGGACTTGTTGACGATGACCAGGGGGCCATCCAAGTGGCCGGCGATCGAGGCGGCGGCAGCCGTAACCGCGCTCAAGTCCGCCTCGCCGCCCGCACCTTCGGGCGTGGAGACGGCGATGAACGCCATCTCAGCCCCGGGTATCGCCTCCGCATACTCGGTCGTGAAGCGCAGGCGACCGGCGGCCAGATTGCGCGTGACGACCTCCTGCAGCCCGGGTTCGAAGAAGTGCAGTCGTCCCTGGCGCAGGCCATCGATCTTGGCCTGATCGATGTCGAGCACGGTCAGGTCGTTGCCGAGGTCGGCCAGGCAGGCGGAGGTGGTGAGGCCGACGTAGCCCGCGCCGATCATGGCGATGCGGCTCAATTCGGCTCGATTATGCCAGGGTGGCTCGCACTCACGGCCGCGACCCCTGCAGCACCCGGCGGTAGGCCTCGAGCGTGCCCCTGGCCGCGCGAGTCCAGCTGTACTCGCGGGAGCGCTCCAGCCCCGCCTGGCTCAGCCGCCGCGCCAGGTCGCCATCCTGAGCGACCTCAAGCGCACGCCGGCCCAGCAGTTCCCCGTCGCCGTCGGGAACCAGCACTCCGGCGTCGCCCACCAACTCGCTCAGGCTGGAGTTGGCGTAGCACACCACCGGGCAACCGCAGGCCATGGCCTCCAGAACCGGCAGTCCGAATCCCTCGTAGCGGCTCGGGAACAACAGCGCGGTGGCAGCGCAATAAAGATCGGTCAGCTCGGAGTCGTCGACGTAACCAAGGCGGCGGGCGGCCCCCAGGTCACGGGGGGCCTGGGGACCGGGGTCGCCGGCCAGGACCAGATCCAGATCGGGCACCGCCTGGCGTCCCACCGCGAGGGCTCGGAGCAGCGCCGCCGGGTCCTTGCGGCGGTCGAGGGCGCCGACATAAAGGAGATAGGGGGAGCCGAGCCCAAACCTCGCCCGGACCCGCTCTTGGGCCCCGGGCCGGGGCGCGAAACCCTCCCCCACCGCCTCTGGGATCACGTCCACGCGGTCGGGATCGACCCCGGCCAGGCGAACCACGTCGGACGCCGTGGCCTGAGAGACGGCCAGGATGCGCTCGGCCCCCCGCAGGCGGCGCCGCCCGGGAGAGTAGCGCAGCCTCTCGCCCAGGTTTCCCCACCCGCCGACAGCCCAGGGGATGAGGTCATGGACGGTGACCACCAGCGGAATCGGGCTGGGCGCGGGCAAGGACAGCGTGGTCGCGTGGTAGAGCGAGGGCCCGATCCTGGCCAGATCGGACGCCAGCCGGACGGAGTCCTCATAGCCCGCGAGCCGGCCTCGATAGCGGCGGCTCACAGCGAACATCACGAAGTCCCCGGGCGGAACCGGGGGCACGGGCATGGCGGCGTCGATCAGCAGTCCCATCTGTCCCCGGTGTCCGGCGGTGAAGAATCCCTCCAGCAGACCCCGCACGTAACGGCCGATTCCACGCCTGGCGCTGGGGCCCTGCAGGGGACGGGCGTCGATCAGAATCCGCTGATCCGAATTTGACTTGACCCCGGACACCGGATTAGAGTGCGCCAAACGTTGTAGTCAGGTGGCGGCACCAAGTCCATGCACTCACTTTCCCCACGTCTTTTACCTGTTTTATTTCTCGCCGCGATGGCGACCGCCCTCCTCTCCCCCGCCCAGGCCCTGGCCAGCGGGCCCTCACCCTCGCCCTCACCATCGGCATCGCCCGGTCCGCCGAGCGCCATGCAGCAAGCCTCGCAGGCGCTGAGCAAGCCCGCCACATCGACCGCAACGGCGAGCAGCGTGGCGCCCGCCACTTCCCCCGTTATCACCACTCCGAACCGGGCTTTGAATCGAGAGGTGTTTGGTTTTGTCCAGGCGGGCAACCTGGCCAGCCCCTACGTCGGCTGGCAGACATACAACCTATCCCTGCTCTCGACCCTTGGTTACTTCGGGCTCCACGTCTGCGCCAGTTCGAGCCAGGCCAACTGCTCAGGTCAGCCGGTGGGTGGATTCGCCAACGACAGCGGATGGTCGCAGTGGAACTCGAGCTCGCTCAGCCAGATGGTGCAGGCGGCGCACGCGGCCGGGGTTAGGGTCGTGCTCACGGTCATCTACCAGGCGACCGACAGCAGCATGTGCGCGGCTTTGAGCGCCGGCGCGACCACCGCCTCACTGGCGGCCGCTCAGGTCCGAGCCAAGGGAATTGACGGAGTCAACATCGACTACGAGGGAGCCGGCGGGGGCTGCGGATCGAACACCGAGGCCATGGTCACTCAGTTCGTCGCGGACATGCGCGCCGATCTGCCGGTGCCGTACTACCTCACCATCGACACCTACGGCGCGTCGGCAGCCTTTCCCGGCCGCGATGGATTCTTCAACGTGACCGCGATGGCCCCCTACGTGAGCGCCTTCTTCGTCATGGCCTATGAGCTCGACGACAGCGACTGGAGTGGTCCTCCAGCGAACTGCAGCCGGTATTGCCTGAGCCCCACCTCGCCCCTGTCCGCGTACAAGTGGAGTGACACCAACATCGCGTCCCAGTACTCGGCCGCAGTCGGTCCGGGCAAGACCATCCTGGGCCTACCGTATTACGGTTGGGCCGCCTGTGTGACCTCGTCCGGCCCCAACGCATATCCCTCGACCAACCCCGAGTGGCTGGCCAACACACAGTACGGGCTGGACGGGATCAACATCCCCTGGCGCGGCGATCAGTACGATCAGGTGGACCCCTGGGCCTCGTGGAACGCGAGCAACGTGCCCTCCGGCCTCGGCTTCAAGTGCACCGGCTCGGATTACCGCGAGGTGTATATGGATAGCCCCTCCAGCCTCGCCGCCAAGTACCAGCTGGTGCTGAACGACGGTCTCAGCGGGGCCGGAATCTGGTCCCTCGACATGGGCGGGGGAATGAGCTCCCTCTGGAACGCGCTCCAGGACAAGTTCTCCAACGCGCCCCGCGCCGTGAGCCAGGTCAACGCCTGTCCCGGAAACGGCTTCGCGGTCGTGAACTGGACTCCCGGAGGATCCGGCGCGGCGCCCATAACCGCCTCCACGGTGACCGCCAACCCGGGCGGTTCGGCGTCCAGCGTGGGAGGCCTGGCCACCTCGGCCGTGGTCGCCAATCTCTCCGACGGGACGCCCTACACGGTGGCGGTGCAATCTCAGAACAGCTACGGCACCGGCCCTCCCGCGTACTCCAACCCGGTCACCCCGGCGTCCGGAGCTGGGGTCTGGCCGGGCCAATTCCACAGCCTTAGTCCCCAACGTCTGCTCGACACGCGAAACGGAAGCGGGATCGGCACCATCGCTCCGGGCCAGACTCAAAACCTAGCCGTCCAGGGCTACGGGGGCGTCCCCGCCGGGGCTGGAGCGGTGGTGCTGAACCTGACCGCGACCGACGCCGCCCAGGTCGGCTATGTGACCTCGTTCGCTTCCGGCACCTGCCGGCCGTTCACGTCCAGCGTCAACTTCGGCGCCGGCCAGACCGTGGCCAACATGGTCACCGTCCCGATCGGGGCCAACGGCGAGGTCAGCCTCTATAACGGCTCTCAGGGCACCATCGACCTCGTCGCCGACGTCTTTGGGTACTACAGCGACAGCGCGACCAGTTCGGGAGCGGCCGGGCACCTGGTTCCCTCAGCCGCCCCCGTAAGACTTCTCGACACGCGAACCACCAACTCGCCCCTGGGTCCCGGCCAGGCGCGCTCGCTGCCGGTGACTCAGTCCGCGGGCGGAAGTCTTCCAAATGGCATCTCGGCCGTGGTCGTGAACCTGACCGCGGTCAACCCGACCAGCACCGGCTGGCTGGCGGCTTACGCCGGAGGCACGACGTGGACCGGCACGTCAAATGTGAACTTCACTCCCGGCCAGGTGGTGCCGAACCGAGCCGTCGTCGCAGTGGGTAGCAATGGTGACATCCAGATCCTGAACTCAGGCGGCTACACCCAGGTCGTGGTGGACCTCAGCGGTTACTTCACCGGGGCGGCGCAGACCTCAACCCACATGTTCGCCAGCGCCACCCCCCTGCGCATGCTTGATACCAGAGTTGGCACCGGCGGCATCTCCACCCCCGTGGGTCCCGGCCAGTCGATCCAGCTCAGCATCACCGGACAGCCCGGCCTGCCCGCGACTCCTGGTTCGGTATCGGCCGTAGTTCTGACCCTGACCGCGACCGGTGCCAGCACCACGACCTACGTCACCGCGTATCCCGACGGCGCGAGCCCCCCCCTGGCTTCCGACCTGAACCCGGAGCCGGGCGCATCGGTCGCCAACGAGGTCGTGGTTGGAGTGGGCGCCGACGGCAAGATCGACCTCTACAACTCCAACGGCAGCGTAAATCTGATCGCGGACCTGGTGGGCTGGTTCAACTGACGCCGTCGTCCCGCTGAGCGCGACCGGATCAGGCGAACATTCTGTCCAGGGCCAGCACCTGGGCCTGGGTCTCGTCGAAGTTCTCTACGTCGGCCAGACGGACGACGTAGCTCAGACGCTCGGCTGGGTACTGGCGACGTTGAAACTCGACCGCCCAGCCCAGCTCGGCATAGGTGCAGATGTCGACGATGAACAGGGGACTCGATGGGGCGACTCCCAAGTGCGCTGCGGTCCGCGCCGACGCGGCTGCCGCACGGAAGGTCAGGCGCCGCTCCGAAAATCTGATTTCGAACTGCCGCCGAAGTAGGGTGCAGATGCGTTCTCGTTCCAGATCCCGCCGGTCTATTCGCTCCCCTATGGCCAGAGGAAGGTAGGTCAGGTCGTGGCAGACCGGTTTGCCATCGGCCAGCCGCAGGCGGGCGATGCACATCACCTTGGTGCGGGGTTCCAAGCCCAGCGCAGCGGCCACTTCGCGGCTGGCTGGAACCGCCGACACGTCCAAGACCCGGAGCGATGCAGTGAGCCCTTGCGCTGCAATGTCGCGCTCGCAGCTGGCCAGCGTGACCACGTCCCGCGCAGTAGCCGGGGCGCGTACATAGGTCCCCCGGCCCTGCCGACGCTCGATCAAGCCCCCCCGCTCCAATTCGCCTAGCGCTAGGCGCACGGTGGTCCGGCTCATCCCGTGCAGGCGGACCAGCTCGAACTCCCCAGGCAGCCGGTCCCCAGGCTTTAGTAGCCCCAATTCGATGCGTCGGCGCAGGTCTTGCGCAAGTCGCCGATACAGCATCCTGTAGGAATGTTATAACAACCACCGCACCCTTTCGGGCGTAGTCCCACAAATGGGCTGCGACAACCCTACGCGGAGGTTTTCCATGCATGACGAGATCGGGGCACCGACGGCGCTGGGCGCGGAGCTGGATTCGCGTGAACTCGCAGCGAGGATTCGACAATGAGTCCAGGCCTGCTCCAGCTGAGCATCATCTTCGTCGTCTATCTCGGCCTCGGACTCTCCATCGGGCTCTATTTCTCGCGCCGCGCATCGGGCGGCCTGCGCTCCTTTTTCATCGCTGACAAGAGCCTGCCCTGGTGGGCCATCCTGGGCTCAGTCGTCGGCACCTATGCCGGCGGCGCCACCTTCATCGCCTACATCGGCTCGGCCTGGAAGCTCGGGATCTCATTCCTCTGGGCGGACGTGGGCAGCGGCCTGGGCGTGCTGCTCATGGCCGTGCTCTTGGTGCCCATCCTGACCCGGATGTCGCGAATCACGATGTCAGAACCGCTGGGAGAGCGATTCGGAAGCCCCACCCGGATGGTGGTGTCGGCGCTGGGTCTGCTCCGGATGCTCGGGGTGAGCACCATCACCATCATCACCGTGGGAACGGTTCTGCACGTATTCGGAGGCGTGCCCTCCTGGGTCGGGTCGGTTCTGGCCTGGGCGATACTGACCGGTTACGTGATGGCGGGAGGCCAGTATGGGATCGGCTACACCGACCCCATCCAGGGCCTGCTCATGGTCGCGACCATGGTCGCCGCACCTCTGGTTCTCCTTTTCCAGCTCGGCCACGGCTCAATCCCCGACGGCTGGCAGCACGTTGTGGCCAAGATCCCGGCCAAGAACCTCAACCCGACCGCGGTCCCGGCGACGCTGATCGTGGGCTGGGTTGCGAACCTGCTCCTGGGTAACTCGCTTCGGCCCGAACTCTTCCGCAACATCTTCTCCGCTCGGAACACCCGGGAGGGTGTCCTGGCCTGGGTGGTGGCGGGTTGCATCCTGCCCGTGATCCTGCTCGGTAACGTCATGATCGGCGTTATCGGCCGGGCCTTCGTCCTGCCCGGCCACGTTCACGGCCTCGACTTGGTCGCCCCAACCATCTTCCGAGACCATGCTCCCCTCTGGCTGAGCAGCCTCTACCTGGCGGCCCTCCTCGGCACCGTCGTCTCCACCGCCAGCGCGGCCCTCATGGGCTCGGCCAGCCACTACGTCACCGACATCCACCTCAAATACCTCCAGCCCGAGCTGCCCCAGAACCGGGTGGCGCTCCTCTCGCGGCTCGCGGTCCTCGGCGCCAGCCTCCTCGCCCTCTGGTGGGCGTTTAGCGGGAGCACCATCCTGACCGTGCTGCTCTTCATCTACTCGATGCTCGTCTCCGGTGCCTTGGTGCCCTACATCGGCATGTTCTTCTGGCCCCGGATGACCCGGCACGGCGCCTTCTTCGCCGCCATCGGGGGTGCCGCGGTGGCCGCATTCTGGAACTTCGTGGTCATCCCGCAGCACCTGGTGCACGCCTCATTTGGCAAGATCGATTCCGTAGTCCCGGGCCTGCTCGCCTCGCTCACCCTGGGCATCCTGGTCAGCCTGGCCACCGGGCCCGAGTTCCAGCAGGTGCTCCGCTTCAGCCGTTCCTACGGCCTCGATCGCCTCGAGGCCTGGGCCCTCAAATCAGGCCCCGAGGAGGCGCGATGAACCACGCATTGAGGACCCCGCAATCCGCCGGCCAAGTAGCCGGTACACCGAGGAGGACGACATGACTTCGCAACCGACGGATCAGTCGTGGGAGGCGACCAAAGCCCAGCAGAGTCGCGGCATTGCCTACTTCCTGCCCCGCTGGTACGTCCTCGGCGGCGTCTGGCTCTGGCCGCTGCTCGTGACCCTGATCATGGTCGTGCTCATAGTCCCCTCGATCTTCGCGCTCCGATTCGCCGTCGCCTGGGTGGCCCTGATGGTCTTCCTCGGGGTGTACGTGCACATCCTGGCCCGGCGCTGGCCGATCAGCCGAGCCCAAGATGATCAAAAGGAGGCGGGGTAGCCATCAGCGAGCCCGGGGCTGTGCAGACGGTCGTGATCACGGGCGGGGGTCAGGCCCCGTTCGCGGTCACCCTTTCCAACGGCGAGGTCATAGAGCTGCAGCGCGAGGAGCCCAAGTCGACCGACCTGGTGCTGGCGGGCCTGGCATCCTGCAGCGCGCGTACCCTGGATCTGGTCATGCGGCGGATGCGAATGAAGCCGCCGAGCATCGAGCTGTCCATTTCGGCCCAGCGCGCCCCTGATCCGCCGCAGGTGTTCACCCGTATCGACATGCTCTGGCGGATCCAGGTGCCGGCCGCCGACGAGGATCGGCTGCGCCGGGGGCTGGAGCTGGCCGAGAGCCACTGCACGGTATTCAATATTCTCAAGCTGGCGACGCCGATCCACGTCGCGGTGGAGATCGACGCCGTCCCGCCGGACGGACATGCTGGAGGTGGGCTATGACGTCAGATCCGGATCCCAGGTTGCAGGTGGTCGAAGCCGTGCAGCTTCTGTTCACGAGCCAGGTCATGTCACACAGTGGCCACGGCAACGCTTCCATGCGCGTGGGCGGCGAGGCGGCTGAGCGGATGGTTATCACGGGCACGCCGTTCATACGCCAGCTCGGACCAGAGCACATGGCCCTCACCACCTTCGGGGGCGAGGTTGTGGAGGGCGAACTCGACCCAGTGGTGGATGAGATTGTGCTCATGCACGCTGACGTCTACCGCGCCGACCCCCGCATCGGGTCGGTCATCCACACCCACTCCCCGGCTCTCACCACCTTCGCCATGGCCGGGGAGCGATTGCCCTGCCGCTACGAATCCGCGCTACGCCAAGGCGTGTACGAGTCCATCCCGGTGGCGGACTGGGCCCCCCGTGGTTCGCCCGAATCGGTGCGCAACATCGTGGATCAGATCCGCGCCCATCCCGGGCTGCCGTGCGTCCTGCTGGCCAACCACGGACTGCTCGCGTTCAGCGACACCCCTCGGCACGCGGCCCAGGTCATCGTGGCCTTGGAGGAGGCCGCGGTGCTGATGCTGGGGGCGGCCACGCTGGGAGGCGCACGCGAACTGCCTCCAGGAGCGTTCGAACGAGAGCGTGAACACATGCGCTCGTTCGGATCCAACGCCAATTAGGAGCAGTGGTGAACAAGATTTCGAATTCCAAGACGGTGACGAGTCGCGCCGACGACCAGCGTCAACTCCTGGTGTCACTCGAGGAGTTGTCCAGCCTGGATCCGGCGCCAATCTGGGTGGACACGCGCCGCGGCGCCGATTACCGGCGCGGGCACTTGCCGGGGGCGATCCACTTCGACAACTTCATTCACGCCAACGAGCACACCTCGCGCGCCGAGCTGGACGCCCTGGCGGCTAGCTGGATGGCGATGTTCGCTGCCGCCGGCATCCCCCTCGACGCTCCGGTGATCTTCTACGACGCGGGGATGGAAAACCGCGCCCCACGCCCCGCCTTCATGCTCCGGGCCCTGGGCAACTCTGAGAGCCGGGTCTTGCACGGCGGGATTCGCGCCTGGCGGGAGGCCGGGCGCCCTCTCAGCACCACTTTAAACTCGCGCCCACCGGGATTCCCCCGAGCCAGACCGCCCCGCCTCGACCAACGCTGGGTGGCCGGAGTCGACGACGTGATAGACACCCTGCGTGACGGCTCCGCCCAGCTCCTGGACGTCCGCGACGAGCCCGAGTACCGCGGTCGCCGCCGACTGCAGTGGAATCCGCGGCTGGGCCGGTTGCCAGGGGCCATCCCGCTCGAGTGGACCGCACTCCTGGAACGCGATTCAAGCACGGCTCAGGGTCCGCTGATCGGATTCAAGCCCGACCATGAGCTGTCCCAACTGGTGCTCGGGGCGGGACTGTCCGCGGACCTTCCGGTGATCGTCTACTGCCAGAAGAGCCATCGAGCCTGCAACACCTACCTGGCTCTGGAGCGACTCGGCTTCCACGACGTCCGCGTTTACGTCGGGTCCTTTCGGGAGTGGTCAAGACGTCCTGAACTACCGATCGAAAGGGAGCCCCGAGAGCCGCTCGGTCACGCCGTAACTCCGACCTCAGCCCAGTCCAAGCCCCATTCTGCGAATCCGCAGCCGTAGCCAGGTTGGGACAGGGCCCAGGCCCGACTCGAGGCGGTGCATGATGGTTGCTCCAGCGGCCGGCTCAGCCTTGACGTAGATCGTCGATCAGCGGGCGCAGGCTATCTGCCATGCGGCGCTTGAACTCCGGTCGCGAATAACGCCGGCTGCTGCTCCGGGCGGCCAGCGCCAGCCGTCTGATGAGGCCAGGGTCGTCGATCAGGCGCCGGGTACGCTCCTGCAATTCGTCCAGAGTCCGCCAGTGAAATCCATCCTCGCCGTCGTGCACCACCTCGAGCTGACCTCCAGCGGCGAGCACTACCGGTACGACCCCGTGACTCATGGCCTCGGCGGTGGTCATGCCGAAGTGCTCGAGTGCGATCGGGTCCCGGTCGGGATCGATCCCGAATCCGGACGCGTGCCAGTAGATGGACGCGCGCCGATACAGATGCTGGAGATCCTCATAGGCAGGCTCTTCGTGAATATGCACCGGGTAGCCGTGCGCCAGGTCCTGCACACGCTCGAAATAGCGCAGGCTGTCTTCATCGCGGTGAACCGAGCCCGCCAGATGCAGCTCCCAACCGCCGAGGCCAGCGTCGCACATCTGGCGAAAGGCTTGGATCAGGACGTCGTGGCGCTTGGAATGGCCGCCCGAAAAGAAGCGTCCGACCGACAGGATGACGCGGTCCTTGAGGTCGAAGTCGGGCTCGGCCACGGGAATATCGATGGGCGGAAAGACGAGGTCGGAATCTCGATGCCAGTAGCGGCGAACCCAGCCGCGCACGTACTCCGAGTAGCAGATCACCTTCTGGAACGATCTCAGATCGTCTCCGACCAGGATCGGACGCAGCAGACGCTCGGGCAGGGTGTAAATGCGGTACAAGGGCCGCATCACCGACGGGACCCCGGGCGGCGTCGACCCGATGGTGTAGGGAAACTGACACAGGATCACGCTGCGTCGGGCCCGGGTGAATGCGGGAATGACGTAGACCATGCTGAGCAGGAGGTCGTAGTCTCGGGTGAATCGGACGGCGCGGGCGGAGACGAATAGATCGCGGTAGAGGCGCAGACGACGGATCGAATTGAGGCGGCGGTGCAGAGTCGTGACGCGGGCGGTGGTTGAGCGCAGATGGATGCCGCTTAGATCCACGGCAAGCATGCGCTCATACAGCTCTCGATCGGCGGGGGCGGGGCTTACGATCTCAACCCTGACGTCACGGAATGAGTCCCGGATGGCCTCCGCCGCGACAGCCAGGTACTTCTCTCCGCCCCCCACGGTGGATCCGAAGAACGGTGAATAAAGGCCTACCGAAAGCGGGCGTCCCACAGCTCTCGGGGGAATAGGAAGCCCTCGATCGCGGAGTCCGGCACCGCCCGGCGGGAGCGGATGCGAGATCGCTTCAGGAGCATTTCCGGCGTATATCGGGCGAGGGAGAGCAGCACGCGGAGGTGAATTCGGGCTCGTCCGGACCCCAGATCGGCCCGCGCCAGGGCGGCGGGGGGGCGGCGGAGCCGGCCCCAAACGGTGCGGATGGCGTTCAGCACCGCCGTCCGGGCAAAGCCCCCGAAAGCCCGGACGACGAAACCCAGAGGGGCATTTTTCAGGATCATGAAGAGGCGGTTGCGATCGACGTGGAAGGTGAACAGGGGCGACCACTCGCCGCTCGACCCCGCGTGCACGTGATCGACGACAGCCCCCGGCTCGTAGACCACGCGCCAGCCCCGGAGCCGCATCCGCCAGTTGAGATCGGTGTCCTCGTAATACATGAAAAATGTGGGATCGAGGAGGCCTACGTCATCCAGCATCTCGCGCCGATACAGGACGCTGGCGCCGCAGGCGCCGAACACCTCTTCCCTAGTATCGTACCGACCGTCGTCGGGTTCACCGCTTCCGCGGTCAGCGCCGCTGCCGTCGGTCAAGAGTAGGCAGCCCGCGTTCTGGATCGTGCCTGGCTGGTCGCGAAACAGCAGCTTGGCCGTGACCGCTCCCACCCTCGGCTCATCTACGGCGGCCTCAACCAGGGCCGTCAGCCAGCCGGGGCGGACCTGGGTGTCGTTGTTGAGCAGCACAATGTATTGGGCCGTGGCCTTCGAAATGCCGAGATTGTTGCCGGCGGCGAAGCCCAGATTTGCCCCGGCCTCGATCACGCGCACGGACGGGAAGCGACTGCGAACCAGATCGGGTGAGCCGTCCGAGGAGGCATTGTCCACCAGCAGGACTTCGAATCCCCCATCCAGCACCTGGGCCTCCAGTGCCTTGAGGCAGGGCTCTAGAAAGCGACCCCCATCGTGGTTCAGCACGATCACCGATACCAGCGGAGAGTGGTCTACGGCGCTACCCCCTTAGCGAAGATCTCGCTCGGCGCGTGGAGATCTCGACTCAGTCCGCTCAAGGTGCTCGACACGATGCCCACGGAATACTTCAGTGCCTGGACCCAGAACTCTACATGTAGCTTCCACAGAGGTTCCTGTGGAGTTCCATGCGTGGACACCTGCCAAAAGTCGCGTACTTACGGTGGAACTTATCCGAGCGGAGCGGAATTTGTCAACCGTCGCACGCCCATGGTGTCGGTGTTCTGAGAAAACGTCACCCCTAACAGTTCTGTGATTCCGCCACCCCGTGAATGGAGGCCGGATCACATTGACCGCGTCTGAGCAGCGTCGTCTTGTCGTCCTCAACCATCTGGCGTCGGGAGCGCTGGTCAACACCAAGGCCACGCAGGCTGGTGGACGAGATAGAGACCGAGTGCCCCGCAGTGCCGCAATGTTACATATGCCAGAAGCAGCCGCAATCTACGCTCGGATCTCCGAAGACCGCGGCGGCGACATGCTGGGGGTGAACCGCCAGATTGAGGACTGTCAGCGCCTCGCCGCCACCAAGGGCTGGCCCGTCGTCGCCACCTACGTGGACGACGACATCAGCGCTTACCGCGGGAAGGTTCGTCCGCAGTACCGCCAGCTCCTGGAGGACATCCGAGCCGGGACCGTCGATTCGGTCCTGGTCTGGCAACACGACCGGCTCCACCGCAGCCCCCAGGAGCCGGAAGAATTCTTCGAGGTCTGCGGGAAGCTGGGGGTCACAGACATGGTCACCGTCAGCGGGGACATCGATCTGTCGAGCTACACGGGAATGCTCCAAGCGCGGATCCTTGGAGCCATGTCCCGGTACGAGAGCGACCAGAAGTCAGCCAGGAACACAAGGAAGCATCAGCAGCTCGCCCAGAGCGGCCACTTAGGCGGACCAGGTCGAGCCTACGGCCACGACACCTCGCGCGCCATCATTCCCGCGGGAGCCGCCGTCATCCGGGAAGCCACCCGCAGGGTCCTCGCGGGGAGAGAGCTTTCATTCCGCCGCCAAGGACCTGAACGCCCGGGAGATACCCACCACTACGGGCAATTCATGGGCCATCACCTGGCTTCGAAAGCTACTCATCAGTCCCAGGCTGTTGGGACTACGGGTCCCGCGCGGAGAGGTCGTTGGGCCACGCAGATGGGAGCCAATTTTGGAGCACGACGAAGGCGCCAAGGTCACAGCTTTGCTGACCGACACCGCCCGCCGAACGAATCGGAGCGCTCGGCGCTACCTGATCACCGGCTTCCTGCGCTTCTCCCTCTGCGGCAGCAGGCTCGGCGCCCGGCCCGATACGCGCAAGCGTCGCTGCTACGTCTGCATCAGCGGTCCGGGATTGCCCGGATGCGCAAGTCCCGGGATGCTATCGTCTACCAGCTCGAGAACGATCTTCACTACAGGGTCAACCTGGCTGACGGGGATAGAAACCTGATCCAGGAAGAGCTAAGCGCCCTTTTGGAGCCGCCGCACGACGACGCCACAGAAGGTCGACGAGTCAGCATGCTTGTCCGCATTGCACGACGTTCGCCAGCGGCATGGGCCCTGGTCCAGCCAGCAATCGAGACCCTCCTCACAGCCGCGATGAAGACCGCGCTCAGATCCTCCCTGGGTGGGTAACCAGCCCAACCGTCATCGTCGGCGCCATCGATTTGCTCAGCCGACGTCCCGGTTCCGGCTCCGCACCGCTCGCATGACCGAACACCAGCCAATTAGATCCCGACCGCCACTATCAATCCCTTCGATATCGAAAGTTAGAATGATCGGCATTGGCGCCTCCCGGGCGATTGACTACTGCACGCACACGCCTGTAGCGCGCACCGCGGGATACAGAGACATTTGGGGTAACGGTTGCCGATCCGACCATGGGGTCATCACCATTACGTAGCTTCCGCAGCCTGATCCAATTCCGGGGACGTCAAAGGCTGTAGGCCGCTGTCGTCTTGCAGTATAGGTAGTGCCCAAAGTAAGATCAGCCCGCCCAGTTCCCCGGCCACGAACGCCGAGCCCCAGAGAGGAGACGCGTTGTAGTAGAGCTGGAGCGAGACGACGAACATGATCCCCACTGCCGTCGCAGTCCACCATCCGTTATGCAAGCGCAGGAGCAGCCAGGCGGCCACGATGAGGATCATGAGGTCGTCGAGATGCAAGAACGTGCTGAAAAGCATCGAGCCCACAATCCCGACCACGAGAACCAGGTCTCCCGACCGCCGACGGTGGCGCCAA
>DATLSE010000049.1:0-98275 GCA_035534295.1 Nitrosotalea sp.
TAAAAGTCCGCGAGGCTACTGCCACGGCGTGGTGGACGCCTTTCGGATTGCCAACCAGGTGCGGCGGGAGAGCTCAGGACCGGTTCACATGCTCGGCCACCTGGTCCACAACACGCACGTCACCGACGACCTGCAGGCGCAGGGCATCGCGCTCGTCGATCCCCCGGATCGGCTCGCCGGGCTGGATCAGATCAAATCCGGGACGGTTATCTTCACCGCCCACGGGGTGTCGCCCCAGGTCAAGCGGCGGGCGGCCGAGCTCGGGCTGGAGGCGGTCGACGCCACCTGCTCCGATGTGATTCGCACCCATGAGCTGGTCGCCGACCTGGTCCGGCGCGGTTATGAGGTGGTCTACGTCGGCCGCCACGGGCATCCCGAGCCCGAGGGCGTGCTGGGGGAGGCGCCAGGGCGCGTCCACCTGGTCCAGGACCCCGATGACGTGGCTGGTCTGGATCTGGTCGGGGATCGGGTGGCCGTAACCTGCCAGACCACTCTCTCGATCTGGGACACCGAGGCCATGATCGACGCCGTGCGCGAGCGCTGGCCCCAAGTCGAAGTTCACAACGAGATCTGCCGGGCGACTCAGGACCGCCAGGAGGCTGCCGTGCTCGCGGCCCGGCAGGTCGATCTGGTGATCGTGGTCGGCAGCCCGCGCTCCTCCAATTCCCAGCGCCTGGTCGAGGTGGTTAGAAAGCTGGCCGGAAAACCGGCCCACCTGGTCGACGACCTCGCAGATCTGGATCTGAGCTGGTTTGAGGGTGTGGGACGGGTCGGGGTGACGAGCGGCGCCTCTACCCCGAGCCAGCTCACGCGCCGGGTTATCGAGTACCTGGAGGGGCTGGCGCCCTCAGCTGCCTCCGCGCAGCCGGCGCAGGACTCCGCCTAGGCTCCGTCCCGAGCGGTGGGGATCGTCAGGGGCGCCATCGGTCTCGGCAGCGGCGGTCGCCCGGCGTGTCCGGGGCCGAGGCAAGCTCGCCACCGGCGCCGTAGTGGGGATATCCAGGGCTGCGGGGGACGCCAGAGGGGCAGCCGGGCTGGCATCGGCGGGTGGCCTGCGGGGGGTGCGGCGGCGGGCCGCCGGGATGGCTGCAGGCGGCGCCGACTCGGGCTCCGGCACCGGCATCGGCTGGTCGGCGGGGCTTGCGCTCGCCGCCCCGGCCTCGCCCGCATCGAGGCCGCCCCGGCCTCGCCCGCCGCGGCGGCGGCGGCGCCGGGCGGGTGGGGCGGGGACGTCAGCCCCGGGCTCCAATTCGGGCCCCCCCGCCGGCGCGGACTCTGCCGGCTCGGGTGCCGCCACGGCGTCCGCTGCGGCCTCAGGGCCGGCATTCTCCTCGCGCTCCCCGGTCCGCCTGCCCCCCCGGCGCCGGCGGCGCGGGGCGCGCTCTAAAGCCTCGGCGGGCACCGGCTCTATCTCCGCTTGGGCGCGCTCGATCAGGCGCACCACGTCGCCCACGGCCACCACCAGACCGTTCTGGTTCTCGACCGAGACCTGCCACCCGGCCAGGCCCAGGCGGGGGTTCTCGATGTCGCGCTTGCGGTTTAAGCGCCAGCGGGCGCGGATGGTGTCCCCGGGACGCACCGGGGCCAGGTAGCGCCAGTTGGACTCCATCATGGCCGCCGTCGCCGGCAGGGCCGCGTCCATCGATCCCAGTCCCAGCGCAATCGCGGTGACCAGGCCACCCGGCACCACCAGTCCGCCCAGGCTGCTCCGGCGCGCGAACTCGACGTCGGTGTGAAGTGGTGCGAAGTCTCCGGCCAGACCGGCGTAGGCGGCGATATCGGCGCCCGTCAGGGTGCGTCTACGGGTGACCCACTCCCCACCCAGGGGCAGGTCGTCAAAGAACAGGATCAGCGCCGATCTCCCTTGCTGGACAGAGCCCTGCGAGTATAGCTTTGTCCACTCCTCGATCCCGCCGCCCCCGCCTCGCGGGCCTAGCATGTTGGCGATGGCGGGGCACTACTGTCTCAACTGCGGTTCCGCGCTGGCTCCGCGGATGATCGAGGAGCGCGAGCTCGAAGCCTGCCCGAATTGCGACTTCGTGCTCTGGCGCGACCCCAAGGTCGTGACCATGGTGGTGGTGGAGGACGGTGAGGGAGGCGTGGTCGTGGGTCGGCGCGCCATCAATCCTGGCTACGGGCTCTGGTGCCTGCCCGGCGGCTACGTCAACGATGACGAGCACCCGGCGGAGGCGGCGGCGCGCGAATGCCGGGAGGAGATACTGGCCGAGGTCACCATCACGAGTCTCCTCGACGTCTACCACATCGACGCCGAGTCGGGCCCGTCGATGCTCGCCCTCGCCTATCGTGGGCGGCTCGCCAGCGGACCCGTGGGTGCCGGACCGGAGATGTTGGAGGTGCGCTCCTTTCCCCCCCGAGCTCTCCCGCCGCTCGCCTTCAGCAGCCATGGTCAGGCCATGCGCGACTGGCTCGACCATCGACAATCGGCCCTGGAGAGAACATGAACTGGTTTAAGACGTTCTTTTGGATGACGGCCATGAGCGTGCTCCTGGTCCTGGCGGGACGTCTTCTCTTCGGGCCGGCCGGGCTCTTCATCGCTCTGCTGCTGGCCCTGGCCATGAACGCCAGCGCCTACTTCTACGGTGACAAGCTGGCCCTGGCCGGGGCGCAGGCCCAGGAGGTCAGCCCTCAGGCGGCGCCGATGCTGCACCGTCTGGCTGACCGCCTGGCGCAGCAATACGGGGTCCAAAAGCCGCGCGTCTACGTCAGCCCCGACCCCAACCCCAACGCCTTCGCCACCGGCCGCGACCCCCACCACGCCTCGATCTGCGTCAACCAGGGTCTGATCCAGATCCTGGACCAGGAGGAGATCTACGGTGTCCTCGCCCACGAGTTCGCGCACGTGCGCAATCGCGACATCCTAATCAGCTCGGTGGTGGCGGTGATGGCGGGGGCAATCACGCTTCTGGCCAGCCTGGCCCAATGGGGCATGATGTTCGGGGGTCTGGGCGGGCGCAACGAGCGCGACCGGGGAGCGTTTGGGGGCCTGATCCTGGTCATCCTGGCCCCCATCGCCGCGCTCCTGATCCAGCTCGCCATCTCGCGCTCGCGGGAGTACGAGGCCGACCACACCGGGGCCGAGGTATCGGGCCAGCCCCTGGCCCTGGCATCCGCCCTGCGTAAGCTCCAGCGTGGGTCGCAGGCCGTGCCCTCTCCCGTGGTCCGACCCGCCTTCGCCCACCTCTACATCGTCAATCCGCTCTCTGCCGGCGCTCTCTCGGGACTGTTTGCCACCCATCCCCCGCTCGAGGAGCGAATCCGGCGCCTGGAGAGCATGCCCCACGGGTGATCGGTCGGCGTTCTAGGTCACGGTGCCGACGAAGTCACCACACAATCCCAGGTCGTTTGCCCGCCCGGGCAGCGTGAGCTCTACGGTGGCCAGTTCCTGCTCGCCGTGGCAGCGCGAGGAAGGCCCAGGTCCCAGGCCCACGACCAGGGTCTGATCGTCCACCCAGCCCTCGGGATGCAGGTTCTGGGGCAGTCTGATCGTCTGTCCCGAGCTCTCCACCACCTCGCCCGCCATGGCCAGTGCCGACCCGTCCGGAGAGAGCTGAAACCAGCCTCCATAGCCCTGCGGACGGGGGTAGGTGGCCTGAAAGAGGGTGCCTCCCGCGCTGTCGCGCACGCTAACCGTCTGGGTCCCCGCGCAGACGATGAGTCCGAGGTCCGACACCGACCAGGGTTGAGAAGCTCCGGTGACCCCGCAGCCGCCCAGCACGGTACTGGTGGGCACCCCAGCCCGCGGGTCCAGGTTGGCCAGGTGGCCGCCCTGGAGCGTCTGGCCGGCGAAGCTCGACGCGCCGAGCGTCGCCGAACCCCCGACCAGCGCGACGGGGCCGTCCTGGTCCCAGCCGACGAGGCGGATCATGTCGAATCCCAGCGCCGAGCCGGGTGCCTCCAAGCTCGCCCAGCGGTGCAGCACCACCGGGCTGGACCCGTTGACCGAGGCGGCGACCTCGAGCACGTAGGGCTGGGAGGCAAAGCTGCTGCGTGGCGCCGAAGCCGGGGCGGGGGACGGCGGAGACGATGGCAGGGCGGGCAGCGTGAGCACGGCGGCGAGCACGGTGCCACCGTCGGGGCTGACCGCGAAGGAGACCTCCTGACGGCTGCTGGAGATCTGGAATGCGCTGGTCGTGGTCACCACCCCGTCCGAGGCCAGGCGCCGGATCACGCCCGCTCCGTCCATGTAGTAGAGCCCCGATGGGCTCACGGCAACGTCGGATGCGAGGGCAGGATTGGCACCCGCGTCAAGGGGGATGGCCCGAGGTTCAAACCCGACCTCGGCTTGAACCGCACCCGTCGGGCTGACTAGGGCGAGCGCGTCGTGCTGCTGGCTGGACGCGGTCTGGGGGCTTTGGGACTCGGCCAGCGCCAGGAGCCCCGGAGCCGAGGGAGACGCGGTGGGCCGGGGTGACGAAGTCAGGTGGCGCGCCCCGGATGCGCGATGGACCGAGCCGCCCGAGGTGCCGCAGGCCATCAGCAGCAGGGCCACGGCGGCGCCCGCGGACTTGACCCTCACCCTCCTTGAACGCCAGCGCCCGCCGATGGTTACCGGCGCCCCCTACACCGGATTTAGGGCCGTCCCTCCGCCCAGCACTCGAGCCACCTCCTCCGCCGCCTTGGTCTGAAGTTCGCGTTCGGCCTCGATCGAGTACCAGGCGACGTGGGGGGTCAGGATTGTGTTCGGCGCCGAGAACAGGGGATGGCCGGCCGGCAGGGGCTCGAGCGTGGTCACGTCCAGGCCTGCCCCACCTAGGTGGCCCGAGGCCAAGGACTCGGCAAGCGCGTTCTCGTCGACCAGGCCTCCCCGGCCCACGTTGATCAGGATCGCCCCCTCCGGCATCGCCGCCAGCTGCGCGGCCCCGAACAAGCCCCTGGTCGACTCCTGCAGGGGCAGGTGCAGGGAGAGGGCGTCGCTCTCCGCCAGGAGACGGTCCAAATCGACCTTGACCACCCCCAGCGCGGACATCCCCGAGTCGTCGACGAAGGGGTCGTAGGCGATCACCGTCATGCCCAGGGCCCGCGCCTTGCGTGCCAGTGCCCGCCCGATGCGTCCCAGGCCGGCGATTCCCAGACTCAGCGTATCCAGCCGGCGCAGGGGGTGCTGGCGGTCGATCCCCGGGCTCCCGGCTCGCAGGCGGGTGTCGTAGTCGAGGAGCCGGCGCTGCAGCGACAAGAGCAGGGCCAGGGCGTGATCGGACACCTCCTCCACGCAGTAGTCGGGGACGGCGCAGACCACGATCCCGCCCTCGCGTGCCGCCTCCAGGTCGACGTTGTCGACCCCCACCCCGTATCGAACCACGACCCGGCAGGAGCTGAGGCCGCCCAGGCGTTCCCGATCGAGCCGGAAGCGAGAACCGAGCAGGACCCCGTCGACGTTCCCGGCGCTGGTCATCACCTCTAAGTCGGGCACCCCTCCCAGGTCCAAGATCTCGATCCCCTGTCCATCGAAGACGGCGCGCTCGGGGTCGAGACTGGCGAACCGATGCCCGATGGTGGCGACTCGCAGGGAGGGCGTTTTAGGACCCAGGCCGGGTGCGGCCGGTCGACGAGTCCAGGGGATGGAGGGTTTTAACGAGGCGTTCGTCGAAGGGGTAGGTGGTGTAGATGTCGGGCTCGGAGTCGGTGACGACGAGGTTGTTCTCGAGTCGGATGCCGCCCACGCCGGGTTGGCCGGCGTAGGGTTCGAGGTTGAACTGCATGCCCTCGCGCAGGGGCATGGGGTCCTCGATGGAGTGGGGACTGAAGTAGGGGGGCTCCCAGGGGGCCATGCCCGAGCCGTGGCCCAAAGAGTCGAGGACGTAGGGGTCGGCGGCGGCGAAGACGTCGGCCGTGGTGTTGCCCACGCGTCCGGCCGCGCAGGCCCCCCAGAGGGCGTCGTAGCAGTGCTGGTGGAGGTCGATCTGGGCCGGGGTGGGGCGGATGTCGCCGCAGACCCAGGTTCGGGTGAGGTCTCCCCAGTAGCCGTTGAAGCAGCCTCCGATGTCGATGATCACGAGGTCGCCGGAGCGGATCAGGCGGTCGGAGGTGAAGCGGCGGTAGGGGGCGGTGTAGGGGCCGGAGCAGACGATGTTGGAGCACTGGGTCCACTCCGAGCCCATGGCCGTCATGCGCTGCCAGGCAGCGGCCAGAACCTCACACTCGCGCACTCCGGGGCGGAGCAGGGAGAGGGCGGCGTCCATCCCCGCCTCGGTCACCGAGTTGGCGATCTTAAGGCAGGCGATCTCATCTGAGGTCTTGATGATCTTGGCCTCCATCAGGATCGTGTAGCCGTCCACGAACTCGCTCTGGGGGAAGACCGCGCGCACGTGGCGCTCCACCGTCGGGCTCCACAGGTCGACCCCGATGCGCTTGCCGTTGAGGTCGCCGAGCAGCCCGCGCAGCGTCTCCGCCCACTTGCGGATGCCGACCTCCTCCCGGAAGTTGGCGCGAGGCTGAATCGACGACTCTGAAAGCCAGGGCATGCGGAGCCGGCAGTGCTCGTAGTCCATGGTGAAGAGCAGGGGCTCGCGGTCGGCGGTCAGGACCACGGTCGCGTTGCCCAGGAGCGGGGTCGGACCCAGGTGGTGGCGGTAGCCGGTGAGGTATCGCGCGTCCTCGGTCCGGAACACGAAGAGCACGTCCGCGTCCGACGCCGCCAACGCTGCCTGCGCCTTTTGCAGCCGCTCCCGGCGCAGCCGCTCGAAGTCGATCCGCTGCTCCCAGTCCACCCCGATCAGACCCAGATCCATGTCCACCCTCCTCTTACCGCCGCCCATCGCCGGCCGCATCATCATCCCAGGGTTGCCCCTCATCTCGCGCCTGAGTTCCAGGAGCGGTCTCCCCGTCCGTCTCCCGGAGGTGGATGACGTCGCCGACGCTGATCCGTCGCCCGGAGACGATGAGCGCTCCGTCACCGTCAACGTCCTCAGCCAGTCCCTGCTCGGAGCGACCGTCGCCCAGCTCCACCCGGACCTGCCGGCCCAGGGTATGGGAGAGCTTCCGCCACACCTGCAGGACGGCCTCGGGGGGCGAGGCAAACCAGACCTCGAGGCGCTTGCACAGGCGCTCGAGCAGCGGGTCCCGCTCGAGGTTGAGCATCGCCGCGCCGGGCGGGGCCCAGGTCAGGTTCACTCCCACTCCGACGATGCAACGCTGGCCGTGCGACTCAACCAGTATGCCGCCCAGCTTGCGTTCCTCCAGGTAGAGGTCGTTGGGCCACTTGAGTCGCACCCGGGGAGAGCAGGCCTCGGCCGCCGCCACCCCCGCCGCCAGCGGCGCCAGGGGGTGCCCGGGCAGCACGAACGAGGCCAGCAGCGCGGTGCCCGGGGGAGCCACCCAACGCCGGTCGAGACGCCCCCGACCCGCGGACTGGTGATCGCTGACCAGGACCGACCAGAGCGGAAGATCACGGGCCTCATCCTGGGTCGAGGTGACGCTGGGCAGCCTCAGTATGTTCACCGCTGGGACCTAAGCTTAGGGCTGATCATGGCGGGCAACTCCTGGGATCGGATGGGTCGGATGGAGGCTGCATTCGAGTCCGTGGCGCCGGTTCTGCGGGCCGCTGCCAGAGCCGCCGGAGCGCGCGTTGAGGAGTACGTTCAGGAGGATCCGGTATGGCGCCTGCAGGCGCCCGCGGGCTCGGTCGACGTGGCCTGGTCGGAGCAAGCCCCCGACGCCTTCGAGCTGGTGTCGATCTGGCGGGAGGGGGGGCAGATCCGGCGCGGCGAGGTTCGCCGATGGACCATCGAGCAGCCTGCAAGCGATCTGGAGCAGATCCTCTCCGAGGCTCTTGGGAGCCTGCCCGAGCCCAACCGATGAAGATCCATCGCGCGCTCACGCTGGTGCTGATGATGCTCTTGGCCCTCTTCATGCTCGTCGTCATGGCTGCCTATGGCATTCACACCATGAACCGGACCAGCCTCATCTCGCTCCTCACCGTGGTCGTCGTGGCGGCCATCGCGGGCGTTGTCTTCAGCTGGCGCCAGTACTTCCCCCGGCGCTGATGCAATCGCCACCCGCCCGCCTGCACACCGTGTTCGAGCCTCAACTGCAGGCCGCCGGCCCGATTCCTGCCGACACCTGGGTGGTGGTGCTGATCAAGGATTTCGGCAGCGCCAAGCAGCGCTTGAGTCCAGCTCTGGGGCCCGAGCAGCGGCGCGCTCTGGCGCGCGAGAACGCCTCTCGGGCGCTGCTCGCGGCGCAGGCGGCAGACCACGTGCTCGCCGTCTGCGGCTCAAAAGAGGCGGCCGCCATGGCCTCCGAAGCCTCGGTTGAAGTGCTCTTGGAGGACCGACCGGAGGGGCAGAACCGAGCCGCCGAGCGTGGCCTGGAGCACGCACGGCGCCGCGGCGCCGGGTCGGTTCTGGTGCTCTCGAGCGATCTGCCCCTGATTGAACCCTCGGTCGTGACCGACCTGCTGGTGCGCACCCGCGAACTTCGCCGTCCTCTCGCGGTCGCCGTTCCCGCCACCGGCCGGGGCGGGACCAACGCCGTCCTGACCTCGCCCCCCGGCTGCGTCGGCCTCCACTTCGGGGACGATTCCCTGGCCCGCTTCGAACTCGACGCCCGCAGCCGGGGCCTGGGATTTCACCTCTTTGAGTCCGAGCTTTTGGCGCTCGATTTGGACGAGCCTTCAGACCTCGCCGCGCTCGCGCAAAGGTGAGCGGCTACCAGGTCTTCGCCGTTGCCGGGCTGCCCGAGGTCGCCCCGGGCGACGATCTCGGCGAGCTCATCGCCGAGCGCGTCGAGTTGCTCGACGGGGACGTGCTGGTGGTGGCCCAGAAGGTGGTCTCCAAGGCCGAGGGCATGGTCTTGGACCTGGGAAAGATCGAGCCTGGGGAGCGGGCTCGAGAGCTGGCAGCCGGCCTGGAGGCGGATCCCCGGCTGATCCAGCTGGTCCTGGATCAGAGCCGCCGGGTGGTGCGGGCGGACCGGGTGCTGATCGTGGAAACCGTCCACGGCTACGTGTGCGCCAACGCCGGCATCGACCACTCCAACGTCCCCGGTGAGGACAGCGTGACCCTGCTGCCCGAGGATTCCGATCGCAGCGCCGCCCGGCTCTGCGAGCGCCTGTCGGAGCGCACCGGCCGCCGGCTGGCGGTGGTGGTCAGCGACACCTTCGGCCGGCCCTGGCGCAACGGGGTGGCCAACGTCGCCCTCGGTGTCTGCGGCATCGCCGCCGCCGTCGACTACCGGGGCCGCCCGGACGATTTCGGGCGCCGGCTCGACGCGACCGTGATCGCGGTGGCCGATGAGCTGGCCGCCGCGGCCGAGCTGGCCATGGGCAAGACAGCGCGCACCCCGGTGGTGGTGGTGCGCGGACTTGAGATCGAGGGGGAACCGGGTCTGGGCCGGGATCTTATCCGTCCCCCCGAGCTCGATCTGTTCCGGTGAGCGGCGGCGCCGGCGGCCGCCTCGGTCGGCGCGTGGTGCTCCTGGCCGGGGGCACCGGCGGGGCCAAGCTCGCCGTCGGGCTCGAGCAAGCCCTCGAGCCGGGCGCGCTCACGGTCATCGCCAACCCCGGCGACGACTGCGATGTCTGGGGACTGCGCGTGTGTCCTGACCTGGACGCGGTCCTCTTCCGTCTGGCCGGGATCTTCAACCAGGCCTCCGGGTTCGGCGTGGCCGGAGACACGTTTTCCACCCACGGCATGATGTCGCGCCTGGGTGAACCAGACTGGTTCTGGCTCGGCGATCGTGACCTGGCGCTCCACATCCTGCGCACCTCTCTGCTCCAACAGGGCCTGCGCTTGAGCCAGGTCGGCCTTGAGCTGGGGCGTCGGCTCGGGGTCCAGAGCCGGGTGATTCCGGTCACCGACGATCAAGTTCGCACCAGGTTTACGACCTCCGCCGGCGAGCTCGATTTTCAGGAGTACTTCGTGCGCGAACGTCTGGCTCCCCGACTGCTCGGCGTGCGATTCGTGGGTCTGGAGACGGCTCGGCCCAGTCCGGAGGCGCTGGACGCGGTGCGCGGCGCCGATCTGGTCGTGATCGGCCCATCCAATCCGGTGATCTCGATCGCACCCCTGATCAGCGTCCTCAAAGGGCACCTTCGGCCCCAAACCTGCCTCGCCATCTCGCCCATCGTGGGCGGCCGTGCCCTCAAGGGGCCGACGGTTGAGATGATGTCCGCCCTGGGCCTGGAGCCGACTCCGCTCGGAGTGGCCAGGGAATATCGCGGGGTGGCCGGGTGGTACGTTCTGGACAGGCTCGACCAGGAGCTCGAAGCGCAGATCCGAGGCCTGGGGTTCAAGGTTTTGATCACGGACACCGTGATGGAGGACGACATGGCCTCGCAGCGCCTGGCAGAACACGTCCTGGGCGGACTGGGGGCGGCATGATCGATCTGCTCGGAGCCGCGCGCTCGCGCGATCCCAAGGTCCTGGCGCAACTCCTCGATCCCGCTCGCCAGGCCCTTGCGCCCCTGCTCGCCGCCGCCCTGCAGGTGCGCCGAGCCGGGCATGGCGACCGGTTGAGCTATTCCCCCAAGGCCTTCTTGCCCCTGACCCAGCTCTGCCGGGACAACTGCGGATACTGCACCTTCGCCAAGCCTCCACGAGCCGGGAGTCGCGCCTACATGAGCGCCGACGAGATCATTCAGGTCGCCCATGCGGCGGCCCAGGCGGGCTGTCGTGAGGCTCTGTTCACCCTTGGTGACAAGCCCGAGCGACGCTACCAGGTCGCCCGCCAAGAGCTGGCCGAGATGGGTTTTGAGAGCACGATCGACTATCTGGTGCACGTGGCCGGTCGGGTCCTGGCCGAGACGCCCCTCATCCCTCACGTCAATCCCGGGGTGGTCGACCGCCAGGAGTTGAGTCGCTTGCGCGGGGTCAGCGCCAGCGCGGGACTGATGCTGGAGCAGCTCTCGGAGCGCCTGCTCGAGCGGGGCCAGGCTCACTGGGCCAGCCCGGACAAACGCCCCGCCGCCCGCCTGGCCACCATCGCCCTGGCCGGCGAGCTCGACATCCCCTTCACGAGCGGCCTTCTGATCGGGATCGGGGAGACGCTGGAGGAACGGGCCGAGACCATGGCGACCCTGGCCCAGCTCTCGCTCCAGGATCACGTCCAGGAGCTCATCGTCCAGAACTTCAGGGCCAAGCCGGGGACGGCGATGGCGGCGGCGCTCGAGCCCACGACCGAGGATCTCCAGCGCTCGATCGCCGTCCTCCGCCTGGCCTGCCCCGATCACGTCAACATCCAGGCTCCGCCCAACCTGACCCCGGGCGAGGATCTGGATGGGCTCATCGCCGCCGGCATAAACGACTTCGGTGGCGTCTCGCCGCTGACCATGGACTACGTCAACCCGGAGGCACCCTGGCCCCAGCTCCGGGTGCTTGAGGCGGCGACCTTAAGGGCGGGGGCCCAGCTCGTCCCCCGCCTTTGCGTCTACCCCGAGTACATCCAGGACTTGGAGCACGCCCAGCGCTGGCTCGACCCCAAGGTCATGCGTTCGGTCCTGGCGGCGAGCGACGCCGAGGGCCTGGGGCGCGACGAGCGCTGGTGGCCGGCAGCCCAACTTCCCCTTCCAACCACCTTCAGCGCGGCTCCGGTTCGCCCTGCGGTGGCGGCCGTGCTGGCGCGCGCCGAGCAGGGTTGGGAGCTCGAGGAGGGGGAGATCCGCCGCCTGTTCGAGGCCCGGGGCCAGGAGGTGGAATCGATTGCCCGGCTGGCGGACGAGATCCGCCGCGAGGTCAACGGGGATCAGGTGACCTACGTGGTCACGCGAAACATCAACTACACCAACATCTGCTATTTCCGCTGCCAGTTCTGTGCCTTCAGTAAGGGCAAGATGTCGGAGAACCTGCGCGGGGCCCCCGAGCTGCTCTCGATTCGCGAGGTGGTCGACCGCTGCCACGAGGCCGTTGCCCGCGGGGCGACCGAGGTCTGCATGCAGGGCGGCATCCATCCCAGCTTCACCGGTGACTTCTACGTCGAGCTGCTGGGAGCGATCAAGGCCGAGCTGCCCCAGCTCCACATCCACGCCTACTCCCCGCTGGAGGTGTTCCAGGGCGCGCAGACCGCCTCTCGCAGCGTCGCCGAGCAGCTGCACCTGCTCAAGGACGCCGGCCTGGGCACCCTGCCCGGAACCGCGGCCGAGATCCTCGACGATCGCATTCGGCGCTGGATCTGCCCCGACAAGATCACCACCGAGCAGTGGTCGGAGGTGATCACGGAGGCTCATCGCCAGGGACTCAAGACCACCTCGACGATCATGTTCGGCTCCATCGAGGGGCCGGAGAACTGGGCCCGGCATCTGGTCGTGCTGCGTGATATCCAGCGCCGGACCGGCGGCTTCACCGAATTCGTGCCGCTTCCATTCGTGCACATGGAGGCTCCCATGTACCGCAAGGGTCGGGCGCGGCGGGGACCGACCTGGGAGGAGGTGGTGAAGATGCATGCCGTGGGTCGTCTGGCCCTGCACGGCTACATCGACAACATTCAGGCGAGCTGGGTCAAGTGCGGACTCGACGGATGCACAAAGCTGCTCTCGATGGGCGTCAACGACCTCGGGGGCACGCTCATGAACGAATCCATCTCGCGTGCCGCCGGCGCCAGCCACGGTCAGGAGGTGACGCCCGAGGAGATGCGCGAGACGATCTGGTCGGCGGGCCGCCTGCCGGCTCAACGACTGACCGACTACCGCATACTGCGCACCTTCGGCGCCCGGGAGCCGACGCCGGCCTGAGCCCTCCGCCGGCGGATGCCGGAGCTCACCCAGGGTGAGCGGGGGCGCTCCCGCGGGCGCATGATCGGGGCAAGATGCTCTCCCGCGACCGTCTCCTGGCCTCGCTCAGCGTTGCGCTCCTGCTCCTCCTGGCTCTGGCGTTGCACCAGGCGGACGCTCCAAGTGGGTTCGGGGTGCGCGCGGCCATGGCGGGCCTGGGCGACGGCTCGATCTTGCTCGCCCAGCCGCAGGCCGGTCTGGTTCGGATCGGCCCCCATACCGCCCAGAGGCTCGGCGGCCTGCCGCGGGGAAACGCTCTGGCCTTGATCACGCTCCAATCGAGAGTCCTCATCGCCGCTGACAGCGGTCTTTGGCTCTCACCCGCTCCAGGCGGGTCCTGGCAGCGCCTGATTCCGGGTCACTTCCTGGCCCTGGCCGGAGCCGGGACACAGGCCTGGGCCGGGCAGTGGGACGGCTCGCTGTGGCACAGCACCGACGCCGGACGCACGTGGCAGCTCCAGACCTTCCCCGAGGCCCGGCCCCAATTCGAGTCGATCGCGGCGGACAGCGCCGGAGACGCCGTGGTGGCAACGCTTCTGGGCCTCTATCAGCTCCGTTCCGGGGTCTGGAGCCGGGTGCCTCAGGCGGGCAGCCGAGTGACTGCGGTGGGGCTCTATTCGGGGGGCTTTGAGGCCGGGGACTGGGAGGGCCACCTCTGGCGCTCCACGGCCGGGAACTGGCGGCGCTGGGGATCGGTGTCGGCCGGGGTGTGGGCCCTGGCCGGGGACGCGGTGGCGACGACCGGGGGGCTCGTGGTGAGCGGCCATCTGGTGCCGACGCTGGCAGGATTGGAGGTCACCGCGCTGGTGGAGAGCGGCTCAGCCGACTACGCCGCGGCGGGTCCAGATCGCCTATACGCCGGCTTCGGCGATCGCTGGCGAGCCGTTGCGGTCTAGCCCGCAGCTGACCCACAGGGCGAGCAGGAGCGCGATCAGGGTCACGTAGTTGGGCGCCAGGGTGCGGCCGAAGACGAAGAGGATTGCGGCCACTACGGCCGTCCACAGCCAGTAGTCGGAAAGCGGATGCGCCGGGCGGCGCCGGACCGCGGCCACCAGCAGGAGAATCAGAAAGGGGATCTGGATCTCGGCTGCGGGGAAGGGCGCCCACCGGCTTTGAATGACGCCCAGGCGGAGCAGGAGTCCGGCCAGTCCCAGGCCTCGAATCGGGAAGGCGGCTCCGCCCGAGGAGTAGAAGTAGGAGGCGGTATCGGCCACGAATCCGCCCGGGTTCCAGACCCAGAAGGGCAGTACCAGGATCACGCCGACGGCCACCACGCCGACCAGCAGCCGGCGCCAACCCGGGAACCAGATCAGGGCCAGGGGCAGAAACACGATCGCCGTCTGTTTCAGCGTGAGCGCGGCTCCCAGGCACAGTCCCGCCGCCAGGGGCCGGCCCCGGATCAGCCAGCCCAGCCCGAAAAGCGCGGCGCTGAGGAAGAAGAGGTCGTTGTAAAGGTTCAGGTAGTCGAGCAGCAGGAGCGGACTCAAGGACACCGCCACCAACCCCGGCGTCCCGGCGGCGAAGTCTGCCGCCAGGGCCAGAATCAGGGCGGCGGGCGGCCACATCCAAACCGCATCCAAATGGAGGGCGACCGCAGGCAGCACGACCAGGATGGCGCCTGGTGGATAGGGAAAGTGAGCCAAGATGGGATTGACCGCGAACTCCATGCCGAGGTTGAAGTAGGAACGCAGCTGGGCCACGTCGAGGTAGTCGTGTCCGTAGGGAGAGCGTCCCAGGAGCAGGCGTTGAGCGGCGGCATTGGTGGCGGTGAGCGCGTCGTCGACCGGTGCCCCCGCTGGGCGGAGCAGGATGAGCACGAGCTGGGGAAGGGCGAAAAGGAGCGCGACCAGCAGGTACATCGGCGGGCGTCCCGGACGATGGTGAAACCAGACCACCAGAGCGGCCGCCACCAGGATCAGGGCCAGACCGCCCAGATCGTGGCCGAGGACGTGCATGAGCAAGGCGTCCAGCCCGGCATCCAAGGCGACCGTGGCAACGAGAAGATCACTTGGACGCAGCCGGCCCCTCATTCCACGCCGATATGATGCCTGCTATGACCTTCGATGAGGTGGTCCAGGGTTTGGCTCGGGCCAACTATGAACTCCAGACCGAGGGCCGGCTGGTGCGCGCGGGCGAGAAGACGGAGCTGGAGAGCGCGGCCATCGTGGAGCGCTGGGCCTGGCTCTACGGCCCCGAGGCGTTGGCCGCTGCCGAGGGCCCGGGCGAGGACCGCATGCGCGTCCGCCACGCCCTGCAGCAGGGCCAGATCGAGCGCCGCACCGCGCCCTTGAACGACCGCCTGGAGACCGCCTTCGCCAGTGCGCAGCTTCGCGTGGGCGATCAGGATGTCGCCTTCTACAGCGCCCAGGCGCAGATGGCGCGAGAGGGCGATGCTGCGCGCCGCGAAGCCCTGGGAGAGGCCGTGGCCGGATTCGAAGAGTCGATGGAGTCTGACCTCCTCGAGCTCGCAGCCATGACCGGGGAAGCCATCGCCGAGTTCGGCTTTGACTCCTATCTCGATTTCTGGCAGGACCAGAAGGGCATCGACTACGCCTCGCTGCGGGCCGAGGTTTCGAGTGTGGCCGAGACGGCGCGGGAGCTCTACCGATCCTGGGTGGGAGCCCGTATGGAGGAGTTCGGGCGCGATTTCGGCACCTGTCCCCAGTGGCATCTGAGCTTCATACGCGGCCTCCGACAGCACGATTCCGCGTTCACCTCCGAGGCCTTCGAGCCGGCTATGCGCCGGACCGCCGAGCGCCTCGGACTGCCCCTGTTCAGCGCCGCCAGCATCCACATCGACTTGGAGGACCGGCCGGCCAAGAATCCACGGGCGTCGGTGTGGGTGCCCGACGCCGGGCGGGAGGTCCATCTGCTGACTCGTCTTGGCGGCGGCAACGCCGACTACTCCGCCTTCCTGCACGAGTCGGGGCACGCCCTCCACTTTGGTCTCTGCGATCCCGATCTGGGTTGGCCGCTGACCAACCTGGGACGTTCCATGGCCTACGCCGAACTCTGGTCCTATCTGTACGAGCACATCGGCCACGATCCCGCCTGGGTGAGCGAGGCGACCGGCGTCGCGGCGGCCGACGCCGAGCGCATCAGTGCCGATCTGACCGGTGTCGACCTCATGATGTTCACCCGCTATGCGGGCAAGCTCGAGTACGAGCTCGACCTCTACTCCGGCGATCCGCTGATCGCTGAGCGGGGCCGCGGCCTCTATCGCGATCGGCTCAGCGCTCGCACCGGATTCGCCTACGACCCCAGGCCCTGGCAGGTTGACCGCGACCCCGGCTTTTACTCCGCCGACTACCTGCGGGCCTGGCTCGCCCAGGCCGCGCTGGAAGAGCGTCTGCGCGAGGCCTTCGGTGAACACTGGTGGGCCAATGCGAAGGCTGGGGAATGGTTGCGTTCGAGGTGGCGGATGGGCTGGATACCCGAGGCCGAGGAGGTCGTGCAGGAGATGGGCGGGGTGCCCTGGTCAGGCGCGGCGCTGCTGCGCACCTTCGCCGAGCGCCTGGCCCCGGCCGGGCTCTGAGCCGGCTCTCGACCGGCCCTCAGCCGTGACCGTTGGCGAACATCAGCACGATGCCAAGCAGGGTGGCGACCAAGGCGAGCACCAGCCCGGCGTAGCCCGCCACGCTCTGTACCAGCCCCTCTTTTAGCTCCTCGTCCGCGCGTTCCGCCGAGGCCGGGACGGAGAGTGGCGAGCCCACCTCGGGCAGGTACGACTCGCCCGGGAGCATGACCGTCTGCAGGCCCGTGGCGCGATCCACCACCGCCCAGCTGCCGGCCGGCACGGCCAGGGGAGGGGTGGGGGGATCGGTCAGCGGCTCAGGGCCGGGCTCATCTTCCGTGGGCGGTTCCGCCACGACCGACTGGTCGGGGGCGGGGGGCAGGGACGGCGGGACCAGGGTGGTCTCGATCGGCGTCGGCTCGGAGGCGGCGGGGATGAAGACGCCGGGACTGCTGGTGGGCGCCGGAAGCAAGGGCGGGCTCAGGGGTGGAGCGACGTCCGGCTGGGGTACGCGCGGCGGTACCGGGGGAGCGGATTCCCCGGTCGGGGTGGTCTCAGGTAGCGCCGGCGTGGCGGCGGGGATGGTCGCGCTGGGACCGTTCCCCGGCGCCGGGAGCAAGAGCGGGCTCGCGGGCTGAGGCAGGTTCGGGTGGGGTGCGGGGGGCGCTGGCGGAGGGACCGACTCCCCGCTGCTGGCCTCCGGTGGCATCGCGTTCGGGGGCGATGGGATGGGTGCCGGCGGAGTGGTGGGCGGCGCCGGGGTGGGCGTCGGGGCGGGGGGGCGGACCGCGAAGGGAGAAGTGGCCCAGAGCGTCTCCTGGGCGTCGTTCGGCGCCTCCTCCCCCGGCTGCGAGGGAGGCTCCACCTCGCCCCCGGGTTCGGGGCCGGGCTTCTCTAGCGGGGGGAGTGTTGCCCTGGAGTCTTGGGGGGGGGCCTCTGACTCCGGTGTCCTCGCGCCGGGCAAGTCGGCAACCAGCGGCTGAGGCGCTGGTTCCACCCTCTGAGTGATCTCGAATGTGGCTGCTGAGGCCGCTGCCACCGCGCGCTGCGGCTCCGGCGATAGGGGCGAGGCGTCCCAGGACTGCCCCAGGGGGCCCGAGGTATCGCGTTCGGCGGCAGCGGCCAGGGCCCGTCGGCGGCGATCCATCGCGCGGTGTTCAAGATCCGCCCGCCGGGTGGCGTAGAGCGACTGGCGCGCCCGGGCCCGGGTGCGCAGGACGACAAACACGGAGAAGACGCCGAGAAGGGCCACGACGGGGCCGACCAGAAAGGGCATCCGTCACCGATTATCACCCCAAATGTGGGGCGGTCGGTCGTGTGGGACAATCCGGGAGTGGACATGCGCGAACGCGTCGAGCAGGATCTCCGCGACGCGCGTCTGGCTCGGGACCAGCTCACCCTGACCACGCTCGGGCTGCTCAAGAGCGAGATCGTTCAGGCTGACAAGGAGCCCGGCTCGGGCGGTAGGGTCGGCGACGACGCCCTGCTGCGCATAGTGCGCCGGGAGGTGAAGAGGCGCGCCGAGGCCGCCACCGCCTTCAGCGCCGGAGGTCGGGATGCGGCGGCCCAAAAGGAGCTGGCGGAGTCTGAGATCCTCGCCCGCTATCTGCCTCCAGAGGCCTCCGAGGAGGACGTAGAGGCCGCCGTCAAAGCGGCCATCGCCGCCACCCAGGCGGCATCCCCGCGCGACCTGGGTCGAGTGATGAAGGCGGCCGGCGAAGCTCTTGGTGGAGGCGCGGACGGCGGTCGCATCGCGGCTGTGGCCAGGCGCCTGCTTGGCGCCTAAATCGCGCCCGGCGGGGGAGCGCGCGCCCCGCGGCGCCGCCGCCCGGGCGCTGATGTCGGCGGAGCGCCTGGCCGGGGTCTATCCCGCCGCCTGCGAGCTCGTGCACAGTAATCCGTTCGAGCTCACCATTGCCACCATCCTGTCTGCCCAGACCACCGACAGGAGCGTGAATTCGGTCACGCCCAAGCTCTTCCGGCGTTACCCCGGACCCCAAGACCTCTGTCGGGCGGACCCGGAGGCGGTTGAGGAGATCATCCGGCCGACCGGCTTTTATCGAGCCAAGACGCGCTCCATCATGAGCTGCGCGTGCGCCCTGGTGGATCGGTTCGAGGGTCGCGTTCCGGAGCGCATGGAGGATCTGGTGACGCTGCCCGGGATCGGGCGCAAGACCGCCAACGTGATCCTGGGTGTGGGCTTCGGCATACCCGGCCTGCCGGTGGACACCCACGTCACCCGTCTGAGCCGCCGGCTCGGCCTCACCACCAGCAGCGATCCGGTGAAGATCGAATCCATGCTCTGCCGCTTTCTTCCGCCCCCGATGTGGACCGACTTCTCGCTCCGCCTGATCCTTCACGGGCGCCGGGTGTGCGACGCCCGCCGACCGCGCTGCGAGGCGTGCGTGCTGAATGACTTCTGTCCTTCCAGCAGCGTGCCGGGAACGACGTCGGTCGCGACGGCCGCGACAACGCCAGCGTCGAGCTAGCATTTGTGATGATGCGCAGCCCGCTCGACGTGCTCCTGGGTCGCTACGCCGGCCTGGATCGGCGTCAGATCACCCGCCGCACGGTGCCCTGCTTCAAGAACGTTCTGGAAGGAGACGCGGAGCAATTGCAGCTCTGCGTGCTGGTCGATGGGCTGTGGCTCTATCGGTGGCCCCATGAGGACGCTCCGATCGGACGCGACCTGACCCTCAAATCCAAGCTCCTGCAGGGTCAGATGGAGCATCTGCGTCTGCGTGAGTTCCAACCTGGGCTGTGCCGCTATGTGCGCCCGCGGGACCACGCCCTCTCCGCCTGAACCGGCCCTGGTTCAAGAGCTTCTGGGGGAGCTGCGCAGCCTGCGCGTGGAGAACGCGCGCCTGAAGCAGGAGGCCGCTGAATCGGTGCCCGAGGTCAGGGCCGCGCCCGCCCTGGAGCGCGAGCTGCGACGGCTGCGACTCGAACTGAGCGCTCTGCAGACCGAGCGGGAGGAATGGCGGGATGCGGTGAGCGCGCTGGTGGCGCGACTCCGCCGCGCCCTGGCAAGCTCCGGACCTCAGGCCACCGGGGGCGCCGGCCCAGGGCAAGCCTGAGTCGGGTAGTAATCGCTGTCGGCGGCACGGCGGAGGTCTGTTAGCCTCGCCTCGGCATGTCCGACCCGCACCAGCCCGGCGCAGCGTCACCTGGGCCGGGCGGCGAGCTGGGTGCCGGTGCCCCCGGCCCCTCTCGCCAGCTTGGACGCTACCTGATCAAGCGTGAGCTCGGACGCGGCGGCATGGGCGCGGTCTACCTGGCCGAGGTGCCCGGAGCGGGACGCGAGGTAGCCATCAAGGAGCTGATCCTGGGTCCCGGGTCCGATCCCGGCGCCGTCCTTCGCTTCGAGCAGGAGGCGAGGGTCATGGCCCGCACCAACCACCCCAACATCGTTCAGGTGCTGGACCTTGAGCGCACTGCCGAGGCCAACTACATCGTGCTCGAATACGTGCCCGGCGAGTCCCTGCGGGATCGCATCCGGCGCGGGCCGCTGACGCTGGAGCAGGCGTTGCAGGTGATGGATCGGATCCTGCGCGGGCTGGACCACGCCCACCGCAACTCCATCGTGCACCGCGACGTCAAGCCCGAGAACGTGCTTCTGGCCGCCGGAGGCACGGTCAAGGTCGCCGACTTCGGCGTCGCCAGATTGACCGATGACGTGGGGCGCAGTGAAGCCACCAGGACCGGCACCACGGTGGGGACTCCCCAGTACATGTCGCCCGAGCAGGTCGCCTCGAGCAGGGTCGATTCGCGCTCCGACCTCTATTCTGCCGCTGTCATCCTCTTCGAACTGGTCTGCGCGCGGCCGCCGTTCATGCCCGCGCCGGGCGATGGACCGTTCACGCTCATGGCCAGGCACGTCCAGGAGCCGCCGCCGCGCCCCGGGCTTTATCGAGCGGGCCTCGATCCAGAGCTGGAGCAGGTGATCTTGAAGGCGCTCAGCAAGCGACCCGATGAGCGCTACCAATCCGGAGCTGAGTTTGCCGCCGCCCTGGCCCGGGTGGCCGAGCGCCTGGGCGCAAGCGTGACCGCCCCGGTCCGGTCCGAGTCGCCAGCGAGCCCGGCCTCCGCCCCCGCCCCGAATCCGCCCCCGGTGCTTTCAGCCGGCGGCCGCCGCCCCCGTCTGGGCGCTGGAACCCCGCCCCGAGTGGGCGTGCTGGCCCTCCTCGCCGTGCTTCTGGCCCTGGCCGGGGTCGCCTGGTCCCTGACCCACTGAGGGCCGGGCGCACGCGGCTCGGCGCCGTGCCGGTGAGCGCGCCTGCTCCCGACTCGCATCCCTGGGACTGATCGGTCGCCAGGCACGAAAAACCAGGCGCCGAATTGGGTGCTGACAACGTGGCCATCGGGGTCTACCATCGCCATCACCAGCCGACCACGACCGATCACCGACGTTGGAGGTTGCATTGCGAGGCAAACCCGGATCGTCATGGCAGATCCACGTCAACGCGTCTCCTGAGCGCACCTTTGACTACGTGGCGGCCCTCGAGTCTCATCCCCAATGGGCCATGGAGCAGATGACCGTCGCGCCCGAGGCCTCGGGGCCGGCGACGGTGGGCTCCCGCTACCAGGTCGAGGGCGCCATCTCCAACAAGCGCCAGCGGGCTACCGTCACGGTGACCGAGCTCGAGCGCCCGGTCCGGTTCGCGTTCGAGTCCGCCGACGAGTCATCGATCACCGGGCACGCGTTCACGTTCACCCCGTATGGGGGGGGCACCCTGGTCGCGCACCAGATCTTCGCCATCAAGCAGCCGCTGGTGGGTTCGCTGATGCTGAGGGTGAGGCGCTCGGCCGTGGAGGCCGGATTCAACCGCCAGCTATCCAGCATGAGATCGAACGTGGAGAGCGCCGCGGGCACTTCCGCCCGTCCGACCTCCTCCACCCGCGCTCCGAGCGCCTGAGCCCACCCTGTGTCAGCCGCCAGTCGCTGGCGGCGACAATGGGCGGGTGATCCGCTGTGGTATCGCGGGTTGGATCGACCGTGAACTGATCGCGTCCAAGCGCTTCTACCCCGCCGGCGCCACCAGCTCCGAGGACCGCTTGCGCTTCTATGCCACGCAGTTCCCCCTGGTCGAGGTGGACAGCACCTACTACGCACTTCCCTCGCTGGCCAATTGCCAGCGCTGGGTCGAACGCACGCCACCCGATTTTCGCTTCGACGTCAAATCCTTCTCACTCTTCACCCATCACCCCACCTCGCCTCGAGCACTGCCGTCCGAAATCCGCAGCCAGTTGCCCCCAGAACAGGCGGCGCGTGACAAGCTCTACGTTGACCAGCTGCCGGCCCCGATCGTGGATCAGTGCTGGGAATGGTTCACTCGGGCGCTCGAGCCGCTGCGCGGCGCGGGCCGGCTGGGCACCCTCTTCTTCCAGTTCCCACCCTGGTTCCAACCCTCATCTCGCTCCCTGGCCTGGATTGAAGAGTGCCAGGAGCGCACCTGGGGCTTCCCTCTGGCGGTCGAATTTCGCCATCGCTCCTGGGTGGCGGATGCGCACCTTGCCGGGACCCTTGACTTCCTGCGCCGAAGGGACCTGGCATTCGTCGCCGTGGACGCGCCGCAAGGTTTCACGAGCGCCCTGCCGCCGGTGTTCGAGACCACCTCGAGGCGGTTGTCGGTGGTCCGCTTCCACGGCCGCAATCACAGGACCTGGGCCCAGCCGGGGGCTCCTCCCAGCCTGCGCTTCCGGCATAACTACACCGACCCCGAGCTTGCCGACTGGGTGCCTCGGATCCGGGCCATGGCCGAGCAGAGCCAGGAGGTCCACGCCATCATGAACAACAACTACAGCGACTGGGCTCCGAGCAATGCCCGGCGGCTGGCCGAACTTAT
Source organism: Nitrosotalea sp. (assembly GCA_035534295.1). Lineage (GTDB taxonomy): Bacteria > Chloroflexota > Dormibacteria > Dormibacterales > Dormibacteraceae > DATKQJ01. Next base: position 22,085 of record DATLSE010000049.1, read on the forward strand.
GGCTGCGGCCGGGGGGCCAGGTGGGGCCTGATCAGCGCCGCAGGCGCCGCCGCCGGTACTCGCCCAGCATGTGATCCATGGGACCTCCCAGGATGGGCTCGGCGAGCTGGGCCAGACGGTAGGGGCCCAGGATCACGTCTCGGCGGGGATGGCGCGCCGCTCCCACCACCACCTCGGCCACGTGCCGGGCGGAGTGGACCATGGGGCCCTCCGGACCGCGCTGTCCGAAGAACTCGGTGTCCGTGCTTCCGGGATAGACCACGGTGACCTTGACCCCGGTGCCGGACAGCTCCCCGCGCAGGGCGTGGGAGAGCGCGACCAGGGCGTGCTTGGTGGCCGAATACGCGGCCGAATAGGGCACCGCGCGAAAGCCCGTCACCGAGGCCACGTTCACGATCACCCCCTGCCGCTGCTCCAAGAGCACGGGGAGGGCGGCCTGGATGGTGTAGACGGGGCCCATGACGTTGGTGGCGAACATCGCGTCCAGGGTCTCCCGGGGCATTTCGGCGAGCTCTCCGGTCCAGCCCACGCCGGCGTTGTTAACGAGCACGTCGATGCCCTCGAACGCCTGCAGGGCAGCGGCCACGAAGGCCCTGGCTTCGGCTTCATGACCGACGTCGACGCGCCGCACCACAACTTCAGGCGAGCCTGCGCGGCGGCATTCCTCGGCCACCGCATTGAGCCGGTCGAGACGGCGCGCGCACAGGGCCAGGCGCGCCTGGCGCCGCGCGAAGGCGAGAGCGACCGCCTCGCCGATGCCGCTTGAGGCCCCGGTGACGAGAACGGCTGCGCCGCGAATTCGTGCCATCCTCCCCAGCTTAGAATCCGGCGCGTGAAGGCGCTCACGTTTGTCGGCCCGGGCGAGCTTGAGGTTTCCGACATCGCCCCGCCCCCGCCCCTGGCCGGGCACGAGGCCCTGGTCCGGATGACGCTGGCCGGCGTCTGCGGCAGCGACCTCCACATCTACCACGGGCACACTCCGGTCGAGCCGGGAACGGTGCTCGGGCACGAGCTGGTGGGCGTGGTCGAGGCGGTCGGCGCGCAGGTCAGCCGCTGGCGTCCGGGTGACCGCGTGGTGTCCTCTTTCGTGATCGCGTGCGGGACATGCGCCATGTGTCGGCGCCGCTGGTGGGCTCAGTGCGAGGAGCGCATGATCCTCGGCCATGGTGCCTATTTCGGCGGCCTGGGAGGTGCCCAGGCCGAGTTCTGCGTGGTCCCTCAGGCGGACGTAAATCTTTTCTTGATCCCGCCCGAGGTGAGCGATGAGCAGGCCGTCTTCGCCGGCGACGTACTCGCCACCGGATACTTCGCCGCCCGCCGCGGTGGCATCGAGCCGGGCGACAGCGTGCTCGTGGTCGGGGCCGGACCGGTGGGGATGATGGCCCTGATGGCCGCGGGTCTGCTGGGTGCGGGCCGAATCCTCATCGCCGATCCCATCGAAGCACGGCTCGATCTGGCTCGCAGCCTGGGAGCGGAGACCTTAAACCCAGAGCTGGTGAATGTAGAGATGGCCGTCCGCGCCCGCACCGATGAGGCGGGGGTGGACGTGGTGCTCGAGTGCGTCGGGCGGCCCGACGCGATGGAGACCGCGCTGCGCTGCGTGCGAGGCGGCGGAACCGTGTCGGCAGTTGGGGTGCCCGCCCAGGTCAGCGGAGAGTTTCCGTACTACGATGCCTGGAATCGCGACCTCACCCTGCGCTCGGGCATCTGCAACGTGCATGCCGTGATAGACAGCGTGCTCCGTCTGCTCGCCGCCGGTCGCCTCCACCCCGAGCTGGTGGTGAGTCACCGTCTGGCCCTGGAGGAGGGGCCGGAGGCCTACCGCATCTTCGATCGCCGCCAGGCCCACAAGATCATGCTCCGGCCCTAGCTCGGCTCGGGCTGGGGATGGGCCCGGCGCTCGTGATCAAGCGCCATGAGGTAACCGCGGGCGCGCTCGGCCAGGGCATAACTCGAGACCAGCTCCCAAAAGCGGGCGGAGTGGTCGGGGACCTCGAGGTGGGCCAGCTCGTGGACCAGCAGGTAGTCGAGGACGAACCCGGGCAGGCTGGAGGCACGGGACGATATCCGGATCACACCCGAGGCGCAGGAGCACGAGCCCCAGCGCTGGTCCTGTTGGGCGTAGGCGATCGAGTGCCAGCTCAGTCGACCCGAGAAGTGGCGGCGGTTCAGGATCTGCGCGCGCTCCTCGAGCCAGCTCTCAGAGGGTCGTGCGCGGCGCATCTGGAGCTCAATCCGGCGCCGCATGCGGTCAGCCCAAAGACTCCTCTCGGCCCCTCCCATCCATTCCGGGACCCGCAGTTCGATGATCCCGTTCACCAGGCGCGCGGACACCGTGCGCCGGCGACGTGGGGAGGCCACGACCCGGACCTCGCGCGGATGGTCTTCGCTCCCTGGAGGCACGCTGGACCCAGCTATACCATGTGCGGGACATGCCCCGCTCGCTGGTGATCGGCAACGGCAATATCCTGGTCGGCTACGAGTCCAGCTTTTCGGTCCGCGACCTCTACTGGCCTCACGTCGGGGACGCCAACCAGACCATGGGCAACGTGTGCCGCACCGGAGTCTGGGTGGATGGTCAGTTCGCCTGGTTTGGGGACGCCGATTGGGAGCGGGAGATTGGCTATCAGCCCGGCGGACTGGTGGCCAAAGCCCGGCTCACCAACCGCCGTCTGGGCGTGGTGCTGGAGCTCCGGGACTGGGTCGACATGGCTCGAGACTGGTTCTTTCGGAGCCTGGATGTGATCGCGTTGAAATCATTGAACGAGGTCCGGGTCTTCTTCCACTACGACTGGTATCTGGGCGGCTCCGACATCGGCAACACCGTGCTCTGGGAGCCGCGCCATCACGCCATCGTGGCCTACAAGGACTCCGCCTATTTTCTGCTCGGAGGGGAGGCCGCCGGGCGGCTCGGCCCCGACTCGTGGGCCACCGGCAAGAAGGGTGCGGACCGCGCGGGAACCTGGGTCGATGCCGAGGACGGGAGCCTGGGGCGCAACCCGATCGATCAGGGCTCGGTGGACTGCGTGATCGAGTTCGACCTGGGCGCAATCGGGGAGTCGGCCCAGGCAAGCCTGATCCACTGGGTCTGCATGGGACCGAGCCTGCACCAGGTCACCCACTTCGGCCAGGACCTGATTCGAGAGCGTGGCGCCCAGAGCTACCTGAACCGCACCCAGCGCTACTGGGAGGTCTGGTCCGACAAGGGGCACGAGACCCGGAGCCTGATCGAGCGCGAGTTGGGACCCGCGGCCCACGAACTCTATCGCCAGTGCGTTCTCATCTCGCGGGCCCACTGCGACCGGGGCGGAGGAGTCATCGCGGCCACCGACTATGACATCACCAAGTTCGCCCGCGACACCTATTCCTACGTCTGGCCCCGCGACGGCGCCCTGGTCGCCAATGCTCTGGACCGCGCGGGTCACGAGGACGTCACCCGGCGCTTCTTCGAGTTCTGCCGCTCGTGCCTCACCCCCGACGGCTTCCTGCTCCACAAATACACGCCCGCGGGCGTGCCGGGGAGCAGTTGGCATCCCTGGATCGACGCCCAGGGCGGGCGGGTGCTGCCCATCCAGGAGGACGAGACCGGGCTTGTCCTCTGGGCCCTATGGGAGCATTTCCAGCTCCATCGAAACCTCGATTTCGTGGCCGATCTCTACTCCAGCCTGGTGCTGCCGGCCGGGCGCTGGTTGGCGGCGTACACCGATCCCAAGACCGGGCTGCCGCTTCCCTCGTGGGATCTGTGGGAGGAGCGCTGGGGCGTGCACGCGTTCACCGTGGGCGCGGTCTGGGCCGGCCTGGGCGCCGCCGCCAAGTTCGCGCAACTCTTCGCCGACCCCGACCTCGAGGCGCTTGCCGGAAGCGCCCAGAGCCGTCTTAAAGAGGCGGCCGACCTTCATCTCTACCGCCCCGAGCTGGGTCGCTTCGCGCGCCGCTTGACGGTGGAGGCCGACGGCAACCTGGGAGTGGATCCGGTCATCGACAGCGCCATCTACGGCCTCTGGCGGTTCGGCATGCTGGCGCCCGACGAACCCCGGCTCAAGGCCACCATGGTCGCAATCGGAGCCGAACTCGGCAACCGCGCGGCGGCCGCAGGGGTCGCTCGCTACAGCAATGACTACTACTTCCAGGTCGAGCACGACCTCGCACTCGCGCCCGGCAACCCGTGGTTCATCTGCACCATGTGGATGGGCCAGTGGTATGCCGCCGTGGCGCGCGGGGCGGCCGATCTGGATCCCGTCCGCGCCACCATTCAATGGGTGCTGGATCACCAGATGCCGGGCGGGGTGCTCTCCGAGCAGGTCGATCCGCATACCGGAGCGCCGCTTTCGGTCTCTCCCTTGACCTGGAGTCAGGCCGAGTTCGTGGTCACCGTCGACGACTTTCTAAAGGCGTCGCGCTCGCTCCGCGCGAGGGGACCCAAGCCGCCCCCAACCTGACCGCTTCCCATCGCCGGCGATGATGGGATCATCAAAAAACATAATTCGACACCATGGTCCCAGCGGCCTATGCTCGAGACCATCGAGCCCGCCCAGCGGGCGCCCACGCAAGGAGCCCCGATGCCCGCCGCCACCCATGTTCCGAACGTCCCCCAGATCGCGGATGACGGTGTGACAGACCCCGAGCTGCGGCGCGTGATCAACGACGCCGCCGTCACCCTGAGCCCGCCCCAATCCTGGTACCGGACGATGGGCAACAACCCTGAGGTGGCGGTTGAGTTCGCGCGCTACTGGGACCTGCTCCACCGCGGCGGCACCGTCGAACACTCGATCAAGGAATTGGGCCGGCTCCAGATCGCCCAGATGATCGGGTGCGAGTTCTGCGCCCGGCAGACCTCGCCGCTGGCCGAGATCAGCGACGAGGAGAAGTTCAGCTGCGCCCTCCCGGAGTGGGACCATCCCGATCCCCGCACCCGCGCCGCCCTGCACTACGCCCGCACCCTGACCCTGGACGACGGTCGCGACGCAGAGGTCTACGCCGAACTCAAAGAGCACTTCTCGCCCGCGCAGATCATCGAGCTGTCGGCCTTTTTCTGCCTCACCGCAGGCGGCAATCGCATGGCCAAGAGTTGGGGTATCGAGGCCCACGCTGATACGTCGGCCATTCCCCAGGGCGCGATGTCCATCCATCGCAGCTGAGCCGGCGGGGTCCTGCCGATCGCCCCTATAGAGGAATGTTCCCGTGCTTTCGCAGGGGCGGGTCGGCGCGCTTGTCCTGACACAGGAGCAGGGCGCGGATGAGCTCGCGGCGGGTGTCCTTGGGCTCGATGATGGCGTCCACGTAGCCCCGCTCAGCCGCCACGTAGGGGTTGGCGAAGCGAGCGGTGTACTCGGTGACCAGCTCGGCCCTTCGGCGGTCGGGATCGGGGGCTGCCGCCAGCTCCCGGCGGTAGACGATGTTGACGGCCGCCTCCGAGCCCATGACCGCGATCTCGGCCGAGGGCCAGGCGAGGTTCAGATCGGCGCCCATCTGCTTGGGCGCCATGACGCAGTAGGCGCCGCCGTAGTTCTTGCGCGTGATCACCGTCAGCTTGGGCACCGTCGCCTCGGCATAGGCGTAGAGCAGCTTGGCGCCGTGGCGAATGATCCCCTCGTGCTCCTGGGCCGTGCCGGGTAGGTACCCGGGGACGTCGACCAGGGACACGATGGCGATGCCGAAGGCGTCGCAGAAGCGGATGAACCGCGCCGCCTTGACCGAGGCCCGGATGTCGACCGCACCGGCCAGCACCCGGGGCTGGTTACCCACCACCCCGACCACGTGTCCCCCGAGCCGGCCCAGGCCGACCACGATGTTGGGGGCGAAGAACGGCTGCACCTCGAGGAACTCGCCGTCGTCCAGCACCCGGGTGATGACATCGCGCATGTCGTAGGGCAGGTTGGGACTGTCGGGCACAAGGTTCTGGAGCTCGGGATCGGCCCGCGTGGGATCGTCCGCGGTGGCACGAAAGGGGGGCCGTTCAGAGTTGTTCTGAGGCAGGTAGGAGAGCAGACGGCGGACGCCGTCCCAGCAGTTCGGCTCGTCCTCCGCCAGGAAGTGCGCCACCCCGGAACGGGAGTTGTGGACGTCGCCGCCACCCAGTTCGTCGAAGGTCACCTCCTCGCCCGTGGTCACCTTCACCACCTCGGGTCCGGTAATGAACATGTAGCCCTGATTGGCGACGATGAAGATGAAGTCGGTGATCGCGGGCGAGTAGACGGCGCCCCCGGTGCAGGGCCCGGCGATGATGCTGAGCTGAGGAATCACGCCCGAGGCGCGCACGTTGCGATAGAAGATGTCGGCGTATCCGGCCAGCGCCACCACCCCTTCCTGAATCCTGGCTCCGCCGGAGTCATTGATCCCGATGATGGGGATGCGGTTGCGCAGGGCCAGGTCTTGGACCTTGACGATCTTCTCCGCTGTGACCTCGCCCAGCGAACCACCCAGGACCGAGGGGTCGTAGGAATAGAGCGCCACCTCGCGGCCCTGGATGGTGCCGAAGCCGACCACGACACCGTCTCCGGCCACCCGCCGCTCGCCCATCCCGAGCCCGGTGGCGCGGGCGGTGGCGAACATGTCGATCTCGGTGAAGCTGCCGGGGTCGACCAGGGCTTCGATTCGCTCCCGAGCGTCTGGCTTGCCCGCGACGCGCCGCCGCCGGGCGGCCTCGGTCTCCTGGTGCAGCACCTCGTAGCGGCGCTTGCGGAACTGGTTCAGGCGCTGCTCGGAGAGGGAGGCAGGCTCCAGCTGGGGGGCTTCGAGTCCGCTCACCGCTGGCGTTCGGCGCCGAACCGGGCTCATCCGACCGCGCTTGGGGGTCGCCATGCTCTAAGCCTCCGAGCTCCAGGTGCGGGGATGCCGGGGCATCTCCACGGCCGCCGCCGGAGCGATTCCAATCTCCATTAAGGGGGCTATCGTAGCCCCATGACGGACGGTCCGAAGGTGGAGCGGCAGGTCACTTTCAACGAGCTGCGCACGTTCGTGGCGGTCGCCACACAGCTCAGCTTCAGCGTCGCCGCCCAGGATTTGGGACTGACTCAGCCCAGCGTCTCCTATCAGGTCAAGGAGCTTGAGAGCGCACTCGGCGTGGCGCTGCTCGATCGCGCTGGCAAGCGCGTCACCCTGACTGAGGCGGGCCGGGTGCTGCACGATTACGCGCGCCGCATCCTGAACTTGCTGGACGAGGCCACGCTGGCCATGGAACGGCTCCGCGGCATGGAGCGCGGCACCCTGAGGGTGGGAGCCAGCACCACCGTCGGCATCTACGTCATCCCGGCCGCGCTGGGGGCGTTCAAGCGCCTCCACCCGGACCTGGCGGTGTCGCTCAAGATCGGGAACCGCCAGCAGCTGGCGGAGCAGGTGCTCAGCGGAGCGATCGATCTCGCCGTCTACTCCGACCCCGCCCGTGACCCCGAGCTCGCCGTCTCCCCGTTCATGGACGACGAACTGGTCCTGGTGGTTCCGGCCGACCACGCCTTGGCCGGCCGCCACCGCCTGCGCCTGGCCGACCTCCAAACTGAGTCGTTTCTAACCCGAGAGCTGGGCTCGGGGACCCGCGAGGCGGTCGAGGCGCTCGCCCGCTCGGCCGGGGTCCAGCTTGCCGTGGCCATGGAGCTGGGATCCAACAGCGCCATCAAACAGGCCGTGAAGGGGGGGCTGGGGGTGGCGGTCATCTCGCGCCATGCCCTCTCCTTGGAGCTGGCGCGGGGAGATCTGGTCGAGCTCGACGTGGCCGGATTCCCCATCCGGCGTCAGTGGAGCATCGTCCATCTCCGTCGGCGTCTGCTGCCGGCGGCGGTGGAGGGGTTCGTCGAGCATCTCCGCGCCGGGACCTGAGGCCGTCCAACCCGGGCTCGCCCGGCGCCTGGGTGCGGTGCTGGGCCGCCCCCAGCTGCTCTGGGCGCTGGCCGCCGTCTTCGGTTTTCGGGTACTGATCCTCTCCCTGCTCGCACCCGACCGCCCGGACGCTCGCAATGCCCTCGCCGCCGGACGCGCCCTGATCTTCGATCCCGGCCAGCTGTACAGCCGGGCCGCGGCCGAGCTGGCGCGGACCGGGTTCAATCCGCTTCCCGGCCAGGGCTGGCTCTATCCACCCTTCGCCGCCCTCCTGGCGGCCCCGTTCGCGCTCCTCCCGATCCACCTGGGAGTGGTCTTCTTGACTCTGGCCGACGCGGTCTGCCTGCTGGTCGCGCTCTGGATGCTCGACCGCCACCTGCGCCTCCGGGGCCGGACTCGCGCCCTCTACTGGCTCCTCGCGGCCTATTTCCCGCCCCTTTTCGCCGAGCTCGACGCGGGCCAGGTGGGCGGCTTCCTGATCCTCCTCGCGGTGCTCTCGCTGGTGGTGGTGGAACGCCGGCCCAGGCTCGCCGGACTGGCCATCGGCGCGGCGGGGGCGATCAAGTTCTATCCCCTCCTCATGGCCCCACTGGGGGGACCCAGGCGCGTGTGGCTGGTGCTCAGCAGTGCGCTCTCGATGATCCTGTGGAGCGGACTCGGGCTGGCCCTGATCGGGCCTCGGCAGGGGCTGTTCTACGTCGGCCGGGTGCTTCTTCCCTCCCTTGGCTCACACCTCAACGATTGTTCGATCGACTCCGTGCGCACGCTCTGGGGCCGAGGCCTGGGAGGGCAGGCCGTGGCGCTTCCGGTCCGGGGCGGAATCGAGCTCCAGCGCCTGCCCTGGTCGATGCCCCTGGCGGCGCAGATCGGGAGCGATCTGAGCCTGATCGCAATCGTGATCGCCGCCGTCTGGGCCGCCAGGCGAAGTCGGTGGGACCCCGATTACAGTCTGGGTCTGGGCCTGGCGCTGGGCGCCCTCCTGCCGGGCGAGGTCAACCCCTATCAGTGGCTGGCTCTGCTCCCGGTCCTGTTGATGGTGGCGGTGGCGGCCGCCCGTCACTCACGCTGGATGGTGCTCACCGCCCTGCTCGTGGCACTCTTGGGATACGCCCGCCAGCCCTGCGCCTTGCCGTTTCCCGACCTCTGGACGCTGGCGGGAGTGGCGATCTACGTCATCGTCATCTCGCAGCATCGACTGTTCGCCGATAGGAGGAAAACGTGATGACCCTGAACCCTGATCTCAAATTCACCTGGCTCGGCCATGGGACCTGGCAGATCCGAAGCGCGGCGGGAAAAAAGGTGCTGATCGACCCCTGGGTGATGAACAACCCGGTCTGCCCTCCCGCGCTCAAGGAGGTGTCCGAGCTCGACCTCATGCTCATCACTCACGGCCACTTCGACCACATCTGGGACGCGGTCGAGATCGCACAGCGGACCCGGCCCCGGATCGTCTCCATATTCGAGATCGGACAGTTCCTGGCGTCGAAGGGCGTCGCCGGCGCGGGCGACCTGGCCATGAACAAGGGTGGCACCCAGATCGTGGATGGCATCAGGGTGACCATGGTTCACGCCGACCACAGTTGCGGGATTCGCGACGGCGACCAGATCCTCTACGGGGGAGAGGCCTGCGGATACGTGATCGAGTTTGAGAACGGGTTCACGGTCTACTTCGCCGGGGACACTGACGTCTTTGGGGACATGTCCCTGATCGCCAGCCTGGACCGGCTCGACGCGGCCTTCCTGCCCATCGGCGGTCACTTCACGATGGGGCCGCAGAGGGCGGCGCGAGCGGTCGAACTGCTGGGCGTCAAGACGGTGGTGCCGATGCACTTCGGCACCTTCCCCGCCCTGGCGGGCACCCCGGCCGAGCTCGCCAAACTGGTCGGCGAGCAGGTCCAGGTGCTCGACCCCAAGCCCGGTGACACCATCTGAGCTGAGGCTCGCCCGGGGCCTCGCGGGCGTAAGGTGGAGGGGCCGATGAGCGGATACCGGTATCGCTATTCGCGCTGGGACGGCACCCAGGTCGTGGACGACCTCGACGCCGACCAGATCCTGGACCTGATGGCCGACGACTACTTGAGTTTCGGGGACGTCGGCCACGCCCTGCAGCGGCTCCAGCGCTGGGGGGACGGGGATCTGGCCGGGATGGAGGACCTGCTCGCCCAGCTCCGGGAGCGGCGCGAGCAGGAACTCTCCCGTTACAACCTGGACGGGAGCCTGGAGGAGATCCGGCGTGCTCTCGACGAAGTGGTGGAGATGGAGCGTGCCGGCCAGGAGCGGCGCCTCGCCGAAGCCGCTGAAGGCGATCGATCCCTGCTCCAGCGCATCGTCGCCCAGCGCCAGGATCAGCTCGACCGGGTGCCCGACGATCTGGGCGGGCGGGTCAAGGCGCTGCGCGATTACGAATTCATGGACGACGAGGCGCGTCAGAGCTTCGAACAGCTCCTGACCCGACTCCAGGGCGAGATGCTGGAGCAGGCCTTCCAGGGACTCAAGCAGGGTGTGGCGAACATGCGGCAGGAGGACCTGCCGCGCATACGCGACATGGTGCGCAGCTTGAACCGGATGCTGGAGGAGCGCGCCGCCGGCCGGGAACCGGACTTCGCCGAGTTCAAAAACCAGTTCGGCGACCTGTTCCCGCCCCAGATCGAGACCTTGGACCAACTGATAGATCACCTTCAGCGCCAGATGGCGCAGATGGATTCGCTGCTCCGAAGCCTCTCGCCAGAGGCCCGCGCCGAGCTCCAGGGAATGATGGATCAGCTCCTTCAGGATGACTCCCTGCGCCTCGAGCTGGCCCGCCTGGGCGGCCTCATGAGCCAGCTCGCGCCCCCCTCCGCCCTCTCTGAGTCCTATCCCTTCTTCGGTCAGGAGTCGCCCTCGATGCGGGAGGCGATGGGCCTCATGGACCGCCTGCAGGCGATGGACCGATTGGGTGCTCAGATGGAGCGCGGCCGGCTCCGGCCCGGCGACGTCGACGCCGCCCTGGCCGAGGAGATTCTGGGGCTTCCTGCGCGCCGTCAACTCGAGCGCATACGCCGGCTGAGCGAGGAATTGGAGCGCGCGGGCTACCTCGAGCGCCACGGCTCCAAGCTTGAGCTCACCCCGCGCGGTATGCGCCGCCTGGGCCAGGGTGCGCTGCGCGAGATTTTCGCCCAGCTCACGCGTTCCCGGCTCGGCCAGCATCCCACCCGCGATCCCGGTCAGGGCGTCGACGCGGGCGAGGAGATCAAGCCCTACGAGTTCGGCGACCCTTTCCTGCTGGATTTAAAAGAGACCCTCTTCGCCTCTCTGCAACGGGAGGGTCGCTCGCTTCCCCTGCACCTGAGGCCGGACGACTTCATGGTCCACCGCAGCGAGCATCTGAGCGAGGCGGCGACGGTTCTCATGATCGACATGAGCCGCTCCATGTTCCTGCGCGGCTGCTTTCTGGCGGCCAAGAAGGTGGCCATGGCCCTCGATTCTTTGATCCGTTCGCAGTTCCCCCGCGACCACCTCTATGTGGTCGGGTTCTCGAGCCACGCGGTGCAGATGAAGCCCCAGAGCCTGCCCGCCATCTCGCTCAACGACTACGTGTACGGAACCAACATGCAGCACGGGTTCATGCTCGCGCGCTCGCTCCTCGCCCGCCACCGCGGTCAGCGCCAGATCATCATGATCACCGACGGCGAGCCGACCGCGCACCTGGAGAACGGCCGGGTCGTATTCGCCTATCCGCCCACCTTTCGCACCATCCAGGCGACCATGCGCGAGGTCGTGCGGGTGACGCGTGACCACATCGTTATCAACACCTTCATGCTCGAGCGCAGCCGCTACCTGACCGAATTCGTGGACCAGATGGCGCGGGTCAACCGAGGTCGCGCCTTCTTCGTCTCACCCGAGCGCCTGGGTGAGTACGTCGTTGATGACTTCGTCTCCGGCCGCCGGCGCCGCCGGCGCGCCTCCTGAGCCCTTATCAGGCCTCGGTTCCCCGCTCTTGAGTGGAGGCGCCCCCACCGCCTCAAGCGCCCACCTCGGGATCTTTTAGACCTGCGCGGGGACGCGAGTATGATGCGAATAAATGCAGCTTGAAGAGAGGCCGTTCCTCACCCACCTGGGCGTATCCAACCAGTTCCGGGTGTGGCGCAACCTGGGTCCGGCTGAGCTCTATGAGCACGTGGTTCAAAACCACGAGGCGGCCATCGTCTCCACCGGCGCGCTGAGTGCCAATACCGGGCAGTTCACCGGACGATCCCCTCGCGACAAGCACTTCGTGGAGGAGCCGGAGTCGGCCGACAAGATCTGGTGGGAGGCCAACCGCGCGATCTCCCCTGCCTCATTTGATCGTCTCCTGGATCGCACCCTGGGCTTCATCGACGGGCATGAGGTGTACGTCCAGGACATGTTCGCCTGCGCTGATCCAGAGCATCGCCTGCGGGTGCGCGTGATCACCGAGATGGCCTGGCACAGTCTGTTCGCGCGCAACTTGTTCATCCTGCCCACCGACGCCGAGCGCGAGGGCTTTGTACCCGACTTCACGGTCATCTGCCTGCCCTCGCTGCGCGCCGAGCCCGATCGCGACGGCACCCGCTCGGAGACGTTCGTGGCCATCAACCTGGCCCGTCGAATGGTCCTGATCGGGGGCACCGCGTACGCCGGCGAGATCAAGAAGTCGGTCTTCACCGTCCTCAACTACCTGCTCCCGGAGGCCGGCGTGGTGCCCATGCACTGCTCGGCCAATGTCGGCGTAGATGGCCAGGTGGCCGTCTTCTTCGGTCTCTCGGGAACCGGTAAGACGACCTTGTCCAGCGATTCGACGCGACATCTGATCGGCGACGACGAGCACGGGTGGTCGGATCGGGGCGTGTTCAACTTTGAGGGCGGCTGCTACGCCAAGACCATCCGCATCTCCAAGGCGGCCGAGCCCGAGATCTACGCTGCCACCTCAAGCTTCGGCACCGTGCTGGAGAACGTGGTCTTCGACCCCGACACCCGAGTTCCTAATTACGACGACGACAGCCGGACCGAGAACACGCGCTCGGCCTATCCGCTGAGCCTCATCCCGGGGGCCGATCCGTCGGGGCGCGGCGGACATCCCGCCAACGTGGTCTTCCTGTCCGCCGACGCCTTCGGCGTCCTGCCCCCGGTGGCGCGGCTCGATGACGAGCAGGTGCGCTACTTCTTCCTCAGCGGATACACGGCCAAGGTGGCCGGCACCGAGCGCGGTGTGACCGACCCCGAGCCCACCTTCAGCGCCTGCTTCGGTTCGCCCTTCTTGGTCCTGCCCCCGACGGTGTACGCCGACATGTTGATTGAGCGCCTGCACCGCCATGGTTCCCAGGTCTGGATGCTCAACACGGGCTGGGTGGGTGGGCCTCACGGCGTCGGTCAGCGGATCTCGATCGAGCACACGCGGGCCATAGTGCGGGCGGTGGTCGAGGGCCGGCTGAGTTCGGTCGAGACCCGGCGGGAGGAGGTTTTCGGGCTCCAGATTCCACTGCAGATTCCCGAGGTGCCCTCCGGAGCGCTCGATCCGCGCGCGGCCTGGGCCGACCCGGCCGACTACGACCGCCAGGCGGCGCGGCTCAAGCGCATGTTCGACGACAACATTAATCAGATCGGCCGCTCCGGCTCGAGCTCGGGCTGAGCGGACGTCTGCCCACCCCCACGGGCTCTCTGATGCGGCGAGGATGAGGGTCGGGATCGTGGGCAGTCGGCACTTTCCCGAGCCCGAGCGGGTGGTGGAGTACGTGCGTGCGCTCCCTGCGGGGGCGTCGATCGTCACCGGCAGCGCGAGCGGCGTGGACGCGGCCGCCACCCGCGCCGCCCGGGATCGAGGCCTTCACGTGCGCACCCTGGGTGCCTCGTTCGAGGAGGTGCGCGACGAGGCTGCGGCGGCGGAGCGCAACCAACGATTGATCGACGCCTGCGATCTGCTGGTTGCGTTTTGGGATGGGGCCTCAAGCGGCACCCGGCGCACGATCGAGCGCGCCCTCGACTCCTCGCGCGAGGTGCACGTGTACGTGGCCCGGCCTAATATCGAGGCATGATCAGAGCCCGGTTGTTCGCCCGCCTGCGCGAGCAGGCGGGAACGGCCGAGGAGGAACTCGACCTGGGTCAGGTCAGCGTGGCCGAGGTCTATCGCGCTCTGCGCGACCGGCACCCGGGGCTGGAGCCCGACACCACCCTGGTCCGTCCCGCTCTGAACCAGGCCTTCACCAGCTGGGAGAACCTGGTGTCCGAGGGCGACGAGGTCGGATTCATCCCTCCGGTGAGCGGAGGGGGCGGGGCGGGCGTGCTCTTCCAGTTAACCGCCGACGAGCTCGATCCGCGCAGCCTCGAGGCGGCGGTGTCCCGGCCCGGAGCGGGCGCGATCTGCAGTTTCTCCGGCGTGGTGCGGGACGAGAGTCGCGGGGAGCGCGTCACCCACCTCGAATATGAAGCGTATGCCGGCATGGTCGAGGAGCAGATGCGGGTCATCGCGGGCGAGATCGAGGAGCGCTGGCCGCAAGCCCGGGTCGCCATGGCGCATCGGTCAGGTCGGCTCGAGATCGGCGACGTGTCGGTTGTAGTCTCCACTTCCGCCCCTCATCGAGCCGACGCCATCGCCGCCTGCAAATGGGGTATCGACCGCCTGAAGGAGTCGGTCCCGATCTGGAAGAAGGAGTACGCCGAGTCGGGCGCAGTCTGGATCGAGGGCGACCAGGCAAGAGCGACCGAGGGCTAGTCCGGCTCCGGGCCTCCGGCCTGGGTCGGTTAGGATCAGGCCGTGAATCCCTCTGCTGCCGCAGCCCGGAACTGGGTCCCGACCGTGGTCGAAAACGAGGGCAGCCGGGAGCGCAGCTTCGACATCTTCTCGCGCCTCCTTCGCGACCGCATCATCCTCATCGCCCGGCCCATCGACCACGTGGTGGCGAACCTGGTAGTGGCCCAGCTGATCTTTCTGGCCGCCCAGGACCCCGAGCGCGAGATTCAGATGTACATCAACTCGCCCGGGGGCTCGGTCGCCTCGGGGTTTGCCATCTACGACACCATGCAGCACGTGGCGCCGCCGGTGTCCACAGTCGCCATCGGCCGCGCCGCCAGCTTTGGAACCATCCTGTTGATGGCCGGCCAGAAGGGGCGCCGGATGGCGCTCCCCAACGCCAGAATCCACCTCCACCAGCCCTTGATCGGAGGCCGCGGACTCGCCGGCCAGGCCAGCGACCTTGACATCCATGCCCGCGAGCTGATCCGGATCAAGCAGGAGCTGAACCGGCTCATCGTCAGCCACACTGGCCAGCCGGCGGAGAGGGTCGAGCGCGACACCGACCGCGATCTCTTCATGTCTCCCGAGGAGGCGATCGCGTACGGGCTGATCGACCACATCGTCGAGCCCGCCTCCACTCTGGCCGCGCTTTCAGCGCCTGCCTGAGCGCCGCGCCAGCTCCAAGTTCTACCCTGTCCCCTGCCGTCTCCGCGTCCGCATCAGGTGGAAGTGGATGTTGCGGCTCGATCGCCATGGGAGGTATCCAAGATGGCCGAAGGCGTGGACAAGGAGACGCGGCTGGCCGAGCTCCGGGGCCGGTACAACCGCAAGGCGTTGGACACCGGCCAGCGACTGCAGGGCGAGTTCTTTCTCCGCCTGGTCGACGAGTTCGACCAGCTGGATCAGGACTGGACCGAGCGCTGGCTGACCTGGATCTACGACGGCATGTACAACCGCGGCCTGCTCGACGACAAGACCAGGGTTCTGATCGTGATCGGCGAGTGTTGCGTCAGCGATGAGCAGGTCCAGCTGCCCAACCACATCCGGAGCGCGATTCGCTGTGGGGCCACGCCGGTCGAGGTCCAGGAGGTCATCCTGCAGTCGGCGGTCTACGCCGGTATGCCCAAGATGATCAAGTCGATGCGAACTTTCCGGGCCCTGATGAAAGAGCTCGGCACCCTGAACCTGACCGATCCCGTTTTTCGCGGCGACGCCCGGGACTGACCGGACGCCACGCCCCGCCCGGACGTGCGGGCGGGGCGACGGCGCGCGGTAAGTTTAAATACGTGCGCCGCTGTCCCTACCTGGAGGAATTGCTCAAGGTCCGGCGTGGGCCGCTTCGCATCTACACCTTCGACTGCCACGTGGATCACCGTTCGAAGCGCCGCCTGGCCCTGTCCGACAGCCCTCCGATCTGCGTTCGCGACTTCGAGAAGTGCCCGCTGTACCAGCAGCAGCGGGGGGGCGAGGACCAGGTCATTCGGCGTTACACCGACTGAGTGATGCCGGGGTCAGGCGCGCGCTGTACGGTCTGCGGAGCGCCCCCCCTGCTCGGGGATGGGCGTTGTGCGTTCTGTCTGGCCGAGCTGGTCGGGTGGGGAGATGACCTCCATCTGGTGCCCTATCTAGCCGAGCGCCTGCCCTTCGCGCGCGTCCGGCGTTCCGGTTTTCTGGGCCGGGGTCCGATTCGCGAGGTGGCCCTGGTGGCGTCCGGCCAGCGCTTCTCCGCACGCATCCGGCGCCATCGCCTGCAGCTGCGGCCAGAGCTGACTCCCGCCCACTGGGTTGGTCGATTGCTCGGGTCCCTGGGCCTTGAGGCGCGCTCAAGGCCGGAGGTCCGCGCGGCTCTGGCGCGTGCGGGATGGGTCCTGCGCTTTGACCCCGAGCCCCCCGCCGAGGACTAGCGAGGCGATGCGTCGACGGCCCCGGTCTGCGCGCCCTCCCCGCCGCCGGCTTGGCGGCCGCGACCTGTCCAGCTCCAGGGACCCTTCAAAGGTGCGCTTGACATCTCTGGAGGTCAGCGGCTGCCCAATGGCGGCTGGCCAAGCGGTCCTGAACTCAGTGCTCCGGGTCGACTCCGCGCGCTAGATCAATTCCAGCTGCTCGGAGGACTGAAGCTGGGAGGCACGGATGCCGCGGCGTCGAAGATGACGTGCCAAATCTTCGGCGAAGCCGTGCACGGTGTACACCTGCTCTGCTCCGCTCGCTGCCGCGACCTCGATCAGCTCGTCAAAGTCGCAGTGATCGGAGCAGGCGAACCACGCGTCGGCCCCGAATCGAGTTCGCATGCGCCGATCCTCGGCCCAACCGCTGACCAGCGCGACGCGTGCGCGGGCCAGACGCCTGATCTCGGTCTTACCCGCCGGAGGGCAGAGCACGACGCGCTCGCCGGTGCCCCGGGCGGGGTCGAGCGGAACCCAGTCCGGAAACACGATGCCTGATCGCTCATAGCCCTCGGTCCAGGGCACGCAGCGCTTCTCCAGGGCGAACGTGAGCCCGTGGGGCGCGAGCGCGAGCATGAGCTCCTGGGCCTTGCCCAGGGCGTTGGCCAGGAGCACGGGGGTGATGCCCGCCGCGGTCACCGCCCGGCACCAGGCGGCGATGGCGCCGACCACCGATGCGGGCTCCGGAAAGCGATATTGCGGCCGCCCGTAGGTGCTCTCCAGTATCAGCACCCGGACTGCGGGCACCAAGGTGGACCCACCCCCCAGGGCTCGGCGCAGCTTCATGTCGCCGCTGTAGAGCATGCTCTCGCCCTCTTGCCGCACCAGCAGCATGGCCGAGCCAAGGATATGCCCGGCGTCATGGAACTCGAGTCGGGATGTGCCCAGCTCGACGCTCTGTCCCAGGTCGACCAGCTGCACCTGACGCGGCCGGCGTGCCTCGGGCAGCAGGTCGTGGGTCTGCGGCGTCATCAGCGCCAGCCGGTGGCGCCGGGTGTGATCGGCGTGCGCGTGGCTGACAAAGGCCAGTTCACGCACGGTGTGGGGATCAAGCCAGAGTCCCGGTCCGGGCAGGTGGATGCCGCGGTCCCAGCCCACGGCGGTCGCCCTCAACCCGCTGGTTCCCATTCGATCAGGTCGGCGGCGGCGAAGACGTTGCCCGGCGCGGGTAGTCCGGCCAGCGCGTAGGCCCGCTCTGGGATGCCGATGTCAGCCACCCAGACCCGCCCCGCGAGCTCGGGGCCGCGTCCAAGCCTCAGGCCCAGCTTGGGCAGGGCCAGGGCCACGGTCACGTCCGCCCGCAGCACCGCCCCCGGCACGGCACCCGAGTCGGAATCGAGCCCGCTCGGGATATCCGCGGCCACCACGGGCAGGCCGGACGTGCCGGCGAGTTCGATCCACTCCTCGATTCGGCCCTCGGGGGGACGGTTCAAGCCCGTTCCCAGCAGGGCATCCAGGACCAAGTCCGCACGGGCCAGATCGGGGCGCGATTCCACCTCGACCCCGAGCCGCAGCAGAGCCTCGAGCTCCGCCCGCGCGGCCCCCTCGAGTCGGTCCTGATCGCTGCAGGCGACCTGGCCCAGGACGCCCCAGGCATGGAGGTGGCGGGCGGCCGCTAATCCGTCGCCGCCGTTGCCGCCCCCGCCGCAGAGCACGGCCACGCGGCCCCGGCCCCGGCAGCAGCGCGCCAGCTGCCAACCGGCGGCCTCCATCAGCCAGGCCACCGGCAGCGTCAGCTGCTCGGCACAGATGCGGTCCAGCGCCCGCGCGTCAGCGCCGCTGAGTGGAGCTGGGAAGGCCGTTTTGGACCACAAAGGAACAGTGGGGGTCGCCGCGATGGATGGACGCGCATTGAGAGACCTGGGCTCCGGTGAGGTGAAGGATCAGGCGCGGGGTCAGCCCGCAGATCTGGGGGAACTTGAGCGCGGTGCTGCGGAAGGGGCAGTTGTGGATGGTGACCATGATGCCCTCCCCCTGGGGCTCGGCCTCAGCCATGGTGCCCGAACGCCGGATCCATTGCACGATCCGGTTGACTGCCTGCTCGAATGGGAGCCCGCGCACCATGGGCTCGATCTGCCTGGCGTGCCGCGCGGCCACCCGACCCACCACGTCGTCCAGGAGGTCGGGTCCTCCGATCTCGCGGATCTCGGTCAGGATCATGGTCGCGAGCTGACCGTAGCGCTTGGGGAACTCGGCGTCGGCGCGATCGGTGAGCGAGAACAGGAGTGAGGGGCGTCCCCTCTTGTGGTGTTCGGGGGTGCTGCGCACCAACCCGTCGCGCTCCAGGTTGGTGAGATGCTGGCGCACGGCGTTGGGAGTGATGCCAAGGGCCGACGAAATCGCCTCCGCGCTCGCCGCGTGCTTGCGTCGGAGCAGCCCAAGCACTTCCATGCGGGTCGAGCGGCCGCCAGTGAGCGATGGCATGTCCGGCAGGGTGCAGACGACGTTAGCACAGGCACCGGGGTTCGCGCCAGGTTTATTCCACATACGCCTTGACAAAAGCTCGGGGGCGCCCCGACAATGGCGGTGACAATAAATCGACCACCAGGAGAGCGCACCGTTGATCGAAGAAGCCAGCATCGCGATCAAGCAGCTGAGTGAGAGGGACCGTCGGGCTCAGGAGTACAAGTACGCGCGCCGCAATCGGATGCGATACATCGATCGTCTGCTCAACGAGCTGGAGATGCTGAACCTGGCCGACCAGACCCAGACCCCGTCCGCGCTCATGATGGCGGTCGACCAGCTGATCGAGGAGGCCGACCTGGAGGAGGCCGAGGAGCCGCGCCAGAGCGGGACCATCATCAAGGCCATGGACGCCCTCTATGACATCCAGGACAGCCTGATGTTCACTCAGATCGAGGACGAGTAGAGTCCGAACCCGGCCGGCGCTGGTGGGTCCGCGCCGCCGATCCTGACCCGACCCGCTCCAGAGTGCCCCTGAACAATCTCTGGACACCGTGGCGGACGCCACTTCCCATTGCCGCCCGGGTGGCGCTGCGGGCCGCCTCGGCCGTGCGGGGATGGCCGAAGCGCAGGCCACCGACGAGCAGAGCGGGAGAGAAGGCGGAGATCACCAGCACGGCCAGTCCGGTGATCAGCCAGCGCCCCTTGGGACCGCCGGACGCGTCCTCCAGGACCAGGTGCAACCCGATCGCGAGCGAGGTTGCGATCACGAATTTGGAGAGCAGCAGGCCGAGCAGGAAGCCCACCAACTGGCCCGCGGTGGAGGCCAGCCGGGGCCAGATCCACAGGCTAGCAACGAAGGGCACGAACGTGGCTGTGACCAGCAGGAGAGCCGCCCTGGCCGCCATCTCAACCTGGATCAAAAGGGCCATCAGGGTGGTCAGCACCGCGGCGAGGATTAGTCCCAGGGCGGATCCCAGAGGGTCCAGAGCAGGTTCGGTGCCCCTCGCGTAGGCCCCGGCCAACGCGGTCAGGCTGGCCGCCATCGACCGCAGGTCCCCGCTCCAGGTGCCCGCCAGGAGGGCGGCAAGATGCCCCGCGTAGGCGACCAGGGGGAGCCCGGCGCAGGCGCCCACGGTGGACACGAGGACCCGCAGCAGCACCCCCGCCCCGGCTCCCTCCTCGCCTCCCAGGATGCGCTCCATCAGGGCCAGAGCGACGAGCGTGGCGCTGATGGTCAGGGCGATGGCCAGCATGCGGTCGTAAAAGGGCACGATCGAGCTGTAGTCGGGCTCGCCGGCCGGCCCCAGGGCCGCCGAGAGCGAGCTCAGGGCACCTGCAGCAGCCTCCGCCGACCAGGCTCCGAGTGCGGTCACGATGGGCTGGACGAGGCTGGCGCCAGCCACGCTCAGGCGAACAACCGGGCGCTGTAATTGGCCACCAGGACGCCCAGGTGGAGCAGCGCGAGCGCTCCCACCGAGAGCGCGAGGGCGCTCTTGAATCGCTCCCCGAGGTGAGGATTGGAGGTCCAAGAGGCGAGCAGCATTCCTGTCAGCGAGACCCCGATACCGAGGCCCGAGACCAAGGTCAGCAGCGCCGCCGAGTTGTCGCTGAGTTGGGTCAGACCAAGCACCAGGCTCGGGGGCAAACCGGTGAAATCGGGCGTGACCAGGATCTGCGTCGGTGGCATCGGCTCAACCTCCTTCAACTGGCGACGTAGAACCATCGCCCGGGTCGGGGCGCTCAACCTGCTCTCGCCACGCAGGGACCTGGTCCCAGCGCCGAGTGAGCAGACGCGCGGGGGGAGCGCCGGCGTAGATCAGCACCGCGCTGGGCATCCGGCGCAGCTCGTCCACCGAGCAGAGCGGGTGGCCCAGCCTCTGCTCCACCCCGCGCCCGCGATGGGCCGATCCGTAGACGCGGGTCTCCTCGCCCATCGAGCGCGAGAACTGCTCGAGCGTGCCCAGATCTCCCTGGCCGGGGAGGAGCAGTCGCGCTCGACAGTTGTTCCAGATCGTACGAGCGGCTTCGCGCCCGTAGACGAGCTCGATCTGGGCCAGGTCGTGAAACCCGAGCAGAAGCTGGATCCCCTGCCCAGGTCCGCTCGAGGCGTAGCCGCTGAGTCGTGGCACCCGGGCGAAGTTGGCGGCCTCGTCGAGGGCCACCAGCAGGCGCGGGGCGAGCACCCCGCCCAGGCGCCGGGCGCGAGCGGTGGCGGTGCGGAGAAGCGTGTGCAGCAGGGCCGAAAACAGCGGGCGGCAGCGCTCCGCCTCCTCAGCCGGGGCGACCAGGTAGAGAGTGCCGCCCAGGGCCAGAAGCGAGTCGAGATCGAGCCGCTCCTCCCCGGCCGAGGTGGCCAGAGCGACACGGCTGTCGACCCAGAGCGAGAGGCAGGAGCGAGCCGTGGATGCGATCGAGGCGGCCTCCCGCTCCGGAGTCTGGGCGTGGGCCAAGAGCAGGTCGCGCACGGTCTCGTCCTGCGTTCCCAGGGCCAGGGCGGCGTACTGCGGGGACGACAACCGCATCAGAAGGCCGAGTACCGAGCGCATGTCGCCGCCGCGGGAGGCCTCGAGCGTGATCAGGGCTGTGAGCAGGTTGGCCGCCGCCAGGTGCCAGTGGTCCAGAGCACGCGACCGCTCCGCGGCGGTGAAGTGGCTCGCCAGCTCGGCTGCGAGCGAGACATCCGTGGCCGTGCTGAGTGGATTCCAGCGCGCACGCTCCGCCCCCTCGGCTGTAATCCAGGACGATTCGGGGTCGAGCGGGGCGAAGACGTGGACTGCTCCCCGGCGTCGGCGTGAGCGCGCGGTCAGGCGCACGAGCTCCTCCTTGGTCGAGGTCGCGACCACCGCCCCCGACCAGCAGAGCAGGGTCGGGACGATGACGCTTGAGGTCTTGCCCGAGCGCTGGACCCCCAAGAGGAGCAGGTTGTCCTCGGCCGGGGTTTGGAGCAGATGGCGACCGAGCCGGCCGAGCACGATTCCATCCCCCCATTCCCGACCCGCGACCGACCGCCGCCCCAGCCGCCCTGCCTCACGCGCGTGCGCCCAGCGACTGCTGCCGTGGGTCTGGGGCCGGCCGGGCACAAGCTGGCGGGCCAGGGATGCGAGCTGGCGCTGCGCAACCGCGCCCCAATCCGCTGCGGCAAGCCTGGCCCGGAAAGAATCCACGCTCTCCCACTGCACCGCCCGACGTCGGTTCCCGAGGAGCCGCCAGCGGCGCCCGAAAAAGCGATGGTGGCGCGAGGTTCAACCCCGATTTGCCCCTCCTCCGCGCGCCGATAGGGCCGTCCCCCGAGGGCCCTCCGAGGTTCTGCCGAGGGCCCGCCGAGACGATCTGGCGATCAAGCGCTGAGGAGGTATCGGATGATGCGGAGAAACCTGGCGGTCGACCTGGCGTTGCCGGCGGGGGCCGGCCAGCGCCAGGGTGGGTCCGGCTCACCCGCGCAGCAGCTGCGCGCCCGCGATCGTCGGCTGATGGAGCTGGTGACCGCCTATCGCGCGGGGCAACCCGGGGCTGCCGGCCCGCTCCTGGATTTCCTGGCTCCCTCGATGATCGGGCGGCTGCGCCGCTACCGCGAGGTGACGCCAGCCATATCGGACGATGACCTCTGCCAGCAGATGGTGGTCGAGGTCCTGCGCGCCGCCAGGTCGATGCCTCTGCGTTCCGACCCCGCCTATCTGGAGCGCCGGCTTTCGCTCCGCGCAGGTCAGGCGATGCGACGAATGCTGGCTCGTGAGCAAAGGCTGCGCCAGCCGCTGGTGGAGCTGAGCCTGAGCGAGACGCTCTAATGCAGACGCGAGGCCGCCTTTGGTCCTATGCTCCCACCGGCGTCGGGGAGCGCGGAGGGACGTGATGAAGGGCGGGGGGAGCGGAGGGGAGTTCCTGGCCTGGCCGGGCGAGCGACTCGAGGTCGTCGCCGGGCTCAGTTGGGTCGTGCTCCTGGCGCAGGCTCTGCTGCCGCCCAGCGGGTACCTGGCGCCGGCCCTGGCCGCGGTGGCGTTGGCCGGACTGGCCTCCCTCACGCATCGTCTGCTCCAGGCTGCGCTCTTCGGCCTCGACCTCGCGATCTACCTGGCCCTGGCCGCCGCCGGAGGTCCGGCCGCGTCGTGGGACGCGGCCCTGGCGCTGCTCCTGGGGATCCTATGTCTTGGCCCCGCCTCAGCGCTGGACAAAGTCCGCTCAAGGCTCCGTGCCTCTTCCTCGGTCCCCTTTTCCTCGGTCCCCGAGCTGCCTCGGGTCCTGACCCTGGGCGGGCTGCGTGTATTCGAGGCCGAGCGGGAGCTCACCTCGGGCCTGCTCCAAAAGCCGACCCTCGCGTTCATCTGGCTCCACCTCCTGCTCACCGCGCTGAGCCGGCCGGGCCAGGCTCTGGATCGCTCCGCCCTGGCCGACGAGGTGTCGCCCGGGCTGGCGCGGGCCGAGCAACTGCGCCGCCTGACCGGTCAGCTCTGGGATCTAAAGCACGACCTGGATCCGACGCTGGCGGCCCCGATCGAGATCGGGCGCACCCAGGTCCGCCTCGATCCGGACCAGCTCGACATCGACATGGCGCGGATATTCGCCCTGCGCCGGCGAGCCCTGGATGCGCCTCGACCGATCGAGGAGAGCCTGGCTCGGGATATCGCCGACCTCCTCGGCCGGGCGGGCAAGGGCGAGTTCATGGCCGGCCGTGAGGCCGGCCTGGAGCTGGTCGGAGGCGCGGAGGGGGGAGTACTTCTGCTGCTCGAAGAGGTGCGCCTTAGCAGCCATGCCGCCTGTTCGGATCTGGTCTTGGCCCTGGCCGACCACCTCCTGACCCGGGGCAGATCGGATCAGGCCGCGGCTCTGCTCGAAGAATCTTTGATCTGGGAGTCGAGCGCGGGCGAATTGTCGTCGCTTCTGGTCCGGGCCCACCTCGAGCGCGGTCGAGCCGATCAGGCGGCCATGGTCCGTGCGCGCGCGATCGAGTCCGCCGGAGGATCACTGCTTTGAGCCCCTCCCCTGGCCTCGCACCAGCGCGGCCCTGGAGCCTGACGCGGCTGCGAGCCCTGGCCCTGCTGGCGGGCCTGATCCTGCTCAGCCTGGCTCTGGCGGCGAGGGACGGCGCCGCCGGGGATGCCTCCCAGGTGCCGCGCCTGCTGGCCTACGATCTGGCCCACGGGCGGGCCCAGGCGGCCTGGCAACTGATCCAGATCGCGTCCCCCTCGGTGTCGACGGATGCCGCCCTGCTCTCGCCCTCGGCGCTTTCGGCCAGCCTGGCTCAGGGCACCGGAGGCCGGCTTCTGGAATCCGGCACCCTGCGCAATGTCGCGCCCTGGTATGCGCCCGAGCCCGACTGGCGGATCCGTCTGCAGCCGCTCTATCTGAGCCTGGTGCTCCCCTCTGGGTATGACCATCTGACGGTCGACGGGTTGGCTGTCCCCACCCCTGGGGCTGGGAACCGGATCGCGGTCCTGCCCCTGCTCCACCGCGTGCAGGCGGTTGGCGGTCCCAGGACGCTGAGCGTCAGTACCCTGGTGCGGCCCTCGGCGGCGGGCGCTCAACCGCAACTGGTGCCACGGCTTCGGGCCCCTGCCCAGGTCGCACTCGAGGCGGCGGTGCGCCAAGCGTTCGAGAACTGCACCCAGATCTCATCGCCCACCCCGGCCGGATGTCCCCAATTCGCCCTGCTGCCGGGTTTGGCGAGCGTGGTGCGCTGGTCGCTGGCGGGCGATCCCGCCCAGGACCTGCTTTTGGACCTATCCCCGTCCGGCCAATGGCTGGCTCGGGGCCGGTTCCAGATGATCCTGAGCTATACGCTCCCGGGCTCCCCGGGGGTCCACCATCTGGCCTCCACCGGCGCCTTCAGCGCCTCCCTGACCCTGCCCGCGGGCGTGGTCACCCTCGCAACTCTGGTCCCCGCCTCCGATCCGGCGCCCCCTCCCAGGCCGGAGCAGGCCAGCGACACCGCCGCCCTCGCGGCGGCCGCGGCGGGGCTGGTCGCGTGCGCAGGAGCGACCACGGTTGACCCGCCCGACTGCCCCCAGGCCGGCGCTTCGATCCTCGCCCCAGGCAGCGGGGTGACCTGGACCCTGCTCCCCAGGTCTCCCAGCGTGGCCCACGTCACGTATGGGGCTGCGAACGGGATCTACACGGTCAGTGGGCCGTACGCCATGGCGACAGCGCGCGGTCAGCGGGTGAGCGGCGGATATCAGGCCCAGCTGCTCTGGGTCGACGGCGCCTTCCAGCTCGTGACCATCTCGGGCAGCTCGAGCTGAAACGCCCCTGGATCAGCCGCCGCTCGAACCGGGCAGGAGCGAGCGCAGATCGACCGTCTGGTCCGCCAGCTGCTCGGGCTCGGGCGTCGCCCCCGCGGAGACCAGGGCGGCGCAGACCGCCATCTCCTCCTCGGGGTCCATCTCGGGGTCCCCTCCTCGATCGAGCCCGACCGCGGCCAGGAGGCGCCCCTGCTTTAGATAAAAGCCGATGAAGCGAGGCTCCTCCAGATCGCCCCGGACCACGAAGCGATCCCAGCTCTCGGCATAGCCGACGTATTCGAGCTTGTGCTCGTACTGGTCCGACCAGAAGGTGTGGAGATAGTCATAGACCTGATCGCGGCCGAGCATGTTGAGCGCCGCGCAGCGAGCCTGCTTCTCGGCGTTGTTGAAGTGCTCAACCCGGAGCCGGCCGAAGAGGGGATGGAGGTGATTGGCAACGTCGCCGGCGGCAAAGACGTCGGCCGAGCTCGTCCGGCAGCGCGCATCGACCAGGATCCCGTTCTCCACCTCGATCCCAGAGCCCGTGAGCGCACTCAGGTCGGGTTCGATACCGATCGCGCTCACCACCATCTCGCACGCCACCTCGCCCAGAGCCCGGGTGACGACCGATTCGACCCGGCCCCGGCCGCCGATGCTCTGGAGCGAATCCTGGGCGGAGAGCCTGACTCCCTGGCGGCCATGGATTCGAGCCACCGCCGCGCCCACTTCCGGCCCCAGGACCCGCTCCAGGGGCTGAGCCTGGCCGAAAACGGCGGTGACCTGGACTCCGGCTCGGACCAGCGCGGCGCTGAGCTCGCAGCCCATGAAGCCCATTCCGATCACGATCGCCCGGTCCCCGCGCCGCGCCGCCTGGCGTAGTCGGTCCGCCTCGTCCACGGTGCGCAGAGCATGGACTCCGGCAAGCCCGGCCCCGGGAAGCTCAAGAGGCCGGTTACGCCCTCCGGTGGCGATAAGCAGGCGGTCGTAGCTCAGGCTCTGGCCGTCAGCCAGCTGGAGCCGGTGCTGGGAGGGGTCGAGGGCGACCGCCTCCGCGGTCAGGCGCTCGACCTGGTTCTCGGCATACCACTCATCGGGGCGCACCCACCAGGGTTCTTCGGCGCCGCTCAGGTAGCCCTTGGACAGCGGCGGTCGGCCATAGGGAGGATGGGGCTCACGTCCGACCAGGATCACCCGACCGGTGAATCCCTCCTCACGCAGGGTCACCACCGCGGTGCCTCCGGCCTGACCCGCTCCCACCACCACCATCGCCGCCTGTCCTTTTGGATCCACCGTTCCTCCCTGATCTCAAGGATCGGAAATTCGTCTAAGGCCGGGCCGCGGCCGCCCCATAAAGCAGATTAGGCCCTCAGCGCCGCTTCCGGCTCCGGCCTGCTGGCTCAGTGCTGGCGCCGGTAACATCGGTTCGGTGGAAACGCCGGCAGGGGAGCAGGAGGCGGGCGAGGACGCGTCCTTCCATCGATTGTTGACCCTCGAGCTACCCCCCGAGGCGCGGCTCGATCAAATCGAGGCAGCCGCGGGAAGCGTAGTTCTAGCCCAGGTGGCGGGCGTGCTCGCCCAGGGCGATCCCCGCGCGGCCGTGGATGCGATCGTTGCTTCAGCCCTGACGCTGGACGGCGCCTCACCCTCGGATCTGTACTGGGCGGCGGTGCGACGCCGGGTTCAGGAGTCCGACGTGGCCGCCCTCATGGCCGAGCTTGAGGTTCGCCTGGTGGAGGAGTCGGGGGGCGAAGCGCACTCCGATCGCCACCCCGAGCTGCTGCTCTCGCCCCTGGCCTTTGAGCTCCTTCCCCTGGCCGGTCTGGACCTCGCCGCCGCCACCGGATACGCCCGCGTCTTCTGTGACAACTACCCGCTGGCCGGGCGCGCCCTGGGCGACATGCCGGAGCGCGCCGCCGACTGGCTGGCGCGCCTGCTCGACCCGGGGGATGTTCGTTCGACCCTGAGCTGTCTGTTGCGCCGGGTGGGGCAGGCGTTTGAATCGCGGCAGCCGCTGGCCGCGGATCGATGTCGCCTCTGGGGTTCGCAGGCCGACCTAACCCCGACCCAGGACCTGGCCTGGATGCAGGCCATGCTCGCGCTGGCCCGCACCCAGGAATGACTCTGAACTAGGCCGAAAGCGCCGCCTTGACCCGCGCGGGGGTGAAGGGTGCCTCACGCAGCCGCTTGCCAGTGGCGTCGAACACCGCGTTTGATATGGCTCCGGCCATGACCGAGATGGTGGACTCACCGGCCCCCAGCGCGGGAAGTTCGGGGCGGTCGATGAGCTCGATCCGCAGATCGTCGGGGAGCTCAGGAAAGGTGATGATGGGATAGCTGGTCCAGTCCACGCTGAGGACTCCGGAGCGGTCGAACTTGACCTCCTCCTTGAGCGATCGGCTGAGCCCCTGAACCACGTTGCCCTCGATCTGATTGCGCAGCCCGTCGGGGTTGATGACGACGCCGCAGTCGTGGGCGACGGCGACCATGGTGGGCTTGATGATGCCGGTACCGGTGTCCACCGCCACCGACACGACCGCCGCCACCCAGGCCGAGCTGCCCTCGTAGCGGACGCTGGCGATTCCCCGCCCGGTCATGGTCGTACCGCTCTGGGCCGGGGCCGGAGATGGTCGGGTTTCCCATCCCGCAGCCTTGGCCACGGCCTGGATCACCGCCACCAGGCGTTGGTCCTGGGTGTGCATGAGGCGGAAGGCGACCGGGTCCATCTTGACCAGTGCCGCCAGTTCGTCCATGAACGACTCCTGGGTGAAGGTGTTCTGGAGCCGGCTCGGAGAGCGCAGCGGACCGGTGAAGAGCCAGGGCTGGTAGATCCCGTGTTCCTGTACGCGCTGAACCGGAAAGTTGTACCAGGGCACCGCGTTCAGGCTGTCATCACCCAGGGGCGGGCTGGCGGGCGGGGATTTTGGCGCGGGGGGCTCGGGAAAGCCGGCCAGCACCCCCGCGGGCAGGTTTCCTGGCGGTCCCGGCCGGCTGCCACGGTTGGCGGTCCAGTTCTGGAAGTCCCAGCCCACGATGTGTCCGGTCGAGTCAAGCCCGGCTCGGACGTTGATCACCATCGGGGTGCCGAAGTTCTCCCACGACATCTCGTCGGCGCGCATGTACTGCAGCCGCACCGGCTTGCCCACCGCCTGGGAGAGCAGGGCGGCGCTGAGCGACACGTCGTCGGCACCGTTCAATCCGTAGCATCCGGAGCCCTCCACGTAGTTGACCCGAACCTGCGAGGGCTGAAGGCTGAGCAGGGTGGCGAGCGCCGAGCGCAGCTGGTAGACGCCCTGGGTTCCAGACCAGATCTCCGCCTGGCCGCTTTGGACGTTGGCCACGGCGCAGGAGGGGCCGATCGAGGCGTGCATCTGGTAGGGGTAGTGGTAGCTGGCGCTGAGCGACTGGGCGGCGCCCGAGATCGCCTTGTCGACGTCTCCGGCCAGCGCCAGCACCTTGGTGTTGGCGACCATCTGAGGAGATTGCAGGGTCTGGTAGAGGGTGGCCTGATCGGGCAGGGTCTGGGGGTCGTTCCAGCTCACCTTGAGGGCCTGAGCGGCGGCGATGGCGTCCTCCTCGCGGGCGGCCACGACACCGACGAAGTTCTTGTGGGTCACGATCTTGACCGAGCCCGGAATGTTCTTGATCGACGCCTCATCCACGCTGCCCAGGGTGCCGTTGGCCAGCGTGCCCTTGATCACGGTTGCGATCGAGGTGTCGCCACCGGCCAGCGGCGAGGGACGGGTGGGCCGTACCACGCGTCCGTGCAGCATGCCCGGGATGCGCACATCCTGGACGTAGGTGAACTGCCCCATGACCTTGTCCGGGATGTCCTGGCGGGCGATCCCGTATCCGATCACCTTGTATTGCTTGGGGCTCTTGGTCGGAGCTTTGGCGTTGATCGTGCCCGGCAGCTGAACACCGCCCACCAGGTCTGCGTACTTGACCGATTTGGTGGAGTCCGAGGTCACGCTGACGACGCCATCGGTGACCGTCAGCTGGTCCGCTGGGACTCCGAGCTTGGTCGACGCCAGGCCGAGAAGGGTCTGGCGAGCCGTGGCGGCGGAGATGCGAAGTCCGCTCGCCCACTGCGTCCGCATGGTGAAGCTGCCGGCGGTGTATCCCTGGTCCACGGTCTCGCCCGTGATGCCCTGGATGATGCTGGTGCTGGCGAAGGGCACATCGAGCTCATCGGCCACGATCTGGCGCGTGGCGGTGGCGGTGCCGGTGCCCAGTTCGACCTTGCCCGTGTATACCGTGACCGACCCGTCCTTGCCCACTGCGAGCCAGGAGTCAAGCTTGTTGGCCGGGACCGTGGTCGGGCCGAACGGACCGCTGGAACTGTCCGCCGCGAGCGCTGTCGCCTCGCCCAGGCGCAGGGGAAGGCTGATCGCGACCACCAGGCCGCCGGTCGCCTTGAGGAACTGTCGCCGGGTGGGGGAAATTCTGTCTAATTTGATCACGGCTTTGTCCCCCTAGAGCTGGATGGCGCCGGCGGGGACAGTCCCCGCGGCCGACTGGATGGCGCGGACGATGCGGTAGTGGGTGCCACAGCGGCAGAGGTGTCCAGCCATGGCCGTCTTGATCTCGGTCGCGGTGGGCTTGGGCTTGGAGCGCAGGAAGGCCTCGGCCTCCATGATCATGCCGCTGATGCAGTAGCCGCACTGCGCCGCCTGCTGCTCGATGAACGCCGTCTGCAGGGGATGGGGGTGAGCGGCGGTGCCGAGTCCCTCGAGCGTGGTCACGGCGCGGCCGCCCACGTCGCCGACCTTGGTCTGGCAGGAGCGCACGGCCTGACCGGCCAGCTGGACCGTGCAGGCCCCACATTCGGCCAGTCCGCAGCCGAAGTGAAGTCCTTTTAGTCCGACTTCGTTGCGTAGCACGTAGAGCAGGGGTGTGTTGGGCGTGGCCGCCACATTGTGGTTTCGGCCGTTGACCGAGATGGACAGCGGGCCGCCAGGAAGCAGGCCGTTGTGCTCGGCCAGGTAGGCGCCCCCACCGACCACCACCGCCGCCGCCACCACCCCACCCGCGATGGCCGCGTTGCGTCCGCTGTGAGACGCGCCAGCAGGCTCAGGCGTGCTTCCCGCAGTTGTGGATGGCGACGTCGAAACGTCGTTGGTACCGTCGTCGGACACTGTGACACCCCCCGCCGCCCCGTTCATGGGGCGGAATGCCAGCCCGAGCGCCCAACGGGTTCGCGTGAACCGCGCAGAGACGCGTTGGGCTGGGAAACCCTCTCTTGATCCCCGCTTTTTACTCCTGCCGGGAGCCCATCGTCAAGTCCGGACCTGAGCTTGGCGCTCCGGCCCTAAGCTTATGGCCGGGCACCCACAGGCGTTAGCGGAAGGCTCCCAGGCCGGTCATGGCCTGGCCCACGGTGAGCGTGTGGACCTCATCCGTGCCCTCGTAGGTGAGGACCGACTCGAGGTTGCCCAGGTGGCGCATGACGCCCGGCTCGAGCGTCACCCCGCTAGCGCCCAGGATTGAGCGCGCGGATTGGGCCACGAATAGCGCGGCGCGCACGCTGGCCAGCTTTCCGAGCGAGATCTGGGCCGACTCCAGGCCGCCGGTCGACTTGAGCCTCCCCAGTTGGAGCGCGAGCAGCGTGGCCTGGGTCAGGGCCAGATTCATGTCCACCAATTTCTTCTGGGTGAGTTGAAAGGCGGCGATGGGCCGTCCGAATTGCGCGCGCTGGAGGGCGTGCGCAAGCGCGCATTCAAGACACGAGCGCGCCGCCCCCAGGGCGCCGAAGGCGATTCCGAACCGGGCCTCATCCAGGCAGGCGAGCGCGGCCCGCAGGCCACGGGCCTCAGGCAGGGCTGAGGACTCGGGTAGGCGAACATCGACAAGGCTCAACTGGGAGGTGACCGAGGCCCGCATGGACCATTTATGCGCGATGTCGCGGCTCTCAAAGCCGGGGCTTGAGGTTGGGACCAGGAACCCTCGAATGCCGTCCTCGGTACGGGCCCAGATCAACGCGACATCGGCGATGGAGCCGTTGGTGATCCAGAGCTTGGTCCCGTTCAGCACCCAGTCGCCGCCCTGACGCCGGGCGCTGGTGCGCATCGACCCTGGATCGCTGCCGGCGTCGGGCTCGGTGAGTCCAAAGCAGCCCACCTCCTCGCCCCGGGCCAGGCCGGGAAGCCAGCGCTGGCGCTGCTCTTCGGATCCGAAACGCAGGATCGGGTACATGACCAGCGAGCCCTGCACGGAGACGAAGCTGCGCAGCGCGGAATCGCCCGCCTCCAATTCCATACATGCCAGTCCGTGCGCGGTGGGACCTAAATGCGCGCATCCGTAACCCTCGAGCTGCATGCCCAGAAGGCCGAGCTCGCCCAACTCCGCGACGAGCTCGCGCGGGAAACGCCCGGCCTCGTACCAGTCCGCGATGTGGGGGATGACCCGGCGTTGCACGAACTGGCGCACGGTCTGTTGCGTCTGGCGTTCCTCGCCCGATATCGCGGCCCCCAAATCCAGCAGGTCGATTCGCGGGCCAGGGGTGGGGGTCACCCCACGAGCATCCCCCGCCACCTCCCCCGCGTCAAGACGCGGGGCTGCGGCCGCGGGGCTGCGGCCGCGGCGCGGGCGCCCACCGGGCAGAATGGGCAGCGGTGAATCAGGAACCCTCTCCCAGACTTCTCTTCCTGCTCTGGGCACGGGTGGGGCTGCAGTCGTTCGGGGGCGGCCCGGCAGTCCAGATCTACGCCTACGCCGAGCTGGTCCAAAAGCGCGACTGGTTGACGCCTCAGGGCTGGGCTGAGGTCCTAGGGCTCTGCCAGGTCGTGCCCGGCATCAATCTGATCGCGCTCGCCATCCTCACCGGAGGCCGCCTGGCCGGTCGTCGGGGCATGCTCGTATCCCTGGTCGGCTTCCTCCTGCCTAGCTTTCTGATCACGGTGGCGGTGGCCGCCCTCTACGCCCGACTGCACTCCATGGCGCTGGTGGCCGGGGCCATACGCGGCCTGGTCATGGCCGCGGCCGGGGGCAACCTGATCATGAGCTGGCGCATCCTGGCCCCGCTGCTTGAGACCAGCGCCAAGGAGGGTCGCTGGGTTCTGCTTGCCTCGATTTTGGTCGTGGGCGCGGTTGCCCTCCTGGTCATGGGTGGCCGTCTTCCCATCTACCTGGTGCTGGTCGGGTCTGGTGCCCTCATGGCCGTGGTGGTCGGGGTCGCGCTGCGAGGCTCGCCCCAGGTGCGCGCTTGATCAACGCCGCCCTCCTCTTCTGGCTCATGCTGAAGGCGTCGCTGCTGTCGTCGGGTGGCCTGGGCAACCTGGCCAGCCTGCACCAGGACCTGCTGGCCCGGGGCTGGGCCAACGACCACACCTTCGCCGAGGCCCTCGCCATCGGTCAGCTCTCGCCCGGGCCCACCGGACTGTGGGTAATCGCGCTGGGCTATCTGATCTTCGGGCTGGCCGGTTCGACCCTGGCCATGGTGGCGGTTCTGATCCCGCCCCTGCTCGTCATTCCGATCGGCCTGGTGCATCACCGCTACGCCCCGCTCGCACCGGTCCAGGGGTTCGTGCGCGGCCTCGCCCTGGCGGTCACCGGCAGCGTGCCGGTGGTGGTGTTGAAGCTGGCCGGAAGCTACGGCATCGACGTGGTCAGCCTCGCCATAGTCATCGGCAGTGCCGCCCTCATCGCGACCCGCCGGGTGCCCGTGATCGCCGTCCTGATCTTGGGTGGAGCCCTTGGCGCGGCGTTCTATCGCTAGCGCGGATCGACTCAACGCCTTCCCCCGGGCTGGACGCTGACCCCCGCCGCCCCCATCGCCCATGATTACGGGCCGTGAGCAGTCACATTCAGGTCGCGCCGTGAGACCCGCGTGAGCTACCACCAGCCCCTCGGCCTGGCCCTCCTCCTGGTCGCGGCCGTCGCTGGGGGGATTCTGAACGGGATGGCTGGCGGAGGCAGTTTTGTCGCCTTCCCCGCCCTGATCTTCTCCGGCGTGCTGCCCGTCAACGCCAACGCCACCAACACAGTCGCGCTCTGGCCGGCCTCTCTGGCCGCGGCCCGTGCCTACCGCCGCGAGCTCGGGCTGCGCCGCGAGGTGCTCGTTCTCGGCTCCGTCTCCCTGGTCGGGGGACTTGTCGGTGCGGTGCTGCTGCTGCACACCCCGCAGCACCTATTCGGAGCCGTGGTTCCGTTCCTGATGCTCGGAGCCACCCTGCTCTTCGCCGCCGGCGGCCGCATTGCGCACATGCGCGGGGAGCGGGCGGCACCGCTCTGGGTGGTATCCGTGGTCCAGTTCCCGATCGCGATCTATGGGGGCTACTTCGGAGGTGGTCTGGGGATCATGATGCTGGCCTCCTTTGGCGTCCTGGGCGCGGCCGACTACCACTTCGCCAATGCGCGCAAAAACCTGCTTGCCACCGCCATCAACGGCGTCGCCGTGGTGACCTTCATCGCCGCCGGCGCCGTGGTCTGGCTGCCGGCCCTGGTCATGATCGTGGGCGCCGTGGTCGGCGGCGTGCTCTCGGTAATGGTGGCCCGCCGCATCCCGCAGCCCCTGATCCGGCCCGCGGTGGTCGCCATCGGCCTGGTCATGAGCGTCTCCCTGCTGCGCAACGCGGGAATTTGAGTTCGCGCCCCGCGGGGCGTACGAACGGCTTCCTGGTACGCTGGCTGTTTGGCCGCACCCGGCTGGCGTTCCCGTGGCGACGGCGGCCGGAGGTGATCAACCAGGTGCCGGGCGAGAGGAGATGCTGATGTCGACTGAGGCCCGGTTGCGCGCGCTCCTGGAGCAGCGTATCGCGCTCCTGGACGGGGCGATGGGAACCATGCTCCAGCGCCATGGCTTTACCGAATCCGACTTCCGCGGCCGCCGATTCAAGGATCATCCCCTCTCCCTCAGAGGAGACCTGGATCTGCTCAATCTGACCCGGCCGGAGGCCGTCCTCGAGGTGCACCGGGCCTATCTGGAGGCCGGTTCGGACGTCATCACCACCAACACCTTCAATTCCACCCCGATGTCACAGGCCGACTACGGGCTCTCCGAGCTGGCCTATGAGCTCAGCCGCTCGGGGGCGGAGCTCGGCCGCCAGGCGGTGGCCGACTTTCCCGACCGATTGGTCATGGGCTCGCTTGGGCCCACCAGCGTCACCCTATCGATGTCCCCTCGCGTCGACGATCCGGGATATCGCGAGTCGAGCTTCGACGCCATGAGCCAGGGTTATGCCGAGGCGGTGCGGGGGTTGCGCGACGGGGGTGCCGACCTGCTCCTGATCGAGACCGCCTTCGACACCCTCAACGCCAAGGCCGCGATCGAGGCCGCGCGCCGGGTCGCGCCCGAGCTTCCCCTGGTGATATCGCTCACGGTGGTCGATCTGAGCGGGCGCAACCTGTCAGGTCAGACCGTCGAGGCGTTCTGGGTTTCCATCGAGCACGCGCACCCCCTGGTGGTGGGCCTCAACTGCTCGCTCGGCGCCGCCCAGCTCCGCCCCCACCTGGCCGATCTGGCCCGGGTCGCTACCACCTACGTCAGCTGCTATCCCAACGCTGGTCTGCCCAACGCCTTCGGGGGTTACGACGAGAGCCCGGAGGTGACCGGGCGACTGGTGGGAGAGTTCGCGCGCGACGGGCTGGTCAACCTGGTCGGGGGCTGTTGCGGCACCACCCCCGAACACATCCGCGCCATCAAGTCGGCGATCGCCAACCAGGCTCCGCGCTCGCTGCCGACCATCGCCCCGGCCACCCGACTGAGCGGGCTGGAGCCCTTCACCATCGGCCCCGATTCCGGCTTTGTCATGATCGGCGAGCGCAATAACGTGACCGGGTCGGCGCGCTTTCGGCGTCTGATCGAGGCCGAGGACTACGCCGGCGCCCTCGACGTCGCCCTCGAACAGGTGCGGGGGGGGGCCAACATCCTCGACGTCAACATGGATGCCGACCTACTCGACTCGGAGCGGGCGATGACCAGATTCTTGAACTTCGTGGCCACCGAGCCCGAGGTGGCGCGAATCCCGATCATGGTTGACAGCTCGCGCTTCTCGGTCATCGAGGCCGGACTCAAGTGCGTCCAGGGCAAGGGCGTGGCCAACTCCATCAGCCTCAAGGAGGGCGAGGAGGTGTTCTTGGACCAGGCTCGCCGGGTGCGCGAGCTGGGGGCGGCTGTGGTGGTCATGGCCTTTGACGAGCGCGGGCAGGCCGACACCGTGGAGCGCAAGCTGGCGATCTGCCAGCGGGCCCACCAACTGCTCACCGAGCGCGCTGGACTGTCGAGCCAGGACATCATCTTCGACCCCAACGTGCTGGCCGTGGCTACGGGCATGGAGGAGCACTCCGGCTACGCCCAGGCCTTCATCGAGGCCACGGGCAAGATCAAGCGCCAGCTGCCCGGGGTCCACATCTCGGGCGGCATTTCAAACTTGTCGTTCGCCTTTCGCGGCAATGACGCTGTGCGGGAGGCGATGCACTCCGCCTTCCTTTATCACGCCATCGCCGCCGGTCTTGACATGGGCATCGTCAATGCCGGTCAGCTGGCGGTTTACGAGGACATCTCCCCCGAGCTGCGCACGCTGGTCGAGGACGTGATCCTGAACCGCCGTGCGGACGCGACCGAGCGCCTGCTCGCGCTCGCCGCGGGGGGCGCCGGCTCAGGGCGCCCGCGCGAGCGCGACCTGAGCTGGCGCGAGCAGGGGGTTGAGGCCCGGATCGAGTACGCCCTGGTACATGGGGTGGACGACTTCATCGAGGCCGACGCCGAGGAGGCCCGGCTCAAGCTCGGCCGTCCCCTGGACGTGATTGAGGGGCCCCTGATGGACGGCATGAAAGTGGTAGGTGACCTGTTCGGGGCGGGCAAGATGTTCCTACCCCAGGTGGTCAAGAGCGCGCGCGCGATGAAGCGCGCTGTCGCCCACCTCGAGCCATTCATGCTCGATCAGGCGTCCCAGGTTGTCCGGCACCAGGGCCGCGTGGTCCTGGCCACGGTCAAGGGTGACGTCCATGACATCGGCAAGAACATCGTCGGCGTGGTCTTGGGCTGCAACAACTACGAGGTGTTGGATCTGGGCGTGATGGTTCCCGCCGACCGCATCCTCGACACCGCGATCGAGGTCGGGGCCGACGCCGTCGGCCTCTCCGGTCTGATCACGCCCTCGCTCGACGAGATGGTCCAGGTGGCCGAGGAGATGCAGCGCCGAGGGCTTTCGATGCCGCTCTTGATCGGGGGCGCCACTACCTCCAAACAGCACACCGCAGTTCGCGTGGCGCCACGCTACGACGGCTCGACGGTGCACGTTCTCGACGCCTCGCGCGTGGTCGGGGTGATGTCCGATCTGCTCGACAGCAAGCGCCGCGTGACCCTGGATCGCGAGAACCGGGAACTCCAAGAACGCCTGCGCCAGGAGCACCTGGCGAAGACCAAGCGTCCCCTCCTGCCCCTGGCCGAGGCGCGCGCTCGGCGCGATCGGCCCGCCTTCGAGAACCTGGCGGTCCCCGCCTTTACCGGAGTACGCGAGATCGAGGTTGAGCTCTCAACCCTGCGCCCCTACATCGACTGGACCTTCTTCTTCCATGCCTGGGATCTCAAGGGGCGATTCCCCGCGATTCTGGAGCATCCCCGTTTCGGTCCCGCCGCGCACGAGCTCTACGAGCACGCTCAGAGCCTGCTCGACCGGATCGAGTCCGAGCGCCTGCTTCGGGCCCGGGGCCGATATGGCTTCTTCCCGGCCCATTCCGACGGCGACGACATCCAGCTCGAGCAGGGCCTGCTGCTGCCCATGCTTCGCCAGCAGGTCGATCACGGCGACGAGCGTCCCAACCGATCCCTGGCCGATTACGTCGCCCCCGCCGGCGATCACATCGGGGCCTTTGCCGTCACTGCCGGATTGGGGGCGGACGAGCTGTCTGACAGCTTTGCTGCCGACCAGGACGACTACCACGCGATCATGGTCAAGGCGCTGGCCGACCGCCTGGTTGAGGCCTTCGCCGAGCACCTTCACGAGCGCGCCCGACGCGAGTGGTACGAGTCCGGAGCGAGCCTCAGCCCGGACGATCTGATGGCCGAACGCTTCCGCGGTATCAGGCCCGCATTCGGGTATCCCGCCTGCCCCGATCACCGGCCCAAGTTCGCCCTATTCGATCTCCTCGGGGCCCGCGAGGTGGGCATGGATCTGACCGAATCGTGCGCCATGCTTCCCCCCGCGTCGGTCTCGGGTATCTATCTCGCCCACCCCCAGGCGGGCTACTTCACGGTTGGAAAGCTCGGTCTCGATCAGGTCCAGGACTATGCCCGGCGCAGCGGGATCAGCCTGGCCGAGGCCGAGCGCTGGCTGAGTCCGAACCTCAACTACGAACTCGACCGCAGCTGATGCCTCAGCGCCGGGCGCGGGTCCAAAGGCTCGCCGCCTGGCCGATGGTGCGCACCTCGAGCTTGCGCTTGGCGCGCTCCCAGTACTCGCGCGCGGTGCTGGTTCCGACCCCCATCCGTCGCGCCGCCTCCTTCAGTTGCAGGCCGCCCGCGAGCTGGGCCAGGAGCTCCTGCTCGCGGTCGGATAGCGACTCCAGGCGATGCTCGCCGGGAGCGACCTCGATCCCGAATCCGTGCTCCTTGAGCGCTGAGACCAGGCCGTCGGTGTCGGCGCCGTGGGCCAGCTCCAGGTGGAGGTGGGCACGATGCCAGCGCACCGAGCTCAGGTCAATCGAGAGCTCGGCGCAGGATGAAAAGGCTCGCTCCAGATCGCGCGAACCACCGACTCCGCTCACCCGAATCGTCCAATGTGCCATCTCACCCCAAACAAAAAAGGCCCCCGCCGAATGGCGGGGGCCGAAGCTGAAGCGCCCTCAATAAGGGCGCCAAGCAGCATCCGCCCCGGGGCTACATCCGATTGAGGAAAGGTCGCTGCGGAGGTGGACCAGCATCGTTGCCGAAAGTGTAGTCGAGCCTGCCTGCACCCGCTCAACCCGCCTCCAGAGCGCTGGCCGTGGCGTGGATGGTGACGGTGGTCAGGAGCTGGCGCAGCATCGGGGTGATAAAGACGTAGTCGTAGGTGGCCGAGATCATGATCACGCTCCCCGGTGCCACGCAGGTGGCCTGCGTGTAGCCCGAGTTGGGCACGAAGGCGCCCGCGCTGGCGCTGTAGCGACCACAGGTGACCAGGGCCCCGTTTGCAGCCAGCGCATAACTGATGTTGAGGTGTGCGTCGTCGTTGCTTATCCGGGCCGGAGCCGAGGTCAGGGTCAGATTGCCCTCGATCGTGTCGCGCCCGGGCGCGGGGGCGGACGACCACGCGGTGGGGTGGGTGGCGGCGAATCTGGCCGCCACCTCTGACGCCTGAAAGGCGGCGACGCGGCCGGCGAAGAGGTAGGCGAAATCCATGATCCCGAGCACCAGGACCAGGGTCAGGCTGGCCACCAGTGAGAACTCGAGCAGGGCCTGTCCGGAGCGGGCCCTCACGGCAGCAGGGCCACCCCGCCCGCCGACGCGCTCGGACCCTGATACTGCCCGGCGCCGGATGGATTGAGCGCGAGCTGGGCTCCGCGGTTCAGATGCAGGCTGGCCAGGAGCAGGTTGGCGTCGAACTGGATCGGGGTTCCGGTGCCGATTTGGAGTGAGGACCCGATCGCGTACCAGGTGCCCCCGATGGCGGTGGTGCCGGCCGAGATCACGCTTCCTTGAGCGTTACCTCGGTCGGCAAAGATCGCCATCCCGGCCAGCGACCCCGTGCTCGGGGCGCTCAGGTTGAAGCTGGATCCACCGGCGGCGATGCCGCCTCCGGCGGCCCCGCTGGGGCATGCAGTGGGATAGCCGGGACAGGCCAGATAGACGCTGACGCCGGTGCCCGAAAGCGCGGCCCCCGCCGTCGTGGACAGACTCCCCGTGAGCACGTAAAGGCCCGGGGTCAGGTTCAGGCTGAAGGTGCCGACGACGCTGATCTGGGAGTAGAGGCCGGGGTTGATGCTTCCGCTGCCCGAGCTGGGCGAGGTGTAATTGACCGCGGTGCCTGAGATCTGGGGGGCGGCCAGCGAGGGCCAGGGGTCGGCGACCGCCGCCTGTACCACCGGCGTCGGGGTGATGGTGGAGCCACTGCCGAGCGAGTAGCCACCCCCGGCGATGCCGACGGCGCTGGCTGTGATCGACGCCCGGGAGGCGAGCCCAATGCCTCGGGCGGAGGTGGAGTCGGAGATTATCGGGGAGCCCGTTGACAGCGAGGCGGAGACCAACAGCGAGAGGTCGGTGCCGGAGCCCGAGAACAGGCATAGTGCGCAGGGCGCCGGCGCCGGTCCGGTACCCACCGCGCCGGCGTGGGCCAGCGCGCTGACCGGCACACTGTCGATACCGAGCGCGGGGAGGAAGTAGGTGGGCCGGGAGATCGCTACCCTGGCGGCCACCTCCGCCACCGCGGTTGGGCTGGCGGTAACCGCACCCGAGGCGTCAAGGAAGGTTACGGTCAGAGCGGAGATCGGAATCCCATTCGCCACCGCCAGCGTCCCGGCGAAGCCTGTGGCCGAGCTCAGAGTTCCCCCGGAGCTTAGATTTGAGAACGCCGCCAGGGCCGCGGCGTCGGCGGCGGCCTGGGCCTGCTGTTGGCTCTGGGAGACCGAGCCGGAGTCGATCACCAGCCCCACAAACCCGATCAGGACGGTGGAGAGAATGGCGACCAGCGGTAGCACCTGGCCCCGCCTCGAGTTTCTCATCACGGTGTGAGCGGCATCGCCGCCGCCGCCTGCAGGTTGACGGTGGGACCGAACTGGGACCGGAACAAAGGACTGATCAGGGCCGTGGGGTCGCTCACGCTGATCTTGACCAGTCCTCCCGCCGCCAGGCACGAGGTCTGGGTGGAGCCGGATGCGGGTACGAATTGACCGGCGCTGGCGCTGTAGCGGCCACACAGAACAGGATTCGGATTTCCCGGGCGGTAGTAGAGCACGCCCAGGTCGGTGTCGTCGTTGGTCAGGCCGAGCCCCGCGGCGCTGGATAGAACCTGGCCCTGGATGGTGTTCGACGGGGGTGCCGAGGCCGAGCTCCAGGCGCTGGGATGGCCCTCGGCCCAGCCGGCGCCGATCCGGACCGCTCCCTCCAGCTGGAGCTCGTCCGCGAAGAGGAGGCCGAACTCGACCGCGCCCAACAGGAGCAGGGCGAGAAGGACGGAGGTGAGCGCGAACTCGACCAGGGCCTGACCCGAGCGGGCGGAGGGGGGGAACCTCAAAGCCAGAATGAACGATAGCCCAACCTGGCGGACACCTAAGATGAAGATCAAGTGGCCGCCAAGTCGTCGCCTCGGCGCATCAACTGGCCTCTGGTGG
This sequence comes from Nitrosotalea sp., assembly GCA_035534295.1. Taxonomy (GTDB): domain Bacteria; phylum Chloroflexota; class Dormibacteria; order Dormibacterales; family Dormibacteraceae; genus DATKQJ01. Next base: position 62,431 of record DATLSE010000049.1, read on the forward strand.
CGCTGGGCCTGGTCGTGTTTGGGTTCGGCTTCGTGGCCGTGACCGTCTACGGCCAGTCGCTGCGCTCGGCGCCCAGCGGTTCCACCGCGGCGGTCCTGGTCGCCGCTCGCGATCTCGCGTTGGGCAGCGTCCTGGCGCCGGGCGATCTTGAAGTGAGCCACCTCAACAGCGCCGACGTTCCCCCCTCCGCCCTGTCCACGGTGGCCTCAGCGCAGGGGCGGGTCCTCTTGATCGCGCTGCGCCGCGGCCAGCCGGTGCTGGCCAACTTCTTGACCGGAGCCGGCGCCTCCAGCGGATCTGGCGCGGGTTCGCTGCATCTGGCCCAGGGTCTGGTCGCATACACCCTACCCGCCTCCGAGCAGCAGGCGGTGGCGGGATACATCGAGGCCGGAGATCGCATCGACGTCATCGCTCTGGTGGTTCCCCGCGGCGGTGGCCCGACCAACGTGCGCACCGTGTTCGTGGACGTGCCGGTGATCCGGATCGGCGCCGCCGGGCAGGCATCCGGTGCGGGGACGGCGAGCAGCCTCACGGTCGCGGTGAGCGAGTGCGACGCCGAGTATCTGACCTGGCTGCTGGCCAACGCGCAGCTCAAATACTCACTCCCCTCCGGCCTCGACCAGGCGCCAGCGGCGACCTCCGGCTCCTGCCCGGGCGGGGCCGGAGGGGTGGTGGGGGTCTCGTCGGTACAGGGCCGCTGGCCAGGGCTCTACTGAGCGCCGGAGCATGATTCCCCTCCTGGCCCTGGTCTGCGCCGCCGGCCTGACCCTGATCGCGGCCGGGTTCCGCGTTGGTCGTCGTGTCCCGTCCATCTCCGACCCGGTCCAGGCCCGGCTCCTGGCCTACGGCGCCCTGGCGCGGCACGCCCCGGACGCCGGTGCCCGGGATCAGAGCTTCCACGAGCGCATGATCCGCCCCCGCATCGAGTCGTTGCGGGCCCGGATCGTAGCGCGGCTGCCCGTGGAGCAGCAGCGCGAGCTGGCTCAGCAACTCGAATTCGTAGGAGAGCCGCTGGGTATGAGCGCTTCGGACTTCGTCATCCTGCGTTTTGCGGCGACGGTCGCCGCCTTCACCCTCGGGATCGTTCTCGCCCTGCCCAGCGGCCGGTTGGCGCTGGAGGTCGTGGCCGCGGGGGTGCTGGCCCTGCTCGCCTACTGGGGAGTGGGCTACTGGCTCCGGCGCGCGGTCCGCTCGCGCCGCGCCGAGTACCTCGTCGCCCTGCCCGCGGCCATTGACCTGCTCGTGGTCTGCATCGAGGCTGGGCTCACCTTCGACGCCGCGCTGGATCGGCTGGTGGACAAGTACCACAATCCTCTGACCGAGGGGCTGGGCGGGGTCTTAGCCGAGATCCGCCTGGGTGCGCCCAGACTCGAGGCCCTGGAGCGTTTCAGCCGTCGTAGCGGCGTGCCCGAGCTGCTCCGGTTCAGCCAGGCCATCGGGGCCTCGCAGCGCATGGGCGTACCCCTGGCCCAGGTCGTGCGCACCCAGGCTGACGACGTCCGCTTCCGGCGCCGCGAGCGGGCGCGCCAGCTCGGCGCCACGGCGCCGGTCAAAATGGTCGTGCCCATGGTTCTGTTCATATTCCCCACGATCTGGATCGTGCTCCTGGGACCGGCCCTGTTCGCCCTGGCGCGAGGGGGCATCTGATGCCGGAGCTGATCCTGCTCCGCCACGGCGAGAGCACCTGGAACCTGGAGAATCGCTTCACCGGGTGGATCGACGTGCCGCTCACCCCAACCGGTCGCGAGGAGGCACACAGCGCCGCCGCCGCCCTGCGCGGGGCCGGGCTCGCGCCCCGTGTGCTCCACACCTCGCTCCTAAGCCGGGCGATCGAGACCGCCAACCTGGTCCTCGCCGACCTCGAGCTCGGCTGGCTTCCGGTGCGCCGCTCCTGGCGGCTCAACGAGCGCCACTACGGCGCCCTGCAGGGATTGAACAAGGCGGAGACGGCGGCCCGGCACGGAGAGGAGAAGGTCCGGATCTGGCGCCGCAGCTATGACGTCGCACCGCCCCGGCTGGAGCCGGCAGATCCTGGATCCAGCGACGGCCGCTACGACGATCTCGCGCCCGATCTGATCCCGCCCAGCGAGAGCCTTAAGAATGTGGTGGAGCGCATGCTCCCCTACTGGTACGACGGCATCATTCCCGATCTTCGGCGCCGCGGCACTGTCCTGGTTGTCGCTCACGGCAACAGCCTGCGCGCGCTGATCAAGCACCTGGACGGCATCGCCGACGACGCCATCAGCGAGCTCAACATTCCAACCGGTGTGCCCCGCCTGTACCGTCTTGACGACGCCCTGCGTCCGCTCGAGGCGAGCTACCTGGGCGATGCGGGCGAGATCGAAGCCCGGGCCCGGGCGGTGGCCGAGCAGGGTCGGGCGGGCGGCAAGCCGAGCGCCAGCTGACGCCTCCACGCCGGTGGCCTGCGTCCGCCGCGTCTCCCCGGGCGCCGAGAATGGCATGATATGCAGCTGCCCGAGCGTCCCCGGCTTGTGATCAGGACGGAGCCCGAGACTCGCTTCGCTGGGAGCGACAAGATGGTTCGGGTCTTCGACGCCCACCCGGTCGGAGCTTTCATCGCCGACCCCCGGGGCCGGGTGCTGAGGGCCAACGCCCAGCTCGCCAACATGCTGGGCTGGTCCAGTCCCGAGGCGCTGGTCGGGACCGAGGCGGGTGACCACGTCGATCCCCAGGATCGCGAGCGCGTGCGACCGCACTGGATGGGCCTGCTTGACGGGGTGACCAGCGACGGGCGCTGGCGGCAGCGCCTAGTGCGGGCCGACGGGAGCAGCTTTTGGGCTCGGATCCAGGCCGGAGCCGCGCGCGATCCGGATGGGGGTCTCGACTTTGTCGTTGTCACGGTCGAGGACATCGACCGCAGGCATCGCGAGCAGCTTCGCCAGCAGCAGGTGCAGCGTAGCCTTGATCACCTCTTTGAGTCCACGCCCGCCGCGCTCGCCTTCATCGGCCTGGATCACCGCCCCCTGCGCACCAACCGCGCCTTCCAGGAGCTGCTCGACTGCAGCTCCGAGGAGCTGATGCACTCCGCCCTCGACAGCTTCGTCCATCCCGCCGACCAGGAGCTGCTGGATTCGATGTTCGACCGCCTGGAGGCGGGTGAGCTGGCGGTCGACCAGCACCTGCGCCTGATCGGCAAGGACGGGGAGCTGAAGCTGACCTACGCCCGCTCGATCATGCTTCACGATGACGAGGGCCACCCCCTGCACGTGCAGAGCGTGCTCACCAACGTGACCGAACAGGAGCGCGCTCGGCTCCAACTCGAGAGCGCGCTTGACAAGTCGCGTCAGGCCGCGGCCCAGCTGGAGGAGGCGAGCCAGGCGCAGGCCCGCTTTGTTTCCATGGTCAGCCACGAATTCCGCACCGCGCTGACCTCGATCCAGGGGTTCTCCGAGCTCATGCGTGACGCGGAGCTGGGGACGAGCGAGGTGCGCGACTATGCCTCGGACATAAACCACGAGGCCCAGCGCCTGTCCCGACTGATCAACGATCTGCTCGACCTGGACCGCCTGGAGATGGGTCGAATCCAGGTCCAGGCGGTGGAAATGGACCTCGCCCAGGCGGTGCGCGAACAGTGTGCCCGGACCGATCTGGGGGAGCGGGCCCTGGAGCTCCAGTTGCCCCCCGGCCTGCCGGTCGTGGCCGATCCCGACCGCATCGCGCAGGTCCTGGCCAACCTGCTCAGCAACGCTGTCAAATACTCGCCCCCCGAGGGCGTGATCCGGATCGAGGTCCGGGCGGAGGGTGATGTGGCGGAGGTCAGCGTGACCGACCAGGGAGAGGGGATTCCGGATTACGCACTGGAAGCGGTGTTCGACCGCTACACCCGGCTCTCGGACATCGGTTCCTCCTCCCCGGCGATCAAGGGCAGTGGGCTCGGCCTGGCCATCGTGCGTGAGATCGTGACCCGTCATGGCGGCCGGGTCTGGGTCGAATCCGTGCTGGGCCAGGGTTCCACGTTCCGCTTCACGCTCCCTCTGGCCCCGTCCTGACCCGTCCCTCGCCGTCGCTGACGGCGAGGGCGGGGCGCGTACTCTGATACCGAGATGCCTCAAGTCCGGGTGCTGGTGGTCGACGACCACTTGATGGTGAGCCAGGGCTTGGAGCTGGGCCTGGGCCGGGAGGAAGACATCGAGGTGGTGGGCACGGCCGCCTCGGCCGAGCGTGCCCTCGAGATGAACGCGGCCCTGTCCCCGGACGTGGTCCTGATCGACTTTCACCTCGGGGAGGTGAGCGGGGCCGACGTCGCCGCCTCGATGCGATCGGACAACGCGGAGCTGAAAATCCTGTTCTTGAGCGCGGACGAGACCGACGACGCGGTCATGGCCGCGGTGGAGGCCGGGGCTTGCGGCTACCTGCTCAAGTCGGAACCGATGCAGGAGATCGCGCGCGCCGTGCGCCGCGCCTCTGAGGGTGAGATCCTGCTCAATCCATCCACCCTGGTCGAGCTCATGAGCCGCCAGCGCCAGCGCGCCCGGGAGCGCGCGGAGCGCGAGCGAGCCGTGGCCCAGGTCACCATTCGCGAGCGCGAGGTGCTGGAGATGATGGCCGAGGGTTTGGACAACCGCAGCATCGCGGATGAGATGCACATCTCGCTCACCACCGTGCGCTGGTACGTGCAGAACCTGCTGGAAAAGCTCGACGCCCACTCCAAGCTCGAGGCCGTCGCGCGCGCGGGTGAGCTTGGCATGCTCGACCGCTAGGCCCCCTGCATGCGTAGGGGGACCCTCGGGACGGGTCGGCGCGATGATGCTCGGATTGGAACGCGCACCAGGCTTGAATCCGGGCTTCCCGGTTGACGACCGGCGGCACGGCCTCGCCGCGGAACCACGGTTGCCGGCGGATCGCGACCTGCTCCATCGTGGCGGGCTCGGTGTGAGGCGCGAGATCGTGGCCGCCATGACCCACCCCGACCACGACCTGTATGCCCTGGCGCAGGAGGTGGAGGCGATGTTCCCCGGCCGCCGGGTGGTGGTCAGTGCGTTCCCCCATCGCGCCGTCGAGGTCGACTTCGGCTCGCCCCTGGGACCGCGGGTGCGCTGCCTGATCCACGACAGCCGGATGCATATGAGCCTGGATTGGGGTCAGGAGGAGCAGGCGGAGGCGGTCCGCGCGCGGCTTCCAATTCAGCTCGAGGATCCGTTCAGATTGGGTCCTGGTCAGCGTCCGGGCGGGGACGCCTGCATCATCGAGGTGGCGTATCCCCGGGATGCCCTGCCCGCTGATCATCGGCTGCGCAATGACGTGCAGGCGCTGGTCATGCTGGCCGAACTGCTCCAGGACTGATGCGCCCGCTCCCGGCTTGGGCTAGTCTGGCCCGGTGGGGAGCATCGGGGATCTGGCGCTCGAGTTGACCCGCCTGATCGGCTCAGCCCACGTGCTGGCCGGGGATCAGAATCCGGACTACGCTCGCGACGCCACCTTTCTGCGCCGCAGCCCCCTCCTGGTGGTGCGCCCGGCCGACACCGAGCAGGTGGCGGGAGTGATGGCGGCCTGCCAGCGCGCGGGGGTGGCGGTGGTGGCACGAGGCGCTGGCACCAGCCTGGTCGGGGGTCCGGTGGCGCTATCTGACGCGGTCGTGCTCTCACTTGAGCGGCTGCAACGCCTGGAGATCGACGCTGCCAACGCCGTCGCGGTGGCCGGAGCGGGCGTCATCACAGCCGAGATCGACCGCGGCGCCAGCCAGGTGGGACTCATGTATCCGCCCGACCCGGCCAGCGTCGAGATGTGCAGCATCGGGGGCAACGTGGCCTGTAACTCGGGCGGCATGCGCTGCCTCAAGTACGGCGTGACCGCGGACTACGTGGTCGGTCTCACCGTCGTGCGGGCGGGAGGGGAGGTTTTAGAGCTGGGCGGTCGACTCCGCAAACGCTCGAGCGGCTACCGCCTGATGCAGCTCTTCGTAGGTTCTGAGGGCACGCTGGGCGTGGTTACCGAGGTGATCCTGAAGCTGATTCCCCTGCCCCGCCACCGCGCCACCGCGCTGGTCGCCTTCCCTCGCCTCGAGGATGCGGCGGAAGCGGTGAGCAGGGCCCTCGGGGCGGGCTTCCTGCCCTGCGCCTTAGAGCTCTTAGACCGCCGCTGCCTAGACCTGGTGGAGGAGTTCCTGCCGCCCGGCTTTGAGCCCCGCGCGGGGGCCGCCCTGCTGGTCGAACAGGACGGCAGCGACCCCGAGTTCGTCCAGCTCGAGCTCCTGCGCCTGGTCGAGCTAATGGCGGGCAGCGACAACCGGGTGGCGCAATCGAGCCTGGAGCGGGAGCGGCTCTGGCGGGCTCGGCGCGAGGTGCCCCGGCTGCTCAGCGCGCGCGCCCTGGGGCGCTTCTCGGAGGACGTTGCGGTTCCTCTCTCCCGGATCCCCGAGATGGTGAGGCGTTGCCAGGAGGTCGCAAGCCAGACCGGACTTGAGATCTACGTCTATGGTCACGCCGGGGACGGCAACCTCCACCCCTCGATCATGTTCCGGCCGGACCAGCGCCACCTGGTGGCGATAGCGGCGCGCGCCATCTTCCTGGCCGCGATCGAACTCGGGGGCACGATCTCCGGCGAGCACGGCCTGGGCGCACTGAAGCGCGATCACGCCCTGGTTGAGCACGGGCCGCAGGCGCTCGGTCTGATGCGTGAACTCAAAAGGATGCTCGATCCCCAGGGCCTGCTCAATCCTCACAAGGTCCTGCCCGAGTCGGCGCCGGATGAGCACTTCCTGGATCAGATGCCGGGGTGGGCGGATTCGTCGTCCGGATCGAGGAGCTGAACCGAACCCTGCCGGGCGAGCTCGACCAGGTCTGCGCAGGCCGCCACGTCGATGGCCTGGGCGGCGTCTGACCAGGCGGCGTTGGGATCGAGGTGCGCCTCCACCATGACGCCGTCAGCGCCCAGGGCGAGGGCGGCGCGGGCCAGGGCCGGCACCCAATCACGGCGTCCGGCCGCGTGGCTCGGATCGACGATCACGGGCAGGTCGGTGAGCTCGCGAGCGACCAGGACCGAACTCAGATCGAGTGTGCTCCTGGTGCGTGGCTCAAAGGTGCGGATGCCGCGCTCACAGAGCACCACGTCGTCATTCCCCCGGCGCCGGATGTATTCGGAGGCGGCCACCCACTCGTCCACCGTGGCCCCCATGCCGCGCTTGAGCAGGACCGGGCGCCCGATTTCCCCCAGCGCCTCCAGGAGGCGGAAGTTCTGCATGTTGCGGGCCCCGACCTGGAAGGCGTCCACGGCGTCGACCAGGATCGAGGCGTCGGTCTCCGAGAGCACCTCGGAGATAAGGGGAAGGCCAGTCCGCTGGCGCACGGCCAAGAGCAGGGGCAGGGCGTCCGCACCCATGCCCTGGAAGCTGTCGGGATGGGTTCGGGGCTTGAACACCCCGGCCCGGAGGGCGTCGATCCCAGTCTGAGCTAGGACGGAAGCCTGCTCTGCGTAGTCGGTCTCGACCGAGCACGGGCCGGCGATGATCACCTGCCTGGGCCCGCCCACGACCATGGACCCGATTTTGACCCGGCGCCGGGCGCCGGACCCGGGCATCTTCAACTCCAACATGAACCTCGCCTCCAACTCTCGCCCACCACAGCCCGGGGCCGGTGGGGGAGTCGAGACGAGGGGGCGTCAGTCCGTCCGGCTCCCGGTTCCCACCGGCCGGCTAAACCAATATCCGCCCCAGTCGATACGCTGCATCGATGCCATCGTGTGAGGGCAGCGTAGCACGCACCGGCGGCAAGTGAAGCCGAACACGACCCCTATGCGGGACGGTCTAGGACAGGCGCTCTGCCATGCGCAGCTGCCGCCGAAGCGCGAAGCGGCTGGCCAGGTTCATGATCAGGGCGAGCAGGATGAGGACCAGGGCCGCCCCCCAGGCCTGGGTCACGAGCGCGGGATAGGGGGTGAGCGCGTCGTGGTAGACGATCAGGGGTAGGGCCGAAATCGGTCGCGTCGGATTGAGGTTCAAGAACCGATTGCCAAAGCTGGTGAACAGAAGCGGCGCGGTCTCTCCGGCGGCGCGCGAGATGGCGAGCAGGGCTCCAGTGATGACCCCCGGAGCGGCGGCGGGCAGGATCAGCCGGAGCGAGACGCGCCAGCGCGCCAGGCCCAGCGCCAGCCCCGACTCGCGCAGGCCAGGAGGGACCAGGGCGACCGCCCCCTCGGTCGTGCGCACCACCACCGGCAGCATCAGGATGGCGAGCGCAGCCGAGCCGGCTAGGGCCGAGAACTGGTGGAAGGGCGCGACGAAGAGGGCGTAGGCGAAAAGCCCGATGGCGATGGAGGGAGCCCCGACCAGAACGTCGCTGGCCAGGCGCACCCACGCCGCCCAGCGGTGAGCGCCGTATTCCGCCAGGTGGATGCCCCCGATGATGCCCAGGGGCAGGGCTACGACCGAGGCCAGTCCGACGGTGATCACGGTTCCGATCAGGGCGTGGGCGACGCCCGCACCTGGAATACCGACCGGGCGCTCGACGTGGATGAAAAAGTCAAGGTGACTGACCGCCGGCCAGCCGTTGACCACGGTGTAGATCAGAACCAGGGAGAGCGGCAGTAGGGCCAGGGTGGCGACCGCGTAGACCGTGCCGCGGGCGGCGAGGTCGAGCGCGCGCCGGCGGCTGGAACGGTTCATCGCGCCGGCCCGGGCTCGGTCACCCGGCGCACCAGGAGCAGGGCACCGACGTTGACCAGCAGCGTGATCATGATCAGGATCAGGCCGAGTTCAAGCAGCGCGGCCGGGTAGAGCTGTCCGGTCGCCTCGGTGAACTCATTGGCGATGACGCTGGCCAGGGTGTAGGCGGAGCCGAAGACCGAGGATTGGACCTCGGGCCGATTGCCAATGGTCATGGTCACCGCGATGGTCTCGCCCAGGGCTCGGCCCAGGGCCAGGATGGTGGCACCGAAGATGCCAGGGCGCGCGGCGGGCAGCACCACCCGCCAGGTGGTCTCCCACCAGGTTGCGCCGAGCGCGAAGCTCGCCTCCTTCAGGCCCGCGGGGATGGCGCGCACCACCTCACGCGAGACCGCCGCCAGGGTGGGCAGCACCATCACCGCCAGCACCACCGAAGCCGTGAGGATGCTGGACTGGCGCGCGGGCCCGGCGAACAGGGGCAGCGTGCCCAGGCGCTGGCTCACCGGTCCACTGACGTGGAGCAACAGCCAGGGGGCGAGCACGTAAAGGCCCCAGATGCCGTAGACCACACTGGGGATGGCGGCCAGGAGCTCGATGCCGGTCCCCATCACGGAGCGCACTCGGCGGGCGCCGGGTTCGGCCAGGAAGAGGGCCACGGCGACTCCGACCGGAAACGCTGCCAGCAGGGCCAGGGCGCTCGTGACCAGGGTGCCGTAGATGAAGGTCAGGGCGCCGAAGTCGAGCCGGACCGGGTTCCACGCGCGCACGATCAGGAAGCGCAGGCCGTAGTGGCTGATCGCCGGCCAGGCCTCGCGCCCGATCACGACCACCAGACAGGTCAGGACCAGGGGCGGGGCCAGCGAGACCGCAGAGGTGAACCAGCGATAGCCATCCGGCGCCGGCGTCGGCGGTCGGGGCTGCGTCTGCTCGACTTCGGCCGCCATCCTCAGCGCGTCGCCGCCAAGGGGCTGGGCAGGCGGTCCAGACGATAGCCCGCCCCGCGCACGGTGACGATGGTGAAGGGGACCCGCCCGGCGAACTTCTCGCGCAACCAGCGCACGTGCACGTCCACGGTCTTGGAGTCGCCGCCGAAGCTGCTGCCCCAGACCTGGTGCAGGAGCGCATCGCGAGTCTGCACGCGCCCGGAGTGGGCGAGCAGATGGCTCAGAAGATCAAATTCGCGCGCGGTGACGCGGGTCTCGGCCCCGCCCACCAAGACCCGGCGCGCGGCCCGGTCGAGCAGAAAGCCCTCCATCTCCTCCCGCTCGGGCACGGCCCTGCCCTCGACCGTGCCCTGGCTGCGCCGGAGCACCGCGTGGACGCGGGCCAGCACCTCGCGCACCGAGAACGGCTTGGTCACGTAATCGTCGGCCCCGACCTCGAGCCCCACGATCTTGTCCACCTCGGCGTCGCGGGCGGTGATGATGATGATCGGGACCGAGCTTCGCTGGCGCAGAGAGCGGCAGATCTCGAGCCCCGACATGGCCGGCAGCATCAGGTCGAGCAGGATCAGATCGGGGCGCTGGCTGCGGGCCAGGCGCAACCCGCCCGGCCCGTCCGCGGCCTCCAGGACTTGATAGCCGGCCTCTCCAAGGTGGTACCTCAGGGTGTCGCGGATGCCTTCGTCGTCCTCGATGACGAGGATTCGGTCCGCCACCTCAGCCCAGCTCCACCACCTGGCCCGACTGTAGGAAGACGATGTCCTCGGCGACGTTGGTGACCCGGTCTCCAATGCGCTCCAGGTTGTGCGCGACCAGCATCAGCGTCACCCCGCGCAGGGCCTGGTCGGAATCCATCGGACCCGCCGCCAGCTCCTCGATCAGGTCGTCGAAGAGGCGGTGGTAGAGACGATCGATCTCATCGTCCTTGGCCGCCACCTCACGCGCGCGGGCGTCGTCCTGCTCGATCAGCGCGTCCAGGATGTCGCGCACCTGGTGGGTGGCGAGTTCACCCATAAGGCCGAACTCGGCCCTCAGTGGCGTGCTCGGGAGCCCGGCCAGGGTGGAGGTCATGCGCGCGATCCGGAGCGCGTAGTCCCCGATCCGCTCCAGCTCACCGGCGATGTTCTGCACTCCCATCAGGGTCCGCAGATCGCGGGCCACGGGTTGTTGGGTCGAGATCACCATGAAACACTGCTCGCGGATCTGGCGGAAGAGCTCGTTCACCTCCTGGTCGTTGCGCCGCACGCGATCAGCCAGGCCGCGATCGAGCGTGCGCAGAGCGGACAGGGCGTCGTCGATCTGGGCCTCGACCAGGGTGGCCATGCGGAGCAGCGACTCCCGCAATAGCTTGAGCTCCTTCTCGAACGCCTCCCTAGCCAAAGCGACCCGTGATGTAGTCCTCGGTCCGCTGATCGCGGGGCCGGTTGAAAATCTCGATCGTGGGGGCGAACTCGACCAGTTCGCCGCTGCGCTCCTCGGCCCGCATCAGCATGAAGGCGGTGAAGTCGGCAACCCGAGCGGCCTGCTGCATGTTGTGGGTCACGATGACGATGGTGTAGTGCTCGGCCAGGCGCCCGATCAAATCCTCGATCTTCAAGGTGGCGATGGGGTCCAGGGCGGAGCAGGGCTCGTCCATCAGAATCACCTCGGGGTCGACGGCGACGCAGCGCGCGATCGAGAGCCGTTGCTGCTGGCCGCCGGACAGGGAGGCGGCGGGCGCATCGAGGCGGTCTTTGACCTCGTCCCAGAGGGCGGCGTCGGTCAGGCTCTGCTCCACCACCTGGTCGATCCGGTCCCGCTTCCAGCCCAGGAGTTTGGGTGCGAAGGCCACGTTGTCCCGGATCGACATCGGGAAGGGACTGGGCCTTTGAAACACCATCCCGATGCGTTGCCGGAGCCGGAGCAGGTTGCGGGTCCGGATCACGTCCTCGCCCTCGAACATGAGGCGGCCCTCCGCCCGGGCGCCCGGGACCAGGTCATACATCCGGTTGAAGATTCGTAGCAGGGTGCTCTTGCCGCAGCCCGACGGTCCGATCAGGGCCGTGACTCGGCGCTCCGGTATGGCCATCGAGATGTCGCGCAGGGCCTGAAAGTGGCCATAGAAGAAGTTGACGCGCTCGGCCGAAAGTTTGATCTGCAGGCCCTCAACGGCCAAGAGTGGGGCCGCCGCCCGCTCCATCACCGTCGGCCGCCCGCGCCTGGCCTCAGCCACGCCTACCACGATAGAGCGCCAAGGTTAAGCGGAGGTTATGGCGGCCTCGGGCAGCTCAAGGCCGAAGATCTGCCCACCTCCCGGAGCGGGTTCGGTCCAGATCCGGCCGTCCATGGCCAGGACCAGATGCCGGGCTATGGACAGTCCCAACCCCGACCCCGTCACCCCGCGCGTGCGCGAGGGGTCGATCTTGTAAAAGCGCTCGAATACGCGCCCTGAGTGCTCGGGGGAGATGCCCGGTCCGCGGTCGCGCACGGTGATGGTGACCGCCGACCCGGCCGTTCGCGCCGCCACCTCGATCGGTACCTCGGCCCGGCCGAACTTGAAGGCGTTGTCGAGCAGGCTGCTCAGGACCTGGCCCAGCCGGGCACGATCCGCGCGCACCGCCATCGCCGGCGGGAGGTCGAGCTCGGGCTCGGGATCGAGGCGCAGGCGGCGGGCCGTCTCCAGGATCAGCTCGGCCAGGTCAAAGGTGCTGGCTCCGGCCCCCCGCGCGCCGGCCTCGAGCTGAGCCAGTGCCCGCAGGTTGTCGACCATTAAGGCGAGGTGGTCGCACTCGGCCATCACGCGCTGGGCGAATCGCTGTCGCGTCTGCTCGGGCAGTTCCGCCTGCAGGCTCTCCGCCGCCAGCCGGAGCGAGGTGAGGGGCGTCTTGAGCTCGTGGGATAGGTTGGCCACGAATTCGGAGCGGACCACCTCGAGCTGGCGCAGTCGCGTGTCGTCGATCAGGTAGAGCAGGCGCAGTCCTCCGGACGCGCGGACCCGCCGGGCGGAGACCCAACTGGGCCGATGGACCAGGCGGAGATGCTCTTCGGCGGCCTCCGAGGCGAGGAAATCCGACAGCCTGGCCTCTCGCGTGACCTCGAGCAGGCTGGCGGGCAGACGCGTGCGGTCGGCGCCGAAGAAGTCGGCCGCCTGCTGGTTTAAGGCGATGACGTCGACCTGCGCGTCGATCAGCAGCGCCATCACCGGGGCCCCCTCCAAGAGCTCGGGGAAAAATTCAAGCAGGCCCGGGTATGAACCCGAATCCCGACCTTGCGAGCGGCGCTCCCAGGTCATCGCAGGAGTATAGGCAGCGCACTCCTAGGCCCGGGGATCGACATTTAAGGACCCCATAATCAGCCCTTAATCCGGCCCTGGGTAGGCTTTGGCCATGCAAATACCAAGCTTTCGAGCGACGGCGTTCCTGGTGGCCATGATCGGGGTTCTGGCCGCCTGCGGCGGGCAGGGCAGTCAGCCCACCTCCTCGGTCGGATCCGGCCAGATCCAGGGTGCGGGTTCGACTTTTGTCGATCCCTTCTTCGAGGCGGCTTTCTACCGTTACAACCAGCTCCACTCAGCGGTCACCGTGAACTACCAGGCCATCGGATCGGGTGGAGGCATCCAGCAGTTCACCAAGGGCACGGTCGACTTCGGCGCCACCGACGTCCCCATGGCCCCGAGCGAGATCGCCGCCGCCGGCGGCGCATCCACCCTGGTCCAGATCCCGGACACCCTGGGCGTGGCCGCGATCGCGTACAACGAGCCTGGGATCCCCAAGCTCCGACTTGATGGCCCCACCCTGGCCGCCATCTTCCTGAACCAGATCACGCACTGGAACGACCCCCGCCTGGCCGCGTTGAACCCCGGCGTGAAGCTGCCGGCGGACGCGATCACGGTGGTCCACCGCTCGGATGGGTCGGGCACCAGCTACGCCTTCACCGACTACCTGTCCAAGGTCTCGCCCCAGTGGCACTCCCAGGTCGGGGCGGGCAAGGCGGTGCAGTGGCCGGTGGGGATCGGGGGTAGCGGCAACACCGGGGTGGGCCAGGCGGTGAAGACCACTCCGGGCGCCATCGGGTACGTCGAGCTCGCCTACGTGATCCAGTCCAAGCTCCAGCAGGCGTATTTGAAGAACGCGGCCGGTGACTATCTGCAGGCGACCGAGGCGGGTGCGGTGGCGGCGGCGGCGCAGGCCTCGGGGATAACCGCGAGCAACTTTTCGATCACCAACGAGCCCGGAGCCAAGAGCTATCCGATCTCAACCTTCAGCTGGGTGGTGATCCGCACCGACCAGAAGGACCCGACCCGGGGCAAGGCCCTGGTCGATCTGCTGCGCTGGCTGGTGACGAGCGGGCAGTCCATCAGCGGACCCCTGCAATATGCGCCCCTGCCCAGCGCGGTGCAGGCCCTGGCCCTAAGCCAGCTCAAAACCGTGACCAGCGCCGGCAAGACGATCTCCTAGGCGCCGGTGGCGAATCAGAGAAAGCCGGGGTGCGCAGAGCGCCCCGGCTTTCTGCTTTGCTAGGCGTCGCATGTCGCTAGCCCAAACTCTGTTCTTAGGCCTGCTCCAAGGCGCCAGCGAGCTCTTCCCGGTGTCCTCTTTGGGCCACGCCGTCATCGTGCCCAGCCTCCTGCGCTGGACCTTCAAGCAGTCCGATCCTCGGTACGTGCCCTTCCTCACCCTGCTCCATCTGGGCACCGCCTCCGCCCTTCTCTTCCTCTACCGCCGGGACTGGTGGGTGATCAGCCGGGCATTCATCCGCTCCGCGGTTCGGGGTCAGATCCGGGATGCCGACGAGAGGACCGCGATGCTGCTGGTCGCGGCCACGGTGCCCGCCGGTGCGGTTGGATTCGTCCTTGAGCACCCACTCAAGGCCCTTTTCGCCAGCCCGCGGGCCGCTGCCGCATTTTTGATCCTGAACGGATTCATGCTGCTGGGGGCCGAACTGTTGCGGCGCCGATCCGAGCGGGCCGGTGCGGATCGCGCGGCCCAGGAGGCCGACTACAAGGCGGCCGGGCAGCTGACCTTTCGAGCCGCGGTCGTGGTCGGACTGGCTCAGGCGCTGGCCCTGCTGCCGGGCATGTCACGCTCCGGGGTGACCATGTCGGGTGGGCTGTTGGCCGGCCTTCGACATCAGGAGGCGGCTCGATTCTCCTTCCTCTTGGCGACCCCCATCATCGCGGCGGCGGGGCTGCTGGAGGTGCCACAGCTGGTGGGATCCCGAGCGCCCTGGGGCTCCTACCTGGCGGCGGCCCTGCTCGCCGCTTTGGCCGCCTACCTGAGCGCGCGCTTTCTGATCCGATATTTCCGCTCCGGGCGGCTCGACCCCTACGGTTGGTACTCGATCCTGGCCGGCGCGGTGGCGCTGGTGCTGCTACGCTAGCCAACCAATGCGAGGGGGAATGCTGGCGCTGCTCTTGGTCGTCCTGGCCGTGGTGCTGGTCGTGTTCGCCTATCTGTACTGGGTTGGGGACTTTGAACTCTTCACCCGCACCGGCTCGGGGCCGCAGAAGAAGCACGCGATCCTTCTCGTGGGCCTCGCCGTGGTGAGCCTGATCGGGGCCAACTTCGCTCGCCGTCGAACCATCTGATCGCTGCTCAGGGCTTCGGCCAGAGAATCAGCTGGGTGCACCGGAAAAGCGCCAGGCGCCGGGCGCTCGACTCCTCGCTCACCACTGCGTCCCAGACCTGAGTCGAGCGCCCGGCGTGCACGATCTCGGCCCGGCATGAGATCGAGCCCCGCCGCGCGGTGCCGACGAAGTTGGCCTTGAGCTCGACCGTGGTGAATCCCTCCGATCCCTCCGGCAGGTGTCGCCGGCAGCCGTAGCCGCAGGAGGTGTCGGCCAGAGCAATCACGGTGGCGGCGTGAAGGTAGCCGTTGGGGGCGAGGTGCCAGTCCTGGAGCTGAAGCCTCGACTCCACCCAGTGCTCGCCGACGGCGGTGAACTCGATCCCCAGGCGGCCGGGCAGGTGTCCCACGCCAATCCGATTCAGCTCCTCCACGGACCAGGGCCCCGGATCGGTGGGCGAGCTCAAAGCTGCAGACCCAAGAGGAGTGAGATGAAGGCGTCGGCCACGCCCTGAGCGGGGCCCGCGTCGCGCCGGCGCATGGCCACCAGGTTGCGCCGCATGGGCGGTGCGCCGCCCAGCGCCACCAGCGCGAGCACCCCCGCCTCGACCTCTGCCGCCACCGCCGAGCGGGGCAGCAGAGCCACACCGAGGTCGTGCTCGACCATCTTCTTGGCCGCCTCGATGTTGTCCAGCTCCATGACCCCGCGCAGCGTCACCCCCGAGGCCAGGAGCGCGGCCTGGGTGACCTCGAAATAGCTCGAGGTTCGATCGAACATGATCAACTGCTCGGAGGCGAGATCCGCCATCTGGGTGTCATGGGAGCGGGCGAAGGGGTGGTCGGGCGCGGCGACCAGCACCAGCTCCTCCTCGTAGAAGGGCAGCAGTTCGATGTCGGGATGGCGCAGGGCGCGACCGAGCCCGATCTGGACCTCGTCGCGCAGGACCATCTGGAGCACGTCCTCGGAATGTCCGGTGCGAACCGCCACCTCGACCCGGGGATGGTCGAGCACGAAGCGCTCCAGAAGCCCCGGCAGCAGGTAGGTGCTGACGGCGGGAGCGGCCGCGATGATCAGCTGGCCGGCCGAGCCCCGACCGACGTCGGAGATGGCTCGGCGACCGTCGGCGACCGCGCGAGCGGCGCGCTCGGCGTGGGCCAGGAAGGCGCGCCCGGAATCGGTCAGACGCATACCCTGGCGGGTGCGGACGAACAGGCTCGTCCCAAGCTCGCTCTCCAGCCCATGGAGGCGCGCGGTGAGTGTGGGCTGGGTGATCGAGAGGACCTCGGCGGCGCGACTGACACTGCCCAGCCGGGCGACCTCGAGGAAGCCGTCGATCTGCACCAGCAGCATAGGGCGAGTCTATCGCCTGGGCTCTAGGCAATAAAAGTGCCTATGGCCGGCCGACCCCCAGCGCCGTATCGCGACCCACAGCCCAGACTGCTGAAAAACCAAGGCTTACCGGCGGATTCGATGCCCAAGGCGCCGCAACTTTAATTAAGTTTGCCTAAACCGTTGTCTTTTCCGGCACTCGCGCTACAATGCGCGCAGCTCGGGAGGAACCGAGCCGCGGGAGTTCGGACTCCGGCTTCCGGTCGCTTGGACCTTCCCCCCGCAGCCATGCTCGGTGGAGGGGCGAGGCTTCGGCCTCGCCTCGCCCCGAGGGCGGCGCTGGTACGATCAGGGACGTGATCTCCGCTGAGCTGCTAGAGGTGCTTGCCTGTCCCCGCTGCCATGGCAAGCTGGAGCCGAACCTTGAGGCGAACACTCTCGACTGTCCTCAGGACCGACTCCGCTTCAAGGTCGAGGACGGCATTCCGGTCATGCTGCTGGACGAGGCGACCGCCTACTAAAGCGCTGAGTTCAGGCCGCGCAGGCCTGGGCCGCGGTGTCATAGGCCTGGGTCCGACCCAGGCCTGCGTGCAGGTCGGGCGCGATCTGCTCGTCGGTCAATGCGTAGGCCTGACCCTGATTGGAGGTCGAGGCCGCGAAGACGATGCCGAGCACCCGACCCTGCAGATCGACCAGCGGTCCGCCCGAATTGCCCGGGCGCACGTCTGAGTCGAAGATCAGGATCTGGCGCGTGACCAGCTGCTGGTTGTAGATGTCGCGGCCTCGGGCCAGGGTCACGTCGGTGACCACCGCCGGCGCCTCCGACAGCGGTCCCCCGCCGGGGTATCCGATGACCGCTCCCTGGCTGCCCCGAGCAGGGGTTGCGGTGGCCAGGGTCCGAGCCTGAAGTCCGGGAACGTAGAGCACGGCGATGTCGGTCTCGGGGTCGAAGAGAACCACCCGGGCTCGCAGCCCGCTGAATCCGGCCCTGGTCACCACCGTGTCGGACGTGCCCGACACTACGTGCGCGTTGGTGACCAGATAGTCGGGAGCGATGGGGTAGGCGCTGCCCGTGACCAGCCCACCGCAGCCCCTGCCCTCCACGCGGTAGACCTCGCTCGCTGCCGCGCTCACGCCCGCGGTGTCGATCGAGCTCGGCGTGGGCAGCGACCCGAGCTGGGGCTCCAGGCCCGCGAAGACCGAGGGCACACCGCCGGCCAGGATCTGCTCGACCTGGTTGAGCCACCGGGGTGGCCGGGGGAAGACGAGATCGATGCGGCGCACGATGGACGAGTCCTGGATCTGCTGGGCCACCACCGGCACCGGGCCGCGATCGAAGGTGAGGGCCAAAAACCATGACACCCCGAGCACCATCAGGCCGGAGAACGCCGCCCCGCTGACCATCTCGATCCGGGTGCGCCCGGGACCGGACAGGGAGTGGTGGAGTGGTTCTCCGAGCCAGTAACCGAGGCTTGAGCCCAGGCTGCCGGCGGCCAGCAGGGTGATGGTGGCGGCGGCGGGCCGGATGGCGCCGCTGATGCCCAGCAGGCTGAGGAGAGCGGGCGCGGCGGCGGCGCCCGCCACCACCCCCGCGATCAGGCCGAAGTACTGGGCGATGGAGGTCCACAGTCCACGGCGGTATCCATTGGACGCGCCGACCAGAAGCGCGATCGCGATGACTACGTCGAGCAGGTCGATCAAGCGAGGTTAACCGACGCCGGGCCCCATAATTAGGACATGGCATATCTGTCCGGCGGCGAGTGGTGGGAGGCCACGGTTTTCATGGGCTGCTCCTTCGTCTTCGCCGCGGTGGGCGCCGTGGGGTTGGGCTGGTGGGTGATCCGGGGTGATCGCCGCAACCGGGCCGCCACCTTGAGCTCCGATCCCATCGTCGAGCACCAGGGGCACTAGAGGCAGACCGTCTGGCCCTTTGACCCTTCGGTCTACCTGGGCCTGCTGGTGGCGGGCGGGTCCTACCTGCGCTGGGCGGGCCCGGGGCGCGCTCGACATCTGTGGTTCGGCGCCGGGCTGGCGCTGATCTGGTTGGCGCTGGAGACCCCCATCGACACCGTGGGGGATCGAAGCCTGCAGTCGGTGCACATGCTCCAGCACGTTCTCCTCGGGCTGGTCGCCCCGCCCATGCTGCTCCTCGGCCTGGACGCGCACGCCGCCCGGCGCTTGCTGGCCCGGATTCCACTGCTGGAGCGCGTCTGCTCCCCGCTCTGGGCCCAGCTCATCGCCGCCCTGGTCATGGTCGGTTGGCACCTGCCCCCGCTCTACGATCTCACCGCGCGCTCGGCTCCCGTACACGTGCTGGAGCATCTCAGTTTCATCGCCGCCGGGATCGCCTTTTGGTGGCCCGTCCTCGAGGGCACCGGAGCCAGCCTTACTCCGCCGCTGAGCGAGGCCTGGAAGGCGATCTACATCTTCATCGGCACCGTGCCCCAGGACGGCGTGGCGCTGGTGCTTCAGTTCTCGCGCCGCCTCTTCTACTCCCAGTACGCGAACGAGCCGGTGCATCTCGCCGGCTGGACGCCGGTGATCGACCAGAACGTGGCCGGGGCGGTGCTCATGGTGATCGGCAAAACCAGCTTCGCCGTGGCGCTGCTCGCCCTGTTCTTTCGCTGGATGGCGCGCGAGACCGCGTCCGCGCCCGGAACCTGAGGGGTGGCCTGGAGCCAGGTCAGCTGCCCGCTTCGGCGCGGGCTCGCTTCACATCTCGCAGCGGCATGAAGGAGTGGACCGGGATCAGCTCATCGAAGTTGTAGGGCGGCGGAGGCGAGGTCGTCGCCCACTCCATGGTGTTGCCGTCCCAGGGGTCGTCGCCGGCGATCTCGCCGTTGCGCAAGCTCCAGATCACGTTGATGAAAAAGAGCAGGACGGAGAATGCGAGCACGAAGGAGGACACGGTGATGAAGGTGTTGGTCGCGCCCCAGCCCTGCTCTCCAAAGCCGCCGGTGTAGGTGTAGATGCGGCGCGGCATGCCCTCCAGGCCCAGTGTGTGCATGACCAGGAAGGTGCCGTTGAAGCCGATGAACAGGGTCCAGAAGTTCCACTCCCCCATGGTCTCGTTGAGCTTGCGTCCGAACACCTTGGGGAACCAGTAGTAGATGCCCGCGAAGATGGTGAAGACCGAGCCGCCGAAGAGCACGTAGTGCAGGTGGGCGACCACGTAGTAGGACTGGTGGAGCTGGGTGTCCACCGGAACCGAGGACAAATAGACGCCGGTGATGCCGCCGAGCAGGAAGGTGGCGAGAAAGCCGAAGGCAAACTTCATGGGCAGCGCGAAGTCGATGGCGCCACCCCAGGCGGTGGCGATCCAGTTGAAGAATTTGATCCCGGTGGGAATCGCGATCAGCATCGTCATGACCATGAAGAACATCTCGAGGTAGACGTTGATACCGACCGTGAACATGTGGTGGGCCCAGACCGCGATCGACAGGAAGACGATGCCGAAGAGGGCCGCGACCATGGTCGAGTAGCCGAATAGGGGTTTGCGCGAGAAGACCGGCATGATCTCGGAGATCATCCCGAATCCGGGCAGGATCATGATGTAGACCTCGGGGTGCCCGAAGAACCAGAACAGATGCTGGTAGAGCACCGGGCGTCCCTGAGTGGTGAAGAAGTTGGTCCCGAACTGCCGATCCATCTCGAGCAGGACCAGATCCCCGATCAGGGGGGCGCCGACCAACAGGAGCAGGATCGAGGTCGTGATCTGGGCCCACACGAACATGGGCAGCCGCCCAAAGCTCATGCCCGGGGCGCGCAGGGCGAGAATGGTGGTCAAAAAGTTGGTCGAGGCCATGATCCCCGAAATGGCCCAGAGCATGATGGCAACCGCCCACAGGTCGACCCCCAGGCCGGGGTTGAACGCCTTCTCCGAAAGCGGCGGGTACGCTGTCCAGCCAGCGTTCAAAGACCCGCCGGGGGTGAAGAAGGCGACGTAGTAGAGGATGATCGACATCGGCACCAGCCAGAATCCGAGCAGATTCAGGCGCGGGAACGCCATGTCGCGGGCGCCGATCATGATCGGGACCATGTAATTGCCGATTCCGGTCACGAAGATGGTGACGAAGAAGAAGATCATCGTCGTGCCGTGCGCGGACAGGATCTGGTTGTAGGTCTGGGCGCTGACCACGTGCAGGTTGGGGGCCGAAAGCTGCAGCCGCATGATCAGGGCAAAGATGCCGCCGACGACGAAGCTGGCCATGGCGGTGGTCATGTACATGATCCCGATCAGCTTGTGATCGGTGGTGGTGAGCCAGATCGTTATGGGGCGAAAGAAGGTGTCGTTGTAGGATTTCGGTCGCGGCGGCGCGAGCGTGGTGGCCATGGCTTTCAGCTCCTTACCAAGGGTCGACTAGGCCGGACTGGGGAGGGGACTCGCGCCGGGCGACGCCACTGGGCTGGGCGAGCTGGAAGGGCTCGGGCGGGGGGACGAAGCCGCTGACGGTGAGGGGCTGGGAGAGGCGGACGCTGAGGGGCTGGGGCTGGGTTTGTGTGCCGCCGCCTTCTGCTGCGCCACCCAGGCCTGGAAGTCAGACTGACTGACCGCCTTGACCAGAAGCACCATCGAGTAGTGCCCGACCCCACAGAGTTCGGTGCACTGGCCGCGCCACTCCCCGGTCTGGGTCACGTTGAGCCACGTGTAGTTGGTGTATCCGGGTACCAGGTCGGTCTTGCCGGTCAGGTCGGGCACCCAGAATCCGTGGATGACGTCGACCGACTGGAGGCGGATGCGGACCAACCGGTTGACCGGAATCACGATCGGGCTGATGCTCCTGATTCCGTCGGGAGAGTTGGACTGGTACTGGAATCCGTAGTCGTCATAGGAGAAGTTCCAACCGAACTGGTGCCCCGTGATGGTCAGGTTGACGTCCCCGCTGGCAGCGGGGGGCTCGACGAAGTCCTTCTGCAGGACGTACGCCGAAGAGCCTCCGATCACGATCAGAATCAGAAAGGGGATCACGGTCCAGATCACCTCCAGGCGCACGTTGCCGTGCCACTGCGGAGGCTGGTATCCAGGTGGTTGCTTGGAGGCCCGGAACTTGATGATCACGGCCAGGATCAGCCCTTCGACCAGGAGAAAGACCACGATGGCGAAGGGACTGATGACGTAGGTGTAGAGGTTGTAGATGTCGCGGCCGTTGGTCGAATATCCATAAGGGACCAGCGGATCGAGCCCCGATCCGCCGCTGCTGGGGGTGCCGCTGGCCAGGGCCGGCAGGGCCAGCAGCACCAGGGCGCCAAGGGCCAGGAGGGTGGCGGAGAAGAGTCGACGCGCTCCTCGGCGTCTGGATCCCATGGCCCAAAAGTATAGAGAGAGCGCCCCCCGGTCCCGGTGGCGCCCTGCAGGACGGCGGCCTGCCGAGGCGGCGATAACCTTTAGAATCGGGCTGACGTGGCGACTCTAACCCGGGCCAGATTCGTTGACGTGGTGAATCCCGCACTCGCCATCGACTGTCCAGGTTGTGGCCTGGTTACCGCGCGCTTTCTCCCCTACTGCTCCAACTGCGGCCGGTCCATCTGGCCCAGCGGATCGGAGGCCTCGGCCGCGTTTCGCCTCTGGCGCGCCGCCGATCCCGTCCGCGTCGTGGCTCGACAGTACGACCTGGAGATTCCCCTCGTCCGGCCGCCGGACGAGTTCGATTACTCGGAGCGCGCGCACGAACTCGGCATTCACATCTTCCCCAACAGCAGCTGGCCATTTCCCATCTGCTTCGGCCTGTTTTTCCTGGGTCTCGCCGCGGTTCCGCTCGCCACCCCGGCCCGAATCGTGCTTGGGGTGATCGGAGCCGCCATCTTTCTGACCGGCGTGGTGGGCTGGGTGGTGGTGGAAGATCAGAAGATGTATCCCCGCGACGACGCCGAGGAGCCAGGAAGCGCCCACGTCGACCAGGAGGCTGTCTAGTGGCCGTCGCCGCATCCGAACACCAGGCCCAACCCGAGTACCCCGTCCTCAGCATTCAGATGATGGGCATGTACATCTTCCTCGCCTCCGAGGTGATGTTCTTCGCGACGCTCTTTGGGATGTACTTCTACTTCGTCGGCTCGCACCCCTTCGGGTGGCCGCCGCAGGGTACCCTGCCGGTCCAGTTCTGGCCCCTGCCGACGATCAACACCGTGATTCTGCTCAGCTCCGGGGTGACCTGCCACTTCGCTCTGGAGACGCTCCGCCACGGCCGGGCGGCCCGGGGCAGCGTGTTCGGGGCGTTGCTCCTGGTCATCGGCGCCGTGCTCATGCTGGGCTTTGGCATCGCCGCCCTGGGGGGGGAACCATTCGATGGAATCCTGGGCCTGGCCGCGGCGCTGGCGGCTCTAGCCTCGATCCCGCCCATGCTCGGGCTGGGTCCATTTAAGGCCCGAGCCGGCTTCTACGGGCTCTGGGTGGGCACCATGATCTTGGGGGCCATGTTCGAGGCCGGCCAGATCTGGGAGTTCAGCCACGCTCAGATCAAATTTCAGGGCGCCAACCAGTTCGGCAGCGCCTTCTTCACCCTCACTGGATTCCACGGGCTGCACGTGGCGGGGGGTCTGGTCCTCCTGACCCTGGTTCTGGTCCGTGCACTTCGCGGGCAGTTCAACGAGCAGCACAACGTGGCTCCGGCGGCGGTGACCCTCTACTGGCACTTTGTAGACGTGGTCTGGCTCGCGCTGTATTCGATCCTCTACCTCGCCGTCACCGCCTGAACCTGGTTAGAGCTTGGTCAGCGCCCCTCCCAGGGCGTATCCGGCCGCGACCCCGCCCAGTCCCAGCGCCAGACTGGCTCCGATATAGAGCAGCGCCAGCCCCCAGGCGCCATCGCGCGTCAGGCCCAGCACCTCATAGCTGAAGGTCGAAAAGGTCGTGTACGCGCCGCAGAATCCGGTCGCGACCAGAAGCCGCGCCGCTGAGGCGCCGGGGTAGCGCACGTTGACATAGGCAAAGAACGCGCCCAGGAGCAGGCTGCCGCTGACGTTGATGAACAGGGTGCCGTAGGGAAAGCTCCAGGGCAGCAATCGAATGAACAGCACCCCCACCCAGTAACGGGCGTTGGCCCCTGCCACCGCTCCGAGCGAGATCGCTAGCGTGCGCAAGCCGGGCTAGGGGCTTGGGCTGGGGCTGGGGGCGATGGCCGTGATCGAGACCAGCTGAACCAGGAACACGAGTGTGGCATTGGCCGGGATCGGGCCTCCGGAGGGCGGATTGGCCCCGTAGCCCAGCGCCGGCGGAATGAGCAGACGCCTGATCCCGCCCACCCTCATCCCCGGAATTCCCTCGTCCCAGCCGGGAATGACGTTGCCGCTGCCGATCGGAGTGCTGAAGGCCTGCCCCCGATCGCGGCTGGAATCAAACTTGGTCCCGTTGGTAAGCCAACCCGTGTACTGGACGCTGACGGTGTCCCCCTGTACCACCGGGGGTCCGGTTCCGACCTTGACGTCCGCGTACTGGAGTCCGTCAGGGAGCTTGATCTGGGGCAGGTTGAGACCGGTTGAGAAACTGTCCGACCCGGGCGCGGGGGTGGGCGTGACCTGGACCTCGCCCGCCACCGCGCCCGAGCTGGGGTTGGGATTGGAATAGCCGCAGCCGACCAGGGTGGCCGCAACCGCGAGCGCGAGCGCGAACAGCTTCATCCTGCCTGGACCTGCACGGATTCGATCACGTCCCCGGGGCGGATCAGATCGACCACCTCCATGCCCGAACTCACCCGCCCGAAGTGGTTGTAGACGCCGCTGCCTCCAAGGTGAGGCGCATCCCCGAGCAGGACGAAGAACTGGGATCCGTTGACACCCGCCGGGCTCGATGCCATGCCCACAGATCCGCGCGTCCAGGGAGCCGGGTTGGTCTCGTCGGGCAGGCCGTAGCCGGGGCCGCCGGTGCCGTTGCCGAGGGGATCGCCGCCTTGAACCACAAATCCCGGCTCGACTCGATGGAATCTCAGTCCGTCGTAGAACTGGGATCGGGCCAGGTGGATGAAATTGTTCACCGTCACCGGCGCGGCGGTCGCGTCCAGCACGATGGAGAAGATCCCGTGCGTCGTGGAGAAGGTGCAGGCGTGGAAAGCGCTCACGTCGATCTCCATGTCGGGGTGTCGTTTGGGGCTGTCCAAGTTCCTCCTCGCATTGTGCCAGCGCTGCTGGCGCCGGGGTGCGGGCCGATCCGCCGCCCGGCTAACGGCTGCGGGCTGAAGGGGCCTCGCTAGAATAGCAACGCCGGGCACGGGGGCGGCTAGCTCAGCTGGGAGAGCGCCAGCTTGACATGCTGGAGGTCGGCGGTTCGAGACCGTCGCCGCCCACCACCGATTCGTCCGGCGGGGCCCGTTCGTCTAGTGGACTAGGACGCCGGCCTTTCAAGCCGGAGATCGCGGGTTCGAAGCCCGCACGGGCCACCAGACGGAGAGTGCGGGTGTAGCACAATGGCAGTGCGGCAGCCTTCCAAGCTGTTTACACGGGTTCGATTCCCGTCACCCGCTCCAATTCGCCGGCGGCCGATTTGGGTAAACTTGGCCCTGCTTCCGGGCGGGAGTAGCTCACTCGGTAGAGCGCAACCTTGCCAAGGTTGAGGTAGCGGGTTCGAAGCCCGTCTCCCGCTCCACCTTGATTTGCATCAATATAGGTATTTGATGGCAATTAGTTCTTTTGCTATCATGGACTCGTGAAGCGCAAGGCTCCTGTCAGACGTCCCGTACGAAGACCTGCGGTTGCCGAGCGCCCCACCATCACGGTGAGGTTCAATGACCCGGCGCAGCACGAGCTGCTCTCGCTTGTGGCGGGCGAGCGTCATACCTCGGTCAATCAGCTCATCCAGGACCTCATCGATGCCCCGCTACACGAGGCGGCTGGCGAGCTGGAAGGGAAACTCGTGCGAATGGTGGAAGTGCTTCGCAGTATGACCGGAGTGCAAAGAGCTCGATCGATCACCGCTGCCGCCAGAGAGACATCCGAAGCCGAGGGCAAGTACCAGGACCCTCTCCGGGCCAGGCGCATCTCCCGGGAGGACGCTCTGAACCTGCGACGGGCTCTCGACGAGGGACGCGCTGAGCCAGATCTGGGGTAGGGAAACTCCGGATTCTCACGACCGAATCGCAGGCAACTGCGCTCGGATCCTCAAACGGCTGGTCGTAGACTCCAGCAAACGAGTCGCGTTTTCGTTTGACATCGTGCGTCTCTGGCACCGCGACATGTACGTTGGGATCAAGACTGACCTCAACGATCCGCTGGGCGAGTTCCGTGGGTCCACCGCGTCCAGAGCGCTTCAGAAATGCGATGTCGCGGTCGGGAACGTGCCTGGCGTCATGGCTCAGCGCATAGCGGCTGAGTTACAGAGGTTCGAACGATCCATTACCCAGCGGATGCTAAAGCTCGATGCGGCATGCCCGGGCGGTGCCAGCGACGCTGCGACCATTGCTGAAATCGCGGAACTCGCCGCAGACCTGCACGGTGAATGGGTGCGGATTCATCCGTTTGCCGATGGAAATGGTCGAACAGCCAGGATCCTGTGCAACTGGATCCTTCTTCGCTATGAACTGCCGCCCGTGTTGCGGCTTCGCCCGCGACCCGGTTCAGCCGACTACGCGCGCGCCGCAGCCCACTCTATGGCGAACGGCGATCACCGGCTCATTGGTGAGTACGTCCTGGACCAGCTGAGCCGCCACTTCGGCGCGAGCTGATCATCCAGTCGAAAACGACCGGGGCGTCGGTCGGGCCCTGCTGGCCCACCTGGAGGTGGCATCCAAGCGACTGGGAGCGCAGTCTTTGGTGCTCGAGACCGAAATCCACCAGGCGCCGGCGATGTCCCTCTACCGTCGGGCGGGCTTCAAAGAGGTCGGCTGCTGGGGAGAGTACGCATCGTCTCCGACCAGCGTCTGCTTTAAAAAAGGCTCTCTGAAGTGAACCCCGCCATCGCCCTCGGGGCGTGCCGGTTCACATTCCGGGGTGCCCGGAGCACGTCAGCTCAGGAGATGTGCGCCAGCGCCCAGTTGAGGTAGAGCAGGACCCGCTGCGGGGTTTCCAGCTTGTAGAGATTGGGCCGCTCCCGCCCCTCTTGAAACACGGCCAGAGCGTCGGTGTACGACTCCACGTGGACTATCTTGGCCAGGGCGGTCACCACCGACCGGGTGGATCCGATGAATGCCAGGCGCTGCCCCGTCACGACCAGCGACCCCTGGTCCAGGTCGGTCAGTGCGGTGGTCTGCACGGGATGACCGCTGAACGATCCGACGCGATACCGGATCCCGGTGTGGCCGATGGGAAAGCTGACCCCCTGGCTTCGGCCGGCGTACGTGGTCCGGGTGGAGAGGCGGGCAAGAACGGCGTGGGTGCAGTAGTAGGCCTGCTCCTTGGCCTTGAGCGCCAGGGGGCTCGAAACCGGCTGGGGTCCGTCAGTTTCAAGTTCGGCCGCCAGCAGCAGCGAATCAAACCCCAGGCTCTTCAGCGCCGCCTGGCGCTGCCCGACCTCCGCGCTCACCGCCCCGGCCTGGCTCGAGACGGCCTGGGCCTGGACCGTGAGAGCGGCCGCCTGCTCCTTTAGAGCGGCGGCCTCCGCCCTCAGGCTGTCGGCCTCGGGCAGTGTTCGGTCCGGGAGTCGGGGCAGGAGTTCGAGCAGGGCGGCGTCAATCCCCTGGCTCAGCTTTGATGCTTCCTTTTCCAGGGTGTGCTCATGGTGGTCATCGGACAGGCCCTGAAAGAGGCCGCCGAGCCCGCTGTGCGGCCTCGATTTGAGGGTCTCCGACTGCGCATGCAAACTGGTGATCTGCAGTCGCAGCTGCAGTGCGGGCTGGATCTGGTCGGCGACCGCGCCCTGCGCCCACTCGGCCGAGCGGTCGAGCAGAATACCGCCCGCGAGCTGCAACTTCTGCTCCGCGGCCGAGCTCGCCGCGGCCGCCTCCTGAAGGAGCCTGTGGGCCTCGCCCTCCTGCTCGGTCAGCTGCTTGCGCAGTTGGTCTAGGGGCTCCAAGGTGACGGGACCGCCCGGCAGGTCGACGCGACGGCTGGAAACCGTCGGTGCCGCCGGCACCGTGGGCGGGGCAGGGTCGGACACGCCCCGGAGTATCGGCGGCCCATCGCCGCCTTGTCAATTTAAATCCGTCGCCACCGGGGCCACCCACCCTGAGCCCCAACAGGGCTTGCGCGCTGGACTAGGTGGCGTTGAATCCGCCGTCCACGCGGAGCGTGAACCCGGTGATCCAGCGCGACGCCTCCGAGGCCAGGAACAGGGTCGGCCCGACCGTGCAATCGGCCGGCAGCACCTTGCCCATGGGGACCCGGCTCAGCACTCCTCGGAGCTTTTCCGGATCGTCCAGCACGTCCTGGTTGAACGGGGTGCCGGTAAAGCCGGGCGCGACGGCGTTGACGTTGACTCCGCGGCCGCTCCACTCGATCGCCAGCACCTTGGTCAAGCCCACGATCGCGTGCTTGGACGGGGTGTAGCCCGGATAGCCCACGAAGCCGTGGAAGCCGGCGCCCGAGGCGAAGTTGATGATGCGCCCGTGGCCCTGCTCCAGCATCACCGCCCCGACGGCCTGGCAGCAGAGCCAGGTGCCCATCACATTGACGTCCATCTGCAGCTTCCATTTGTCCAGCGGATGCTCCGCAGAGGGGATGCGGAAGATGGCGCCAGCCAGATTGATCAGCACGTCGAGTCGACCGAACTCCTCGCGCGCCCGTCTCACCATGAGCTCGACGTCGGCCGGCTCACGGACGTCGACGTGGACCTCCTGGGCGCGTCGCCCCAACGAGCGGACTTCATCGCCCAGCGACCTGGCGGCGGCATCGTTGACGTCGGCCAGCACCAGATCGGCCCCGCCCTGGGCGAAGGCGCGGACGATGGGTGCGCCCAGGCCACCGGAGGGACCGGTCACGACCACCACCTGATCCTCGAAGCTGAACGGGTTCTCCAGGGCCAAGAGGCGCAAAGTATAGCCGTCCGCTCACAGGGTTCCGGAGCGGGATCCGGGGCCATCGGGGCGCGGTCCGCGCCACCGGGCGGCCAGGCGCGTAGCCTATCGGTGGGGATGGAATTGGCGAGTGAGGGTTGAGGTGCGACTGCCCCAGTGGGGCATGGGCATGAGCGAGGGAACGGTCGTGGAGTGGAAGAAGCGCGTGGGTGACAGCGTGGTCGAGGGCGAACCGCTGGCGGAGATCGAAGCCGCCAAGGTCAACACCGACCTTGAGGCCCCCGAGAGCGGTGTGTTGACCGCGATCCTGGTCCAAGTGGGGGAGACGGTGGCAATCTACACTCCGCTGGCCGTGATCGAGGTCGGATGAGCAAGGACTTGGACTTGAGCTCGGCCCCTGGTTCCACGGAACCCGTCATCCCCAGCGCAATGCTTCTGGAGATGTACCGCCGCATGCTTCGCATTCGTCGTCTGGACGAGTCGGTCAAGCGCCTGGTCTCACGGGGCGAATTGCCCGGAGCGGCCCACACCAGCATCGGCCAGGAGGGCGAGGTGGTGGGCGCGTGCATGGCGCTCGAGGACTCCGATTACATGACCGGAACCCATCGCTCACACGGACACCCGATTGGAAAGGGCGCGCCACTCAATGCTCTGATGGCCGAGCTTTTGGGCAAGAGCACCGGCGTCTGCAAGGGCAAGGGCGGATCCATGCATCTGGCCGACTTCAGTCGCGGCAGTCTGGGCGAATCCGGGGTGGTGGGTTCGGCGATACCCGTCGCCACGGGGGCGGCACTGTCCGCCAAGACGCTCGGCAACGGCCGGGTCGCGCTCTGCTTCTTCGGCGACGGGGCGTCCAACCAGGGTGTTCTGTACGAGTGCTTGAACATGGCCGCCGTCTGGTCGCTGCCCATCGTCTACCTGTGTGAGAACAATCAATATGCCTCGGTCACCGCGCAGCGTGAGGTGACCAAGGAGCTGCGTATTTCAAAACGAGCACCCGGATTCGGCGTCAAGGGCGTGACGGTGGAGGACGGTCAGGACGTCTGGCAGGTGTACGAGGTCGTGGCCGAAGCGGTGGCGCGGGCACGCGCGGGCGATGGTCCGACCCTGGTCGAGGTGATGACCTACCGCTATTCGGATCACTCAGAGGGACTGCGCCATTCCGGCGCCTACCGACCGGCGGAGGAGCTGCAGGCGTGGATGGATCGCGACCCGCTGCCGATCGCGGCCGCGCGACTGCGCTCCCTCGGCGTCGGTGAGGCCGAACTGGAGGGGATGGACGAAGAGGTTCGAACCGAGGTTCAGGCGGCGCTTCGCTTCGCCCAGGATAGCCCTGACCCCGACCCCGAGGACGCGTTCGCCGATCTCTTCGCCGAACCCATCGCGATCCCCCATCGGAGCTCTAACTGATGCCGAACCTGACCTATCTGGCCGCGATCGGAGTCGCCCAGCGCGAGGCCATGGAGGAGGACCCCCGCGTGGTGCTGATGGGTGAGGACGTCCGCTCCAACCTGTTCGGCACCGCACCCAACTTTGTCGAACTCTTCGGACTGGAGCGAGTCATCAACACGCCCATCTCCGAGGCGGCCTTCGCCGGCATGGGGGTGGGAGCCGCCATGACCGGGCTGCGCCCGATCGTGGACATGACCTATGCCACCTTCATGTACCTGGCGTTCGACCAGCTCATCAACCAGGCGGCCAAGAATCGCTACATGTTCGGGGGCCAGGCCGACATACCTGTGGTCTACCGGGCCAGCATGTTTTACGGCTCCTCCACCGCCGCCCATCACTCCGACCGGCCCTATCCGATGCTGATGAACGTACCCGGGCTCAAGATCATCACCCCGGCCACTCCGTACGACGCCAGAGGGCTGATGCGGACCGCGATCCGAACCGATGATCCGGTGATCGTGTTTGAGGATGCCACCCTTTGGATGCGCAAGCAGGAGCTGCCTGAGGATCCATACCTGATTCCCCTGGGCCAGGCGCGGGTTGCCAGGGAGGGCTCGGACGCCACCCTGGTCGCGATCGCGGGGTCGGTGGTGCACGCTGAGGCGGCCGCAGAGGAGCTGTCCCAGGAGGGGATATCGGTCGAGGTCATCGACCCCCGGACCCTGGTTCCCCTGGACCGCGAGACAATCCTGCGATCGGTCGCCAAGACCGGCCGCCTGGTCATCGCCGACCCGGCCAACCGCACCTGCAGCGCGGCCAGCGAGATCGCCGCCCTGGCCGCCGAGGAAGTGTTCGAGTCCCTGCGCTCGCCGATCCGCAGGATCACCACCCCCGACATCCAGATCCCCTTCAGCCCGGCCATGGAAAAGCCGCTCTATCCGAACAAGGCCCGGATCGTGGAGGCGCTCCGCGCCAGCCTCGGCGTGGGCCCGCGCCTGACCCAGGCTGGCTGAGCGGGCCGTTCCGCCCGCCATTGATCGCGCGCCGGGGCGCCACCCCGATGATGGCGATGGAGGATAGCGGTCTCCGGCGTCTGCCGGCCCCTCGAGCCGTGGGCTTGACGAGGAATGCGCCTTGCTGACTCGCCTTCTGCGAATCTACCTCCGTCCCTATTCCCGCCCCCTTCTGGCCGTCGTGGGACTGCAACTGGTGGGGACCCTGGCCTCTCTCTATCTGCCCAGCCTCAACGCCGACATCATCGACAACGGGGTGGCCAGAGGCGACACCGCCTACATCGTGGCCACCGGGGTCCGCATGCTTGCGTTCACCCTGCTGCAGATCGCCTGCTCGGTAGGCGCGGTCTATTTCGGCGCCCGTGCCGCGATGGGATTTGGGCGCGACCTGCGCCTGGCCATCTTTCGCCGCGTGGCCGGCTTTTCGGCCCGCGAGGTGGCCCGCTTCGGCGCGCCCTCGTTGATCACGCGCAACACCAACGACGTGCAGCAGGTGCAGATGTTGGTGGCGCTGACCTGCACGGTGCTGGTCGCGGCCCCGATCACGGCGGTGGGGGGCATCATCATGGCCCTGCGTCAGGACGCCGGGCTGGCCTGGCTGCTGCTGATCGCGATCCCGATTCTGCTCATCTCGGTTGGACTCATCGTCTCCCGCATGGTGCCTCAGTTCCGCGCCATGCAGGCACGCATTGACGTGGTCAACCGGGTCCTGCGCGAACAGCTCACGGGCATCCGGGTGGTGCGCGCCTTCGTCCGCGAGGAGCGTGAGATCCGCCGCTTTGAGATCGCCAACGCCGCCGTGACCAGCGCCGCACTCCACGCCGGGCGGCTCATGGCCCTGATCTTCCCCACCGTCCTGCTGGTCATGAACGCGTCCAGCGTGGCCGTGCTCTGGTTCGGAGCCTCTCGAGTCCAGGCCGGCCAGACCCAGATCGGCGCGCTGACCGCCTTTCTCATGTATCTGACCCTGATCCTGATGTCGATGATGATGGCGACCTTCATGGTCGTGCTCATCCCCCGCGCGGCGGTCTGCGCGCAGCGCATCGGCGAGGTGCTTGACACCCAATCCTCGGTGCGGGCGGCCCCGAACCCGATCACCGAACTGCGCTCCCAGGCCGAGATCGAGATGCGCGGAGTCGGGTTTCGATATCCGGGCGCTGAGGCCCCAGTCCTGGGGGACGTTTCGTTCCGCTCCGGGCCGGGCCAGATCACCGCCGTGATCGGCAGCACCGGGGCGGGCAAGACGACCCTGCTCTCTCTGGCCGCCCGCCTCTTCGACGCCACCTCGGGCACCGTCCTGATCGACGGCGTGCCCATCGCCGAGTTGGAACCCGCACTGCTCTGGGCGAGGATCGGGTTGGTGCCCCAGCGTCCGTATCTGTTCTCGGGCACGGTGGCTAGCAACTTGCGCTACGGCGATCCCAATGCTGCGGACTCAGAGCTCTGGGATGCGCTTGAGGTGGCCCAGGCGCGCGCCTTTGTCGAATCGATGCCCGGCGGCCTCGGCGCTCCCATCGCCCAGGGCGGCACCAACGTGTCTGGCGGCCAGCGTCAGCGCCTCTGCATCGCCCGCGCGCTTCTGCGCCGCCCTGAGATCTACCTCTTCGACGACTGCTTTTCGGCCCTCGACCTGGCCACCGACGCCCGGCTGCGTCGGGCGCTGGCACCGCGCCTGGCCAACTCCAGCGTCATCTTGGTTGGACAGCGCGTCTCCACCATCTCCGGCGCCGACCAGATCCTGGTCCTGGATCAGGGGGCGGTGGTCGGGCTGGGTAGCCATGAGGAGCTTATGGCCAGCTGTCCGACCTACCTCGAGATCGTTCAGTCGCAGCTCACCAAGGACCCGGCGGCGTGATCCAGCGCCCCGGCTTCCCCCGCTCCGGCGCTGGCGCGCCCGTTCAAAAACCGCTCCGCTTCCTCGATTCCGGTCGCCGCCTGTTGAGGCGCCTGGGTCCGGAGTCGAGGAGCGTGGCGCTTGTGATCACGCTGGCCGTGGCCAGCATCTCGTTCGTGGTCATCGGGCCCCGCCTCTTGGGCCACGCCACCGACCTCATCTTCACCGGGGCCTTCGGGCGGAGCCTGCCCCGGGGGGTGACCCAGGCCCAGGTCGTCGCGCAGGCTCGGGCGCGGGGCAATCCAAACCTGGCTGATCTTCTGGCCCGGCTGCACGTGGTACCCGGGCGCGGAATCGATTTCGCCCAGCTGGCCCAAGTCCTGCTCCTGGCCCTGGCGCTCTTCATCGCCTCCTCGCTGTTCAGCTGGCTGCAGAGTTACCTGCTCAACGGGGTCGTGCAGCGCACCGTGTTCCGGCTCCGGGCCGAGGTCGAACTCAAGCTTCACCGCCTGCCCCTCGAATTCTTTGATCGACAGCCGCGGGGCGAGCTCTTGAGCCGGGTGACCAACGACATCGACAACGTGTCCCAGGCGCTGCAGCAGACCCTCAGCCAGCTTTTGACCTCGCTCCTGACCGTGGTTGGCGTACTGGCGATGATGCTCGTGGTTTCTCCCCTGCTGGCGGTGGTGGCGCTTGTCACCATCCCGGTCTCCGTCGTCATAGCGACCCAGGTCGCGCGCCGCTCGCAGCGTCTCTTCGTGGCCCAGTGGTCGCACACCGGCTCCCTCAATGCGCACATCGAGGAGGCCTTCACCGGGCATCAGCTGGTCACCGTATTCGGCCGTCGGGGCGAGGTCGACGAGGTGTTTGTGGCCCGCAATCAGCAGCTCTTCGAGGCCAGCTTCGGGGCCCAGTTCATCTCGGGGCTGATCATGCCCTCGATGATGTTCATCGGCAATCTCAACTACGTGGCCATCGCCGTCATCGGGGGCATCAGGGTGGCCACCGGGACCATGAGCCTGGGAGACGTCCAGGCCTTCATCCAGTACTCAAGACAGTTCACCCAGCCCCTGACCCAGGTGGCCTCGATGGCCAACCTGCTGCAATCGGGCGTGGCTTCGGCCGAGCGCGTCTTCGACCTCCTGGATGCCTCCGAGGAGAGTCCCGACCCAATCCCGGCGCTCCCCGCTCCCACGCGCCGTGGCCGGGTCGAGTTTGAACACGTGGCGTTCCGCTACCAGGCCGACAAACCCCTGATCGAGGACCTCTCCCTGGTAGCCGAACCCGGTCACACGATCGCGATCGTCGGGCCGACCGGAGCTGGCAAGACCACGCTGGTCAACCTGATCATGCGCTTCTACGAGATCCAGGGCGGCAGCATCACGCTCGACGGGGTCGACGTCAAGACGCTGGGCCGCTCCGAGCTGCGATCCAACATCGGGATGGTGCTGCAGGACACTTGGCTGTTCGCCGGCACCATCCGCGAGAACATCGCCTATGGCAACCCGAACGCGGACGAGGAGGAAATTCTGACCGCCTCCCGGGCCACCTTCGTCGACCGCTTCGTGCGCGGGCTGCCCGAGGGCTACGACACCATAATCGACGAGGAGGGAGGCAGCGTCAGCGCGGGCGAGCGCCAGCTCCTCACCATCGCGCGTGCCTTTGTGGCCAACCCCTCGCTGTTGATCCTGGACGAGGCCACGAGCTCGGTCGACACCCGGACCGAGCTCCTCCTGCAGAGGGCAATGGCCGCCCTGCGCACGGATCGGACCAGCTTTGTCATCGCCCACCGGCTCTCGACCATCCGCGACGCCGACCTGATCCTGGTGATGGAGGCGGGTCAGATCGTGGAGCGCGGCACGCACCAGCAACTCCTCACCGCCGGAGGCGCCTACCAGCGGCTCTACTCCGCCCAGTTCAGGGGTGCCGCCGAGGAACCGGACGACCAGTTGAGCGGCGCGGTGACGGTCCAGCCGCGCACGTAGAGCGTCCGGGCCGCGCGGAGCGTGCTCGACGGCGCTTGTATCGTGGACCAATTGGGAGCCCTCGGCGCCCGGTCCGGCCGGGGCTCGTCATCGGTTCGATCGCCGGACGCCTCCGCCCGGCGGATCTGAGTTGGGAGGTCAGCGATGGGAGTTCAGACCTGGGATCTGTGGATCCCTGACGCCGCCTCGCGTGGCATCTCCTTCGGGCGGGGCGCGATGGCGGCCGCCGACCGCGTCCTGGTGCACGCCGCCCCGAGCTCACTGCGGGTCGAGGTCACAGACGAGGACAATCGCCTGGTCGCCTTCGGTGACGGCCTGACCCGGAGCCAGGAATCGCCCATGACCTGCCTTACGGTCCGCGACGGACGGGTGGAACGAGCCGAGATCTGGCCTGCCGAGGACGAGATCGATCTCCCGGTGATACTTCCCGGCGGGGAGGTGGGCCTGCTCAAGAGCTGGTGGAACGCCGAGGACCGATCGGAGTGGCGCTGGACGATCGAGCTCTACAACCACCGCTGAGGAGGGCCGGCCCCGGTACGCCGGAACCAATTTCAACGCTCAAATTCGGTCGCAGCCCACGTGGTCACCCACTTGGCGACGAGCCAGCATGGTTACATGATCAATCGCGCAGAAGTCGAGCCCGTGGAGCTGACCGTGTTTTCGGAGCCGGCCGACCTGGGTGAGCTTGAGCCGGGTCACGATGACCATCCGTGCTTTGAGCTGCAGCTGGCCACGGCGACCGAGGAGATGCCCTAAATTTGATCGGACGGATCTGCCGCCCGGTCCGAGCGGCGAGGAACTCGATATGGCTTCCCCACCACGTTAGACGAGCGTTTCACCGATCACCTGCGCGCTGCGGTCGACGCACTCTGGTCGGCTCAGCATCGGCACCCCTTCGTCCGCGCCATCGGCGAGGGAACGCTCGACCCTGAGCGCTTCCGGCACTGGGTCCGGCAGGATTATCGATTCCTGATCCAGTACGGTCGAGTGTTCGCCCTGGCTGCAGCCCGGGCCCCAGACCCAGAGCTCCTGGCCCGCTTCACCGATCTGCTCTGGTCCACGATCCGGCATGAGATGGATCTG
Organism: Nitrosotalea sp.; assembly: GCA_035534295.1. GTDB lineage: Bacteria > Chloroflexota > Dormibacteria > Dormibacterales > Dormibacteraceae > DATKQJ01. The sequence goes on from DATLSE010000049.1 coordinate 98,049, forward strand.
CACCGTCGCCTGGCAGCTGAACTTGGCATCTCCGCGCAGGATCTCGAGCGCGAGGAGATGGCACCCGCGACTCAGGCCTATACCGACTTCCTCCTGGCCACGGCCGCCGTTGGCGATTTCGCGGAGCTGGCGGCCGCCCTCTTGCCCTGCATGTGGGCGTACTCGGAGATCGGTCATGAGCTGGACCAGGGTCCAAGGCCGGTCGATCCACGCCTGGCGGCGTGGAT
>DATLSE010000050.1:0-18824 GCA_035534295.1 Nitrosotalea sp.
GACCACCTGCAGCACCTCGTTCCCCGACGCGACCAAGACCCTGGCCAACTTCAACTCCACCTACCCCAGCTCGGCCTCGGGCGATGCGATCACGGTCGGCTCCGGCCCCGGCATCGCCGCCGCCTCGAGCGGGTACTTCACGGTCGGCTTTGAAGTCCCCCCCGCCACCGACAACACCTATCAGGGACGCTCGGCGACCTTCGACGTCTCCTGGTTCATATCCCAGTAACGGCCGCCAGAACTTGACGGAATGGATCGCGGACGCGCATCCTTCGGCCGTGCAGCAGCCGCCCTCCGGCGACCTCGGCGCGCCCCCGCCGGCTGCCCCCTCCGAACCATCGGCGGTCCAGCCGGCGCCGGATGCGGGGGCGATCGGGTCCCCGGCATCCTCCCCCGGGACCCAGAGCCTGCGCGCCTGGGCCTCAAGAGCGGTGACCTTGGTCCTGGGCATCCTGGCCGCGATCGTGCTCGCCGCCGGGGTGGGTCCGCTCTTCCTGCCCTACAAGGCCCTGCCCGTGCTCTCGGGTTCGATGTCTCCCACCATCCCCACCGGCTCGGAGGTGGTGCTGACCCCGATCCAGGCCAGCGCGGTCAAGGTCGGAGACGTGATCACGTTCTCGGAGCCAGGGCGGACCGACGTCCTGGTCACCCACCGCGTGGTCCACATCGCCAGCAACTCAGGCTCCCGCTTCTTCATCACCAAGGGCGACGCCAACGCGGTCTCCGACCCCTGGCAGGTGCCCGCCACCGGTGCGGGCTGGAAGGTGCTGTTCTCGATCCCCGCCCTCGGCTTCGCCCTGGGGTCGGCCAGCCAGCCCCTGGGACGCCTGCTCCTGATCGCCATCCCGGCCGGATTTTTGGCCTGGACCTTCCTCCCGGACGTCTTCCGGCGGCAGCCCCGGCCCGAGCGCAGCTGAGCCTGACCGCGGGCGGCGGCGCGCGGTGAGGCGGCCTCGAATCTGGATCCTGGCCGGGGCCGCGCTCACAGTCCTGGTTCTGCTCCTGCTGGGGCTGAGCCGGCCCGGCTTCCTGCTCGATCTGAGCAGCGCTGAGAACGGGCGCACCCTGCTCTCGAGCGGCAGCCTCGCCCCCGGTGCCACGGCCTCGGCCAAGCTCACCCTGACCAACTCCGGCGCCGTCCCGATCACCTACTACCTGGAGCTGCAGAGCCGGAGCTCCGGCAACGGATTGACCCTCAACGTGCAGGATCTCCAATCCCATCGCCAGCTCTATTCGGGCGTCATCCCCCGCTCGCCGGTCCGCCTGGGCGACCTCTGGCTCCCCGGCGCCTCAGCCCACCTTCAAGTCAGCCTGAGCTCCCACCCCGGCGCCCAGACCAGCTCCTACCCCATCGACTTCCGATTCGTATGGTCCGCGCAGCCGGCCCAGATCTGGACCTTCAATCCAGCCCCGCTGGTCCTGCTAGTACTGCTGCTCTTGACCCTGGCCTACCTCCTCACCCGCAGCCGCGACCCCAGCCGCCGGCGCCTGGGCGCCACCTTCGGGCTGGCCACGCTTTTGGTGCTGCTGCTGCTCTTGGCCCCCGCCCAGGCCGCCACCCTGGGGGCGCTCAACACCCAGGTCGTGAACCCACCCGACCAGGGTTTTGTCGGCGCACTGGTCTTGAACCAGCGGAACCGATCGAGCAACTGCCTCGCCTTCAGCGCCGGCACCGGCGGCAACGCCAGCTGCGACAAGGTCTTCCAGTTCGTGAACCAGGGCCCGGGCGCCCTCCAGGAGGTCCACCTGAGTCTTAGTAACCCCGGCACCATCCCCGCCAGCCGGCTCGACATGTGGGCCAGCCAGTGCGCGACCGGAAATGCGCCCGGAGTTTTGAACCACGGCACCGCTGATGTCTGCTCGCTCCTTAAGCTGACCCTGCACGACGACACCCACGACCGCTGCTTCTTCCCCACCCAGGCCGCCGGCGCCTGCAGCGTCACGCCCACCGGCACCCTGGCCGACTTTTCCCGCCTCTACTCCCCCACCTCGCCGCTGCAGCTGGACGTGGCCGGACTCGGCGCCGGCATCGACTACACCTTCGGTCTCTCCCTGCCGCGCTCGATCAGCAACGACGCTCAGGGCCGGGTCCCGGTGCTGAACTTCACCTGGCAGGTGACTCAGTAGATTCTGACGGCAGGCTCTGAATTTCCAAGCCTGATGACGGCGAAGTGACGCTTTTAGGCGTCTCACCCAAGCTCGGAACGTCTCAATAGCCACCCCGAGCTGACCAAACCCAAGCCCAGGCTTGAGCCATGGTCCTGGTCTCAATCGTCAAGGCGCTGCTCCCCATCGGCTCCGCCCTGCTCATGCTGATCGGACAGGCCAACCCATTCGTGCAGGGGCAGATGACCCTGACCCAGCTCGATCAGCCCTCCTCCCTCTTCGGCTCCCAGCTCTACGTGCCGGGCGGGCCGGACCAGATCGACACCTACCGTCTCCGCCTCGGCGGTCCCGTCGACTCGACCCGCGCCGGCCTCTACGTCACCAACTTCGACTCCCGGGCAGCAGGCAGCTCGCCCGTGTGCACCGCGCCCGACCCGAGCGCGGGTTTCGATATCACCATCACCGAGGGCGGCGACCAGCTCTACCAGGGCACCCTCAGCGCGCTGGCTCAGGCCCACTCCTCGCCCCAGAGCCTGCTCCCCCTGGCCTCCGGCCACCTGGCCCGGGGCAGCGTCACCACGGTCAGCGTGGCCCTCCACCTGGACCAGGCGGCGGGCAACGACTACATGGGCTGCTCGGTCTCGGCCTCCCTCGCCTGGTACGCCGCCCAGTAGGCGGCCAGCCCCTGGCGCCAATGGCGCAGGGGGGCGACGCGTCGGGATGTGAGGCAGCCGTTCTGGGGCCGAGGCGCGGGGGCTGAAAAATCGCTCGAGCTCACCCTTGCCACCTCCACCTGCTCCAGGCCGGCCAGGGCCAGGGAGGCGAGGGCGAGCTCGTGGTAGCTGGCGCAGCCGTCGGCCACCAGGTGGACCACGCCGCTCAATTCGCTCTGAGCCAGGGCCAGGGACGCGGCGGCCAGATCACCGGTCCAGGTCGGGTTCAATCGCTGGTCGTCCACCACCTTTAAGGGCCGGCCGGCTCGGGCCGCGCCCACGATGCGCTCTGGAAAGCTGCCGCCCTTGATCGCGCTGCCGACAGCGCCAAAGAGCCCCGAGCTGCGGATGACCAGGGCCGAGGGCAGAAGGCTTAGGACCGCCTCCTCACCCGCCCGCTTGCTGCGGGCGTAGGCGCCGGCGGGCGAGGGCTCGTCGTCCTCCTGGTAGGGCCGAGAAGCCCTCCCATCGAAGACGTAGTTGGTGGAGAAGTGGACCAGGCGCACCCCGCGCCGGGCGCAGGCGGCGGCCAGGTTGCGCGGCCCCAGGTGGTTTATGAGCTCGGCCCGGCTGGGGTCGCGCTCAGAGTCGTCGACTGCGTTGTAGGCGGCGCAGTTGAAGACCAGCTCGACGCCCCGGAGCGCGTCGTCGAGCTGGGCCCCATCGGTGATGTCGAGCTCTACCCGCCCCGGGGCGGCCGCCTCCGGCAGCAGCAAGGAGAGATCGTGTCCCAGCTGGCCCTGACCACCGGTTATCAGTACTGACACTTGAACCCAAACTAACCGCAGGTCGGCGCCCGGCGCCAGGTGAGAGCCAAAAAAGCCGGGAGAAACCTGGAGGTGGGCGCTGGGGTCAGATCTGCAAGCGGGAAGTGTCGGGGGGAGCCTAAGCCCGGATCCGCCTTCAATTTATCTCCATTGGATTTGAATCGGATACAGTAGAAATGCCTTGAGCCAGCCCCGCGCGCCGAGAGCTGAACCCCTAGTGCCCAATGCGGTGGTCGCGGTCGATGTGGTCCTCTTCACCGTCCGCATGGAGATGCGGATCCAAGAGGCGTGGCAGGTGCTCCTGGTCAAGCCCTCAGACCCCGCCTTCGCCGGCAAGTGGAGCCTCCCTGGGGTCCAGGTCGAGCTCGACGAGAGCTTCGATGGTGCCGCGCGCCGGGCGCTTAGAACCAGAGCCGGACTCAACGCCACGCACTGGTATTTAGAGCAGCTGGGCACCTTCGGCGCCCCCGAGCGCGACAGCCGCGGGCGGGTGATCTCGGTTGCTCACCTGGCCCTGGAGCGAAGCGAGGAGCTCTCCCTACTCGCGGGCGGCGGGATGATGCAAGCTCAGTGGGTTCCAGTCCGAGGGCTGCCAGCCGAATCGCTCGCCTTCGACCACGCCGACATCCTGCGCGTGGCCATGAACCGGACCCAGTCCAAGCTGCGCTACAGCTGGCTCGCCTTCCAGCTCCTGCCCGAGACCTTCACCCTGCCCGAGCTGCGCTCGGTCTACGCGGCCACCCTTGACCCCGCCCTGCTTCGACTTAATACGGGCAACTTTAAAAAGGCGTTCAGCCCCCTGTTCGCCTCCGACGTGCTCATCCCCGCGGGAGGGAGGGCGACCCCAGGTGGGGTGGGGCGGCCGGGCGACCTCTACCGCTTCACCGGCCCGGTGCTGGGGACCTGGGCCCGCGAGCTGCCCTGGCATGAGGCCGCGCCCGACTCGTCTGGAGCCGGATGATGGCTGGGAACGTCCCCGCGCCTCACCTGCCGCGCCCACCCCAGCTCTCAGATGTATACCTCAAGGCCAAGGTGGCGGAGGCTCTGGCCGAGGATCTGGGGCCCGAGGATCTTGATCTCACCACTTTGGCGGTGGTCGATCCCAGGCTGTGGGCCCGGGCCGAGATCCGGGCCGGTAAGGCCGGGGTGCTGGCCGGGTCCCTGCCGGCGCAGGAGGTGTTCCGGCAGGTGGACCCCGAGATCAGCTTTGAGCTGGAGCGCACCGAGGGCTGCAGCCTTGAAGCGGGTGATCGGGTGGCTCAGGTCTCCGGCCGGCTCGGCCGCCTGCTCGGGGCCGAGCGCACCGCGCTCAACTTCCTGCAGCAGCTGAGTGGAGTCGCAACTCTGACCCGGCGCTACGTGGAGGCCGCCGCCACCGGCGGGCGGGCGGTGATCCTGGACACGCGAAAGTCAGCGCCTGGGCTGCGCGCGCTGCAGCGCCACGCGGTGCTGGCGGGCGGAGGCCGAAACCATCGCTACAACCTCGCCCAGGCGATCCTGATCAAGGACAACCACGTCGTCGCCGCCGGTGGGGTCGCGGCCGCGATCGCCCGAGCCCGCAGCAGCGGGCATCCGGTCGAGGTCGAGGTCGACGACCTGGGCCAGCTGGAGGAGGCGCTCGAGGCCCGGGCGGACGCCATCCTGCTCGACAACATGGCCCCCGAGCAGGTGGTGCGGGCGGTCGCTTTGAGCGCCGGGCGCGCCGTGCTCGAGGTCTCGGGCGGGGTCACCCTGGACAGCGTGGGCGCCTACGCGGCAACCGGCGTCGATCGGATCTCGATCGGAGCCCTGACCCACTCGGCTCCAGCGCTCGACCTCTCAATGGAGGTGGTGGAGACGTGGCGGGTGTGAGAGCGTCGGCGCGGAGCGAAGATCTGGGCGCCGACGCCCGCGCCTATCGGGAACGCGAGCTGCCGGGCGAGGTGGAGCAGATCAAGGCCCGGGTGCGCGAGCTGGCAGCACAGCGCAAGGCCGTGATACTGGCCCACAACTACCAGGTGCCCGAGATCCAGGACGTGGCCGACTTTGTCGGTGACTCGCTCGGGCTGGCCCGCGCCGCCAGCGCGACGGAGGCCGAGCTGATCGTCTTCTGCGGCGTCCACTTCATGGCCGAGACAGCCGCCATCTTGAATCCGCAGAAGCGGGTGTTGATCCCCGACCTGGAGGCGGGCTGCTCGCTCGCCGCCAGCATCGATGCCACCCAGCTCCGGGAGTGGAAGGCTCAGCACCCGGGAGCGGTCGTGGTCAGCTACGTCAACACCAGCGCCGAGGTCAAGGCGGAGAGCGATTACTGCTGCACATCGGGCAACGCCCAGGTCGTGATCGAGGCCATCCCCCGCGATCAGGAGATCCTGTTCCTGCCCGATCTGTTCCTCGGCTCCTACTTAGAGCGGGTGACCGGACGCAGCCTTGAGGTCTGGCCCGGGGAGTGCCACGTCCACGCCGGAATCCGCGGGGGCGAGCTGGAGCGGGCTCGAGCAGAGCACGGTGACGCCGACCTCTTGGTCCATCCCGAGTGTGGGTGCGCCAGCTCCTGCCTCTATCTGGCCGCGAGCGGGGAGGTCGAGCCTGGCCGCACCCACGTGCTTTCGACCGAGGGCATGGTGCGCCACGTCCAGGCGTCCAGCCGGCGCGAGTTCGTGGTCGCGACCGAGATCGGGATGCTACACCGGCTGCAAAGGGAGGTGGCGGGCACCGACAAACTCTTCTACGCGGTCAGCGAGCAGGCGGTCTGCCGCTACATGAAGATGATCACCCTGCCCAAGCTGCTGCGCTCCCTGGAGCAGGACGTGCACGAGGTGTCGGTGCCGGAGGAGGTGGCGGGAAGGGCTCGCCTCAGCCTGGAGCGCATGGTCCAGCTTGGCTGACGGTCCCGAGGAACTCAGCGCCGACCTGCTGGTGGTCGGGGGCGGTCTGGCCGGGGCCGCCGCCGCACTCGAGGCGCTGGCGGCCGGGGCCAGCGTCGTCCTCGCCTCGGCCGGATCAGGAGCGTCGGAACGGGCCCAGGGTGGCATCGCAGTCGCCTCGGCGGAGGATGACTCCCCACTCCTTCACGCCCAGGACACTCTGGCGGCCGGGGCCCAGATCTGCGACCCCACGGCGGTGGAGAGCCTGGTTGGAGGTTCCGGAGACGCAATGCGATGGCTCCAGGACCAGGGGGTAGAGTTCGATCGCCGCGACGGCCGGCTCGAACTCGGTCTGGAGGCCGCCCACTCAAGATCACGCATCGTGCATTCGGGCGGCGACAGAACGGGCGCCATGATCATGCACGCGCTCGAGCGCAGACTCGCCCGAACCCGGGGATCACTTCGGCGCATCGAGGGCCGCCTCGAGGGGCTCAAGGTGAGCTCGGGGGCGGTGGTGGGCGCCCTGTTCAGCGGCGCCCACGGCCGCCCATGCCGGGTCCGATCGGGGGCGACGCTCCTCGCCACCGGAGGCTACGCAGGCCTCTTCGGCCGGACCACCACCACCGCGGTCTGCGACGGTTCGGCCCTGCTCTGCGCCCTGGCCGCCGGGGCCACGCTGGCCGATCTCGAGTTCGTCCAGTTTCACCCCACGGTCTGGGCCGGATCAGGGCCGGGGTTCCTGGTGACCGAAGCCCTGCGCGGGGCTGGAGCTGAGCTTGTCGACGCCGGCGGCCGGCGCTTTCTCTTCGACTTTGATCCCCGCGGTGAGCTGGCACCGCGCTCACTGGTCGCGCGCGCGGTGGCCGAGCACCTTCAAAAGACGGGGCAACCCGTGGTCTTCCTCGACGCCCGGACGGTCGGCGGACAGGCTCTGCAAGACCGGTTTCCGGGCTTTCTGGCCCGCTGCCGGGCCCGGGGGCTCGATCCTGTGCGCGACCTGGTACCCGTCTCCCCGGCCGCGCACTACGCGATGGGCGGCCTCGTGACGGATCTGGCTGGTAGGAGCGGAGTGCCCGGGTTGCTGGCCGCGGGCGAGTGCGCCCGCACCGGACTTCACGGCGCCAATCGCCTGGCCAGCAACTCGCTCCTGGAGGCGGTGGTCGTGGGCCGCCGAGCCGGCAGGGCGGCTCTGATCGACGCCCGGCACGGCGCCGGCCAGAGCCGGGGAGTCGAGATGCCGGGCTCAGCGCTCCAAGCGGCCGGCCAACGCTGGGACGGCGCCGGCCTCCAGGTGAGGCAGGTCGGCCAGGCGCTGGCCGACCACGCCGGGCCGCTTCGGGATGCCGCCGGCCTGGACTCCGGCGCTGAATTCCTGGCCGCGGGCGCCGGAAGCACGCCACGAGCTGAAAGCGCTCGCCAATTCGCCGTACTCATCGTCCGCGCCGCCCGAGTGCGCGAGGAGACAAGGGGCGCCCACGTGCGCCTGGACCACCCGGCCGCGACACCGCACTGGGGCGCCTCCCAGGTCCAGTTCACGGGCTGGCCGGCTCTGATCGAGGTCGCCTCCAGAGGATTGCCAGGGCGACCCTAGCCTTTTGGGCGGACAGATCTGGCGGCGTGTTCGGGCGCTTGGGGTGAGCACCAGCGCGGTTGCATCTGGGGGCGCTCCGCGCGCGTCAACCCCCCTCATCGCTACCGATGCTGCAGCAGGCCTCCACTGACTCGATAGGTATTAAGGCAACGCCGGTAGGCCGCCTCAAATTTCCGCGCGTAGCGCGCGTAGCGGGCGCCGGGCAGAATCCGCACGGGATCGCGCAGACCCGCGCCACGCACCGCAGACCGCGTCTCCTCCAACCACTGCTCGCCGCGCGCGTCGTTCATCAAGGTGAGCTTGGCGGCCACCGCGCCGTTGCCGGCGGCGTAGTTGGCCTGGCTGTGCCAGGCCAACATACCGCGTCGCACCCCGGCGCTGTGGACCACGACCGACCGCGGGGTCGACAGCATCCTGATCCCAGACGATTCGAGTCGGAGCTTGTAGTCGGTGTCTTCGCCGGCGGGGAAATCGGCGCCGGCACCCAGGCACTGATCGAATGACCCGATGCGCAGGGCGACCTCGCGGCGAATGGCGAAATTAGCGCCGATCCAGTCCCACCCTGGCGGCGGCTGAAGCCGATCCCCGCCCGGCTCGTACAGCGCCTCGGACGGGGTGACCGCCGGGCAGGTCGCGAGCGGTCCCAGCCGAGCCCGTGGACGCAGGACCGCGCCTCCGACCACGCCCAGGGCGGGATCGGCCAGGAATTCCGCCGCCAGTGTGCTGAGCCAGCTGGAATGGGGTTCGCAGTCGTCGTCGGTGAACGCGACGATCGGGTTCGCGGCGAGCTCGATCGAGCGGTTGCGGGCCCGGCTCAGTCCAGACCTATCGAGGTGGTGATACTGGATGCGCGGATCGCCTCCCGATGCACTGTTCACGGCCTCGCGCAGCGCCACCTCCCGGGGCCCCTGGCCCAGGATGAGTAGGTCCCACTCGGGCCAGTCCTGGCACCGGATGGCTCGGATCAGGCCGGGCAGAGATGCCGATCGGGTCGCTCCCACGCAGACCGCGATCGACAGACCGGCCCCACCCTGGGCGGAGTCAGCCGATGACCCTTTCATAGACCGTCACCAGCCTTTTCGCCATGGCATCCACCGTGAGCTCCGCGGACCGGCGGCGCCCCGCCTCACCCACTCGAGCGAGCGTGACCCGGTCGTCCAGCGCGGCGCAGGCGGCCCGAGCCAGCGCGCCGGAGTCCCCTGGGGCGACGAGCCAGCCGTCCACCGAGTCGGTGATCAGCTCCTCGAAGCCGGATCCGGTGGTGGCCAGCACCGGCCTTCCGAGCGCCATCGCCTCAAGGCACGTATTGGCCAGGTTCTCCCAGCGCGAGGGAAGCACCACCAGGCTGGCGGCGGCCACGATCGGGAAGAGATCGCTGGGGGCCAGATGAGGAATGAGCTCGACGCGATCGAGCAGGCCGGCGCAGCGTTCCCGCAGGTGATCGGCGAAGGGGCGGCCCCTCCAGCCCAGATCTTCGCCGACCAGCACCGCCTTGACCTCTGGATGGGATTTCAACACGGTTGGCAGGGCGTCGATCCAGACATCGACGCCCTTGCGGGCCTCCAGCCGGCCGAAATAGAGAACGTAGGGGACGCCGCGAAGACGGCCCGGCAGCGAACCTTTGGAGCAATCGGGTGGGTCGACCCCCGTTGTCACGATCTCGATGGCCCCCGGATCGATCCGCCATGACGCGGCCACGTCCCCGGCGAGGGCCTGGGAGGGAGAGATTACCGCCGAGCTGCGGCGGGCCTGCTCGCGCTCCATCCAGCGGGTGACGAGGGAGCGCGCCACCTGGCTCCTGGCTGCCCCGTTGGTGCGCTGCACGACGTAGTGCGGCGTCGCCAGCCGCGTGACCAGGGGAGTCCGGCTGATGATCGAGTGCACAAATCCCTCAGCGTCCCATTCGCACGCTTGCACAACGTCGAACGCGCCCTGCGAGCGGACGGCCCGGGCCGCGGCCCAAGCCCATCCGAGGGAGCTGGGCCGGACCCGGGCGGGATGGAGTCTGCATACGGCCACCCCTTCACCGATCTCGGTCCCGGGGGGCTCGTCCCCCGCAGCGGTGAAAAGGTGAACGTCGTGACCCAGCCGGGCGAGACCCATGGACGCCTTGCGGCTCCACGACCCAATTCCGCCCCCATGCGGCGGCAAGCCGCGGCTGATAATGGCGATCCTCAGTGCTATACCGCCTCAACGACCGGGCGTGTGCGCCGGCGAATCAGACGTGCCATGTCCTGGAGCTGTCCCAGCTCGTCCACGGTGATGACGCGCAGCCTCCAGGCCATGAGTGCGTAAACGCCCACCGCGAGCGGCACCTCCAATCCTAATCCGAGGTGCCCGCCCAGCACCAGGGCCGCGGCCATCGCTGCGGTCGCGAGCGCCGCCCGGAACATGCGGCTTCCAAAGGAGCCCGCAAAGCAATCTCTGACTGAAAGGACCGCGATGGCGGCAAGGCAGATCTCGGTGACGAGCAGGCTAAGGGCGGCGCCCAGGGCACCGTTGCCTTGAGTCCGCTGAAAATACGGGATGAGCAGCAGATTCAGCGCCGGGTTGACGACGCAGGCGACACCCATCGCCTTGGTCCACACCATCTGCCGATTGCCAGCGATGAGGACCTGATTGACCATTATGTTGAGGTACATGGGCGGCACGGAGAGCGCGAGCAGGCTCATGATCGGAGCAGAACGGTCGAACTCGGGGCCGTAGAGAAAATGGATGACCGGCCCGGCCAGGAGATACACGCCCACGCAGATTGGCAGGCTCAGGGCGACCACGATCTCAATGGGTGGGCGCGCGCTCCGCGCCAGATGCGCGTCGCCGCCCGACCGATGCGCCGCCGTCAACCGCGGTAGCCAGGCCGTCGACAGGATGACGGGGAGGAACATGAGGCTGCCAAATAGCTTGGTCGGCATCCCGTACCACCCGACCACCCTGGCCGGAGTCATAAGTCCGAGCATTAAGGAGTCGATCCACAGATAGAAGGTGAAGAAGAGGGCGAATCCGCAGTAGGGGAGGCTATCCACCACGAGCGCCCACAGGTCGTGGGGCGCGACCCGCCATTGGATTCGAAAGTACCGCCGCAGCCAGACGAAGTTGAGGGCCAAAACCACCGTCATGACCGTGATCGTGGTGGTGAGCAGCGCTATCACCCCGAACCCGATCAAGACCAGCCCGACGCTCACCAGAATGACCACGGTCTTGGTCAGCACGTCGGTGTAGGCCAAATACTGCATGCGTTCGATAGCCTGAAGGGCGGCGAGGATTGGCTCGTAAAGCGTGTAGACCACGGCAATGCCCCAGCCGAAGTAGATTGCGGCGAGTTGTGGCCCCTCGAAGTGTCCTTGGCGAGCGAACAGCGCCACCGCACCGAGCATGGGCACGGCCAGCACGAGCCTGACCAGAATGGCCGAAGCCAAGAGCCGAGGCGCGCGGTCGCGCTGGCTCGCGATCTCGCGCACGAGCAGAGGTTTCATGCCGAGGCTTATCACCGCGCCGATGAATTGCGAGGCCGCCACCGAAAGGGTGAAGATCCCGGTCCCCGAGGCCCCAAGCGAACGCGGAACCACCAGTGCCCACACCAGGCTTGCTGACCACGTGATCGCCTGGCTTCCAGCCAGGACGGAGAGATTTCGGACCAACACCCCCCTGGGGTGAGACGTGTCGATAGAGGGTAGCGCCACGCTCAGGCGTCCCCGTCAGAATGGTCGGGGACAGACCAGATCGCGTCCAGACGGCGGGCCGAGGCCTGGGTGCCGAAGAGGTCGGAGGCAGCGCGCTGAACCTGCGGTCGGTCTGCTCGGCTGTCGATCGCTTGCTCCAGCGCCCGCGCCAAGGCGGCGGCCGTCATGTCGGCGGCGCAGGCGCCGAAGGGGTCTACGAGGATGTCGATGAAGGGGTAGACGGGAAAGGTGACGACACGAGCCCCGCGAAGCGCGGCCTCGGTGGCGACATAGCCCCATTCCTCATAGAGGCTGGGCAGGAGCAGAACGTCCGCGCGGCGAAACTGCGCCCGCAACTCCTGGGCCGGGAGAGAGCCGAGTGTGGAGACCTTGATGTTGTCCGGGAGACGGCCGAGATCTGCACGCAGACAATTTGAATTACGCCCGATCAGATCAAGCTCGAACGAACGCCCACTCTCGCCTAGCAGACGGGCCGCCGCAAGTCCGGCCTTGACGTTCTTTCTCGGGTGGGAGAGATCGCCGCAGCAGATCACTATTTTCTTGGATTCGGGGCACTTTGGGACATCACTCGGCAAACCCTGGCCGACTGGCTCCAGCTGGCAGTCGACGTCGCCCAGCGTCCCGCAGGGCGGTGCACTCGTCACCGCGCGGATGCCGAGTCCGCGGAGCTGCTCGGTCAGCCGAGCCGTGGGAGCGACGACGCTATCGCTCTGCCGGTAGCCGAGCTCGTCGTTGCGATAGTGGGCCAGACCCTTGACGGCCAGCGCGGTGCTGCGCAGAAGCTGTCTCCCCGTGTGGTGCCAGGTTTGCGCCACGCGGGCCCCCGGACTGTGCGGGTAGAACCAAGCCGCGACGATTACGCGGTCGCAATAGCGACGAGCCACCGGCGCGAGCGCGGGGTGGTTCAGGTGGGCCACATCGAACCGCTCCCCAAGGCGACGAAGGATCGTCTCCAACTGCTCTCGCAAGTCCCTGGAAGCGAGCCCGGGCAGGGTCAGAGCCGTCCCGCGCCGGCGGGGGGAGAAGACCTGAGCGTCCGTAATCACCCGGATCCCGAGCCCGCTCAGTCGATCGGCCAGATTCTTGGCGTTGTCTGCTCCGAGTGCCGCCAGAGTGACCGAGTTGGGGGTGGTGGATCCGGCGGCGGCAATTTGCTCGGCATAGGTGTCGATGCCGCTCAAGCTGCCGCCGTGGAATGCCACCAGGACTTTCAATGTGCCTCCCCTTTTTGATGTCGAACCGACCCCACCGTACCCAGCCAGCGTGGCTGCGGCAACGGACCGAAGCGGCACGTGACGGAGTGTTGTCCCGGTCGCCGCGGGCACAGGTCCCAACCCCTGTGCGGTCATCCCGACTGGGTAGCGGCGCCGGCGGCATCGTATTGCCGTGTCGGCGGCCGGTGCGCCTGAGTCGCCTCGTCATCTGGGACCCGGGTCCCGGATGACGTGACTACCGAGCATCCTCCGGGCCCGAAGCACCCATTTGTCCCAGGCGATGCGTGCCATAGCGTTGGGACCCGGATGATTGCATCAAAGGATCCGAGCGGCGGGAGACACCCGATCGCCGAAGGTGGAAGGGGCGGCACCCGCGCGGATGCGCGAAGCCCTAAATCGCGCTCCATCCTGATCGTCGCTCCGCAATGGCCCCACCCACCGACCTGGGGCTTCGTCATGCGCGTCTACCAGCTGGCGAAGGAGCTATCGTCCAGGCATCGTGTGAGCCTGTTGGCATACGGGGACGAGCACGCGCCACGCGCGGCCGGAGTATTTGAGCAGGTGCGCCTGGTTCCTTGGCCGGTCCCTAGTCAGAACAAACGCTGGGCTCAGCTGACCTCGCTGGGCCGGTTGGGCTCTCACCACCTGACGGGACTTCGCTCGATGGCGATGCAATCCGCGCTCGAGCAGATGGCGGAGCGGGAGGCGTTCGACGTCGTCCAGCTGGAGTCGAGCCAGATGAGTTTCCTCGAGCCGGTGCCCGGAACCTGCACGGTCCTCGATGAACACAACATCGAATACACGCTGCTGCGTCGCCTGGCCGCGATCGAGTCGGAGCCGGTCCGCCGAGCGTTCGGCCTGGTGGAGAGCCTTAAGGCGCGGCGCGACGAGACTGCCGCGTGGCGCAAGAGCTCGGGGTGCGTATTCACCTCGGATGTGGACCTGCGACAGATGTTGCAAGCCTCCCCCTCAACTCCCGCCTGCGTTGTGCCAAACGGGGTTGACCTCGAGTATTTTCGTCCCACCAGCGCCTCCCCGGGCGAGGACCTCATCGTGTACACAGGCAGCATCAACTATCGACCCAACGCCGACGCGGTCGCCTACTTCATTCGAGAGATCCTGCCCAAGATCCGGCGCGCACGGCCCGGAGCGCGGCTGCTGGTGGTCGGCCGGGGCGCACCCGACTGGCTCACCCGATTGGCGAGTGAGCACGTCGAGTTCACCGGCGCCGTGCCGGACGTGCGGCCGTATCTGGCCCGCGCGGCCGTCGCCGTGGCTCCGATTCGGATCGGGAGCGGGACTAGGATCAAGATTCTGGAGGCGATGGCGATGGCGAGGCCGGTCGTCACCACCAGGGTTGGTTGCGAGGGCCTTAACGTGGCGGATCAACAGCACGTGCTCATGGCCGACGACGCGGACGCCTTCGCCGAATGCACCGTCCGGCTTTTATCCGATCGGCGCCGGTCGGCAGAGCTCGGCCGGGCGGGCCGCGATCTCGCCGAGCGCGAATTCGGGTGGGCGTCGGCGGCCGATCGTTTGGAGCGATTTCACGCTCGACTGGTACAGGACAAGGAGATCAAGTCCGGATGAACTTCGATAACCCGTCTGACCCCGCCTCGGGCGTCCCCCTCGGGGTGGCTCGGGTCTTCACCGAGGCCTCGGGCTACTACCGAAACCTGAGGTGGGAGAAGAACCGCCTGACTCGATTCGAACGGGATCTGACCGCGCGCACGCTGGAGGAGGAACTGGGCGCGGACGGACGCGGCGCCGCCCTAGAACTCGGCTGCGGGCCCGGCACCTGGACGGGCATGCTCACGGCGCGAGCGACCTCCGTCCTGGCCGTTGACATCTCGAGCGGAATGCTGGAAGAGGCCCGATCGTCGAGCGCGTCAGGAGGACAGGTGGAGTTCCGCCAGGGCGACATCAGCGGGTTCGACCCCGGGTCGCGCACGTTCGACCTCATATTGAGCGTACGGGTACTGGAATACGTGCCCGCCTGGCGGAACGTGGTCGGCAGCTTCGGTCGCTGGCTCAACCCTGGCGGCCGCGCAGTCGTGATAACCAAGACCCCGTTTTCGGTCTGGCGCGGCACCGGCCGGACGCGATGGTTCGGCCCGCGCACCCTCGCCAATCGCCTGAGTCGCCGGCAGGCGAACCCCGACTTCTGGCAGCGGTATATCCCCGTCCGGGGCATGGTCGGAGCGTTTAAGGAGGCGGGCCTGACCGACATCGTGGTTCGGCCCGTGATCTTTGGGCTTCCGATATTCATGCGCGGCACCAAGCAATATCCGATCGTGCCCCCGTTCGCTGAGGGTCCCGTCATTCGGGCCAGTGGCGCCGCCTGGAATTGGGTGTCAAGGCGTCCGCAGCCGGAGCGAATGCTGTTTCTTCCGCTCGCCGAGTCGTACGCGGTGTCTGGCCGGCGCAACGGCTGAAGATGCGATCGTCGGCTCAGCGGTGGACTCCCGCGGGCCGGTGAGGAGATCGAATTGGCGGGCCTGAATAGTGCGAGACGGTGCCCCGCGTCACTGCGGCTCGGCTTCGGGCACGATCCAATACCCGGCGTCTTACGCCGTCCGGTCAGCGAATCAATGCCGCGCCCAGTCCGGCGAGCACCGCGACGGCAACGAGGGCCGCGGCCAGGACGCGCGCGCGCCGGCGGCCTCGCCAACCGGCTTGCGGCCGTCCCCCTCGCTCCATCCAGGTTAGCCTGAGCCCCGCCTGACCCTGATCGCCCGGGGCTAACAGCACGCTCGCCGCCGCCCCGGCGATCCCCAGCGCGGTCAGCGCCAGCAGAACCAGGCGGGGAAGGTTCGAGTGGGGTCGGGCGCCGCGACCTGCTGCCAGCCCCGGAATCACGGCAACGCCGGCTGCGGCCGTGGGAACCGGAGACGAGGGAGACATGTCCCGCCCACCAAGCAGGCCTTGCATGGTGGCATAGCCGTGTTTCAGGGTGACATCGTTGTGCTGAACCAGTCCCCAGTAGCCGGAGACGACGATATCCGAGGCCGAGCAGCACGAGTCCATGGCGAAATCGTCCCGCAGGTTGTACCAGATGGCCATCGACAGAGGCGAGGCGGAGGTCAGCACCGCGGTCATGATCGACTCTTGATTGGTGTCGTTTACCCTGTTCTCCTCTGCCCCATACTCGCCCAGCCAGAGCGGCTTGCCGGGCTGCCCGTGGGCGCGGAGCACTGCTTCCATGGCGACCGAGTCCTCCGCCGGGCTCCCCCCATAGTCGTGGAAGGCCATGACGTCGAAACTGCTCCCGCCTCCCAGCGAGTAGATGCCATTGGCCCAGTTCGGGTTCGGACCAGAGGGCCCGCCCAGGATGACCTCTGCGCTCGGGTTGGCCGACCTGGACGCCTCGAACCCGGGCACCAGGATGTCGTCAACATACTGCTGCTCCGAGCCGGCAAAGTACTTGGAGAGGTCCGGCTCATTCCACATCTCCCAGTAGCGGATCGAGGGATATCGGGCCACCATCGCTTTGACGAAGGTGGCCCAGTCTCCCGCCCTGGGCGGGGAGTTGGGCGAGCCACCCGCCCAGGCGGGCGTGTAGACGAGTACCGGCTGGAGCTGGATCCCCGCCCCACCCGCGGCCTGGACGATGGTGTCCGCCCGGCTGAAGTCGTAGACACCGTTTTGGGGTTCGATCAAGAACCACGGAAACTCCACGCGGACCACCCTCACGCCCAGGTTGCGGGCCAGGGCCAACTCGGTCGTGATGGACGTTAACGGATTCGGATTCTGCTCGCAGCTGGGAGCCACGCACCACCAACTGTCCGGATTTGCTCCCTTGAGCCGCCACGGACGCATTGACGGCTCGACGTTTATTCCGCCCAGCACCCTGGTCGAGGCCAGGAGCGTGGCTTGGTGCGGGACCAAAGATCCGGGCAGGCTCTGAGCGGGGTCTGGCGCCCGACCGGTCGTCGCGAGGGCCAGGCTCGCCACGGCCAGCACGATCATCCTCGCCACCCAGCGGGGCCTGCGTGATGAGCGACCGTCGACCCGCGTCGACCGACCAGACCGTGGGCGCCGGCCGCGCCGGCTCCAAGGCGGAAGTCCCACCTCCGGGGAGGGCAAATCAACGGTCGACTTTGTCCTCATGGTGCCGCCGACCGCCAACCCAGTACGGCTTCAACGCCTACAGCCCGAGCCCACTCAGCCCGGCCCGGAACGAGGAATCGAGTCCGAACCCATCCCGCCATCGCACCATGGTTATGACCGCCACCACCGGCAGCGGCCGGCACCAGGCTCGGATTGGGATTGCCCGAGGCGCCGATCTGCTGTCTCATCGGGGCGCCGCGTGGCCCAGGGCGGGGGAAGGCCGACGGGCGCCAGTCGACCCGAGCGGGGCGTGAAGAAATGACGGGGGGTGTGCGTATAGGGAAGTTGTAGGAGCCATTCGGACTCGGAATCGGGAGACTGAACTTTGCGCGGTACTGCGTCGCCGTTGAATCGAGCCAGCCCTGGTCGACGCAGCCATCGAGGCGCGGCCGCTTATCAGCTTGTCGGCTTGGCCGGCCAGCCAGGTTCGGGTCAGAATGTCCCCCGCCGCGGGTCTGAACCTCATCGGCTGGACTCTATCCGTGATGACCGCCCCAGCCATCCCAAAGGTGGCTCCAAGGCCACCGGTGGGAAATTGGCGATGGTCGGGTCAGTAGGCCCCCCGAGCCGTGATCACCGCCCAAAAGGTGGCCCAGATGATGGCGAGATCGGTTCGCAGACAGATGTCGTCGATGTACTCGCGGTCATATCTCATCCAGCTGTCGAAGTCGCAGTTGGAGCGTCCCCTCACCTGCCACCAGCACGTCAGCCCGGGCTTCACCGCCAGACGGGCGGCATCCGAGGGACGGTAGCGACGGACCTCCTCTGGAATCGCCGGTCGCGGCCCCACCACGCTCATCTCGCCGCGCAGCACATTGATCAGCTGGGGCAGTTCATCCAGGCTGCTGCGACGCAACAGCCGCCCGACCCGGGTGATGCGAGGATCCGAGCGCATTTTAAACACCGGCCCGCTGACCTCATTGGCCTGCAGCAGGGCAAGGCGGCGCTGCTCGGCATCCGCCCGCATGGAGCGGAACTTGTAGAAGCGGAAGGGCTGTCCTCGGCGCCCGACGCGTACCTGGCGAAATATGACTGGGCCAGGAGATTCGAGTTTGATTGCGATTGCGATCAGGATCCACAGGGGCAACGTTCCCACAAGCAGCATGGACGCGAACACGACGTCCAGGACCCGCTTGGCGCCGCTCTCGTAGGCAAATCCTGCAGGTGCTCGCCGAACCTGCTCGGATCCCGCAATGCCAAGCGGCCAGTAAGTGGGAGCGTCGAGATCTACCTGCAGTTGTGCCATCCCCTATCCCTCAAGGCCGGAGGCTATGCCTTGAGCGACGGGTACCTGAATAGGTGTTCGCAGACCCCCAGTGCGCTCGTTGCCCAGAGGCTCCGCACCTGGGTCCCGGTCGGTTTGAGCCGGCAGGGACGGTCGGCCTTGAAGGGGACGCGAATGTCCCGACAGGATGCGGGTACTCTGACCTACTTCTGGGACAAGCCCGCGATGGACCGCGGCTTCACGACGCCGGGAGTGGTGACGATCTGAGAGCGCCAGACCCGCGCGCAGCGCGGCGGATGGGGCCGGCGTCCATCTACCGAATCGTCGTCATCCTCTCTGCCTGGACGATGTTGGCCGGGATCGCCCTGATGGTCAGCCCTGCCTCTGAGCCACCGCTGCTCACAACCGCCTCGGCCCCCGGCCAGACAAACGCGCAGGGTCTCCACGCCCGGCTGGTGGCGGCGGCCCATCCGTTGGGAGGGATCAACGTGGCTCCGGCGTTCAACCCGACGCACGGGTACCTGGGTCCAGATCCGGAGGGGTGGTTCTGTCAGGGCAACTGTCTTGCCAAC
>DATLSE010000051.1:0-5186 GCA_035534295.1 Nitrosotalea sp.
AGCGTTTTGGCTTGCCGGTGCGGGAATTTCAAAAGGTGATCGATGCCCTTTACGCCCAGCACGACCACGACCTTCACCTCCGAGTCGGTCACTGAAGGCCAATCGGACAAGCTCGCCGACCAGATCTCAGACGCAGTCCTGGACGCGATTCTGGCCAAGGACCCCCTGGCCCGGGTGGCCTGCCAGAGCGCGGTGGCCAAGGGCCTGGTGCTGCTCACCGGCCAGATCTCCACCGACTGCTACGTCGACATCCCGCGGATCATCCGGGAGACGGTGCGAGAGGCGGGCTATCAGCGCGCCAAATACGGCTTCGACGCCGAGACCTGTGGGGTCCTGGTGTCGCTCGACGAGCAGTCGCCTGACATTGCTGCCGCGGTCAACGGTGGGGGGGCGGGGGACTCGGGGGTGGTGGTCGGTTACGCCTGCGACGAGACCCCGGAGCTGATGCCGCTGCCGGCGGTCCTGGCCCACGCCCTGGTCCGGCGCCTGAGCGAGGTGCGCCGCTCCCATGAACTGCCCTGGCTCAGACCCGATGGTCAGGCGCAGGTCAGCGTGGCCTACGCCCCGGACGGAGTGCCCGTGGCGGTCGAGAGCGTGGTGTTGAGCGCCCAGCACCACGAGGAGGTGGACCTGGCTCAGGTGCGGGATGAGATCGAGTCCCACGTCATCCGCCCGGTGCTGCAGGGAGCTCCCGATTCGTCCCAGTCCATGATCTACGTCAATCCGACCGGCCGCTTTGTGGTCGGAGGCCCCTCGGCGGCCGCGGGCATGACGGGGCGGCAGGCTCTCGTCGACACCTACGGGGGACGGGTCAGTCCGGGCGGGGGCTGGTTCAGCGGCCAGGACCCGACCAAGGTTCACCGGGCGGGCGCGTACGGCGCCCGCCACGCGGCCAAGTGCGTGGTGGCCGCCGGACTGGCTCGGCGCTGCCAGCTTGAGCTGGCCTATGCCATCGGCGTAGCCAAGCCGGTGGCCGTGCACCTTGACACCTTCGGCACCGGTCAGCTCTCCGACTCCGAGCTCGAGCGGGCGGTGTTGCGGGCTTTTGACCTGAGCCCGCTCGGAATCATCCGCGAGCTCAATCTGCGTCGCCCTCTCTACCGTCCCACCAGCTGTTTCGGGCATTTCGGGCGCACCGACATCGAGGCCCCCTGGGAGGAGGTCGGATCGGCCCTTCGGCTCCGGACCGAGCTTGGCTAGCCGCGCCGCCCCAGTCTTTGCCGCCATCCCCGCAGGCGGGGTGGGCTCACGCCTCTGGCCCCGGTCCCGCCGCGCCTCGCCCAAGCACGTGCTCTCGCTGTCGGGCAGCGGCCAACCGCTCCTGATCGAGGCCTACGAACGCATCCGTCCCCTGGTCGACGAGGTCTTCGTGGTCACCGAGGAACCCCAGGCGGAGATGATCCTGGATCTCATCCCCGGACTTGGCCGCGAGCACCTGATCGTGGAGCCGGCGGCGCGAGGCACCACCAACGCGCTCGGGCTCGCCGCCATGACCCTGGCTGAGCTAGATCCCCAGGCCCTCATGCTCTCTACCGCCGCCGACCACGTGATCAGCGGCCAGCGCGCCTTCGCACGGGCCATCGAGTCGGCCCTGCAGGTGGCGCGTTCGTCGCCCTCACTGGTGACGGTCGGTCTCAAGCCCCGATTCCCCTCCAGCGGCTTTGGATACATCGAGAGCGGGGGTCGGGTCCGGATCGGCGGCCGGCTCGTGGACCGCGTCGCCGCCTTTGTCGAGAAGCCCGATGCCGAGCTCGCCCGCCGCTACATGGAGGGCGGGCGGCACTTCTGGAACCTGTCCCTGTTCGCCTTTCAGCTCGGCGCCTTCCTTAACGAGCTGCGCCAGTTCGGGCCCCGCCACCACGCCGGCCTGCTCCGCGTCCTGGCAGCCCGCCGAGCCGGCGACGAGGCGCGGGCGGCAGCCATCTATACGCGCCTGCCCGTGGCCGCGATCGACTACACGGTGATGGAGCGCAGCCAACGCCTGTACATGATCCGGGCCGGGTTCCAGTGGTCGGACGTGGGCTCCTGGGCCGACCTGGCGCAGCTCTTGGCCGTCGATGGGGCGGGGAATGCGAGTCAGGGCGAGGCTCTCCTGGTTGACTGCCGAGGCGTGTTCGTCTCCGCATCGGACCGCCTGGTGGTGGGTCTGGGACTTGAGGATCTGGTCGTGGTCGACACCGACGACGCGATCCTGATCATGCCCAAAGCCCGGGCTCAGGACGTGAAGGGGGTGGTGGCCGCGCTCAAGCGCGCGGGACGGGACCGATACCTTTAGGTAATTTCTGTACCGTGGAAGGTCCAGTGACTGCCGAGATCAGGTTCGGGACGGACGGTTGGAGGGGCATCACGGGCGATGATTTCACCTACCAGAGCCTGCGCTGGGCTGCCAGCGGGATCGCCGAATATCTGTCTGCTCAGGACCCCCAGGGCACCTGTGTGATCGGTTATGACTGCCGCTTCGCCTCCGAGATCTTCGCCGAGGAGGTGGCCCGGGTGCTGGCCGCAGCGGGATATCGCAGCCTGATCTTCGACCGCCCCAGCCCCACCCAGGTCGCATCCTGGACCGTGATCGAGCAGAAGGCGCAGGGCGCGGTTGTGATCACGGCCAGCCACAATCCCTACATCTTCAACGGTCTTAAGTACAAGCCGGAGACTGGGAGCTCGGCGCCGACGGAGGTTGTGGCAGAGCTCGAGCGGCACATCAACTCGAAGGTGACGGGGGGGGCCGAGGTGCCCCGGGCTCCGCTCGACAGCGAACTGATTCGACGCCACGATCCAGCCCCGGCCTACCTGGCCCAGCTGGCGCGCATGATTGATCTCAAAGCAATCGCGGGCGCGGGCCTTCGGATCGTGCACGAGACCATGCACGGCTCGGGTTACGGCTACATCACGCGCGCCCTGGGCGGTGGCGCGACCACCGTCCGCGAGCTTCATGCCGATCGCAACCCCTTCTTCGGCGGCGTCAACCCCGAGCCCATCCCGGTCAACCTCGGTCCGACGTTCGACGCCCTCAGGACCGGCGAGCATGACCTCTGCATCTGCACTGACGGCGACGCCGACCGGGTCGGGATCATCGATGAGGCGGGTCACTTCATCGACCAGCTCCAGGTCTTCGCCCTGCTCATGCGCTACCTGGTTGAGGAACGGGGCTGGCGCGGACCCGTGGTGCGCAGCCTCAACATGACGCACATGGCGGATCGCCTGGGCGAGCGCTATGGATTGCCCGTGATCGAGGTCCCGGTCGGGTTCAAGAACATCGCTCCGCGGATGATGGAGAGCGACGCCATCCTGGGCGGCGAGGAGTCGGGCGGATACGCCGTCCGAGGGCACATCCCCGAGCGGGACGGGATTCTGGTCGGTCTCCTCTTCGCCGACATGCTGCTGCGCGCACAACGGCCGCTGAGCGAGATCCTCAGCTCTCTGTATGAACTGGTGGGAGAGCACCACTATCTGCGTCATGACCTGGCCCTGGAGCGCGACACCTATCCCGAGCGCCGGACCCAGATTCTGAGCACGCTGTCTCGGGCCCGACCCGATCGCCTCTGCGGACAGGACGTGGTGCGCGTGCGCGACGACGACGGAATCAAGTTCTACCTTTCCGACGGCAGCTGGGTATTGCTTCGGGCCAGCGGAACCGAGCCTCTGATTCGGGTCTACGCCGAGGCTGCCGATCAGGCGGCGGCGCAGGCTCGCCTTGAGGCGATGGAAGAACTGGCCGGGGTCGGCGCGCGTTGATCGAACGCGCCGAGCTCAGGCGGGTGGAAAAGCCCTGGGGATTCGAGCTCCGCTGGGCGGTGACCGAGCGCTATCTGGGCAAGATCCTGCACATCAACCAGGGGCAGGCGTTGTCGCTCCAATATCACCGGGCCAAGGATGAAACCATCCTGGTCACCTCGGGCCTGCTCGACCTCGAGTTGAACGGAACCCTGCACCGCCTTGGCCCCGGCGACTGCGTTCGCATCCAACCTCTCACCCGGCACCGGATGACCGCGGTCGAGGAGTGCGAGATCTTCGAGGTCTCCACCCCCGAGATCGACGACGTGGTCCGGATCGAGGATCGCTACGGTCGGGTCGAGGCGGGGCTGGATACGATGGATCCAGCTTGAAGACGCCGCCCCCGGCCGAGGATCATCCCTCTCCCTCCGCCCTGATCCAGAGCGAACCGCGCGACAAGCGCTTCGTCCTGTTTTTAGGCCTGGTTCTGGCCGCGCTCACGCTCGGACTCAAGTCCGAGCTCCTGGCGCCGAACCAGGTCTGGGCCGCCGCCGCGCTGATCGCGTTCCTCGCCGTGCCGCTGACCTACGCCTATCTGTCCACCCCGGCCGCCCGGCCTTCGCTCGAGCATTTCGTGCCCCTGGCCCTGGGCGCCCTGGTCGTGGCCGGGCTGGCCCAGATGATCCAGCTCTGGTGGCAGTTCGGGATCGTCGCCCTCGTCTTCGGGCTCGGGTTTTTCGTCACCGCCCATCTCGACTACGTGACCCTGGTGGATCACCAGAAGCCGGGCCACCTGGTGGTCGAGGAGGCGTCGCTGGCGCTGGCCCTTTCGGCCGCGTACCTGGTCGTCCTGAGCCTTCACTTCCCGCTCCCGGCCCAGCTTGGCCTCATCTTCCTGATCGCACTCCTGGGCTCCTTCCGCTCGTTTCGCGTTCATGGCCGGCCCCTCGGCCCGCGGCGTGCGCTCCTCTTCTCCGTCTTCGTGGCCCAGCTGGTGACCTTCTTCGCCTGGGCGATGACGGTCTATCTGGTCTTCAATCAGGGCGTATTCGCGGTCATGCTCTTCCTGCTCTGGTACGTCAACCGCGGCATCATCCGCCACACCGTAGACGAGACCTTGAGCAAGAACGTGCTCGTCGAGTACCTGCTCTTCGTGCTCTTGATCGGCTACCTGTTCTTCGTCAGCTACCAGGTTCGCTGACCCTATCGCCCGCGCTTTAGAACCCATAGGGTCTTGTCAAGTCCTGGGGCCTCCGAGGGTGGGGTCGAAGTCGAGACCTGAACGCCAGACGCCCCAGACAATGGCGAGGGCCTTGGACATGCAGTGACCGAGGGCGTTCATTGCGCTCTTGCCCTGAGCTCGCTTGCGCAGGTAGTGAGCGCGGATGACCGGATTGTGCTGGGTGCCGACGACGGCCATTTTGTAGGCGGCCGAGCGGAGATAGGCGTTGCCGGTCTTGGCCATGCGCCAG
>DATLSE010000052.1:0-115887 GCA_035534295.1 Nitrosotalea sp.
TGCCCCCGGGGACCCCGCTCCGGGTCGCGTTCGACGACCAGGAGGAGGTGACGCTTCTGCACTTCCGCAGCGATGAGTCTGGGACGGACGCCCGCCCGCTCTGAGCTCCCGCTCACCGACGACGGGGACGCTCGCCAGGCCTGGGACGTCTGGGGCCGAGGCGATGTTCTCGGCTCTCTAAACCGGCTCACTCAGCAGACGGTGGGCCCATAGGAGCGCGCGACCGCCTCGGACAGGGACGGGCTTAACCGATCGAGGCCGGGCTCGGTGGGCCCGACCCCCTTGACTCCACAAACGTGGCCGTCGGCGCTGACGTGGGTAATGCCGCGGCAGCGAGATCGGCCGAGCTCGACGAAGAAGCGTCGCAGCGTCTCCTCGTCGCGGCCTTCGGCCGCCCAGAGTAGCCGGCCGCTGACGCGGTCAACCACGACGGTGAGGTATCGATGACCCTTCCGGAAGGAGATCTCGTCGATGCCAATTCGGCGCAGGCCGGCCCGGCGGCGCCGCCCCTTCGGCTCCAGTGGGGTCGCCACCCGTTCGAGGATCCGGCCCACCGTTCGCCAGGAGACCCGCATCAGGTGGGCGACCGCGGTCTTCGAGCATTCCACCGCCAGCCAGGCAGCCTGCTCCTCGAAGGCCTTGGTGAAGCGGGAGTCATGGACCGCCCAGGGCACCCGCTCGGTCACCACGCCATGATCGGGGCAGCTCACGCGGATCACCTCGGCCTCGATGAAGGTCTTCGGAGTGCCGAGATCGAGGCTGCGCCACCGGCGCCTCAGCCGGCTCCGGTCATAGCGCGGGCAGTGCCGCCGGCAGGCTCCACAGCGTTGACCTTGGGGCCGGTGCAAGGCCAACCTCACCACGACCTCTTCGGCGCCCAGATCGATATCGACGATCTTGACGCCCGACAGGCCGAGCAGGCGCCGCCATACTCTTGACTTCAGCACGCCGTTCCCTCCACGAATCCGAGTCGATTCCAGTCGCTCGAAATCGTATTCGGGGGCGGCGTGCCCTCAGTTCAGGCCGACCCACTCAAACGGCAGGAGACGCACAAATGTCGGCTTGTGCTCAGCTGACCGCTTTCTTCACCAACGCCGAGATCTTTGCCTCTTCGGCGGCGGACAACGTCATGAGGGCATACGAATTCGGCCACATGGCTCCGTCGTCCAGGTTCGCCTTGTCGCTGAAGCCGAGGGTCTGGTATCTGGCCTTGAACTTCCCCGCGTTTTGGAACCAGCAGATGACGTTGCCGTCCTTGGCGTACGCGGGCATCCCGTACCACGTCTTCGGCGCGAGCGCGGGTGCCGCGGCTTTGATGAGGTCGTGAAGCTTGGTGGCCATGCCGCGCGCCGGTTCCTCCATCTTGGCGATGGCCGCCAGCAGTTCCTTCTCTCCGTCCGCCTTGGCCGCCTGGGCTTTGAGTTCGCGGGCGTGCTCACGCATCGCGGCCTTTTCGTCGTCTGTGAATCCGCCGGACGCCTTACCGGTCGCGGACTTCGGCCCGCTCTGGTCTGCAGCTTTCGTTGGGGCCATGATTAGCGCTCCTTTCCGCGAATTGATGGAACTTTGAGTCTATGAGTCGGAACCAGCTTCGCGGCGCTATGGGTCACAGCCTGGGCTGAAGTCGCGCTCCGGCACCCTCAGGATCGTTCGAGTAGGGCGCGTTTGACATTTACCACGTAGTTATATAACCTCACAGTTATGGTCGTTAGCGATCCCCTCAGTCGTGCGTTCGCCGCGCTTGCCGACCCGACTCGTCGTGCCATCCTCGAGCGGCTAACGGCCGGAGAGGCCGGCGTGGTCGAACTCGCGGAGACTTCCCCGTTGACTCAGCCTGCCATCAGCAAGCACCTCAAGGTGCTGGAGCGTGCCGGCCTTGTGGGGCGAGCGCGCGACGGGCAGCGCCGC
Organism: Nitrosotalea sp.; assembly: GCA_035534295.1. Classification (GTDB taxonomy): domain Bacteria; phylum Chloroflexota; class Dormibacteria; order Dormibacterales; family Dormibacteraceae; genus DATKQJ01. The sequence goes on from DATLSE010000052.1 coordinate 1,909, forward strand.
CCTGCCCGGCTTCAGATCGAGGGTCTGCTCCCGATCGACGATTGGCTCCGCGGCGCACACGCCGAGTGGTCGGATCGCCTTGACCGTCTCGCAGCACATCTGGCAGCGCCAGCCGAATCCGGCCTTCCAGAGGAGAGCCCCGATGTCTGAGCCCCCTACCGTCGTCGACGTCCGATCTGCAACTCCGAGGAGGCAGCTCGTCATCGAGCGCATCTTCAAGGCCTCGCCGGAGCGTGTGTTCGACGCATTCACGGACCCCGAGCAGCTGAAGAAATGGTGGTGGCCGAACGGCTTCACCTGTCCCGCCGCCGAGGTGGACTTTCGCGTCGGTGGGACCTACAAGCTTGCGATGGCGTGGCCGGACTTCATACCTGCGGCGACCCGCTTCTCCCACTACCTGGGTGGCGAGTATTACGAGATCGATCGTCCGCGTCGCCTGGTGATGAGTGGCCGAGCCGTCAACGAGGAGGAGGGTGACCTCTTCGCAACGCTGATCGAGCTGACCTTTGAGGCTCGCGGCGGGAGCACCGCGCTCACCATGCGACAGTCCTACTTCGAGCCGATGCCGCCCCCCGAAGCGATGTCAGGCGCCGAACAGGGCTGGTCCGAGCAGCTCCAAAAACTCGACCGGCTAATCGCGGCCTGACCCAAGCCACGGTGGCATGCGGTGATGGCGACTTAACGCGGCCCCACGCAGGAGTCGCCGGAGGCCCAGGCGATCTTCCGACGGAACGACCGAGGTGCCGTCGTTGAATGCACGGTACCGCTGGGTGGTGCTCAGCGTCGGCGCCGGCTCGCAGGCGGCGCTGGCCGCATCGGCCTACGGGCTTTCAGCGATCGGCCCGGCGATACAGGCTCGATACCGTCTGGACCTGGTCCAAACCGGAGCCGCGCTCACCGCGATCATGCTGGGCATGGCCCTCACCAACCTGCTCTGGGGCTTTGCCACGGACCGGTTCGGCGAGCGCCGCACGCTCCTGGTCGGGCTGGGGGGAGCCACGGCGGCGATGCTGGCCGCCTCCGCCGGTTCCGGCTACGTGCGCCTGCTCGTCGCGCTGGGGCTGACGGGGATGCTGGGGTGCGTCGCGGTCACGGCAGGTGGCCGGTCGATCATGGCCTGGTTCGATCCCAGGGAGAGGGGACTGGCGCTCGGGATTCGCCAGATGATGGTGCCCCTCGGGGGAGGGATGGGGGCCATCGGACTGCCGATCCTTCTGATCCGGTTTGGCCTCGCCGCCTGCTTCGTCGCCCTCGGGCTGTGCCTGGGGGCGGCCACGATCTCCGCTATCTGGATGCGGCGAGCACCACGGGTATCGAGGGTCGCGCCCACGCCCGGCCCCTCGCCCCTGCGCGACCCCAGGATCTGGCGCGTGGCCTCGGCCGGGGGGCTGATGATGGCCGGGCAGATGAGCCTGCTCACCTACCTCACCACCTTCCTCACCCACCATCGTGGCCTCGAACTGACGCCGGCGGCGACCCTACTCGCGGTTCTGGAGGGGATTGGGGCCCTGGGCCTGGTGGCGGTGGGCCGACTGTCCGACCGGCTGGGCCAGCGGATCGGACTTCTAAGGGTCCTCGCGTTGGTGAGCTCGGTCGGGCTCCTCGTGATCGGTCTCAGCGTCGATCGCCCGCTGGGCTACCTCATACCCCTGATCCTCGGGGTCGGGATCGTGTCGGTGACCTCAAACGTACTCAACTTCACGGCCACCGGAGAGATCGCGGGGAGGGCCCGGGCTGGGACGGCGCTCGGCCTGCAGGCCACCCTCTTCGCGATCACGAGTGTTGCCGCGCCGCTCTGCTTCGCCGCTCTGGTCGCGGCCCGGGGATGGGGTTCCGGCTACCTCTTCGCCGGCGCTCTGGGTCTGGTCGCGTGGTGGCTCTTACGTCCCCTGGTGTTCCAGGAGCGAGTGGGCTGGGTCCAGGTCGCCACGCCGGCGAGCCGACCGGGCGCCTTGCAGGAGTGAGCCGGGGCTTCGGCCGGCATACCTGGGGAGGTCGTCAGCTCAGCGCCAGGGACGATCTACGGCCGTCATTCGCCCCAGCCCAGCCAGAGCGAGACGGCGCGGCCCAGCAGCCACCTTCGATCCTCCAGGGAGAGGAAGTCCAGCTCTTCGGCGAACCGCCGCGCCTCCAGATAGGTGCACGGCAGACGGGTCAAGTCCGTCCCCCAGAAGACCCTCTCGCGGCCGAACGACTCCAGCAGGCGGCGCATGGGTTCCCGCAGAGACGGAAAGGGAAAGGGCTCGCTGACCAAGCAGGGAAGCGCCGTCGCCTTCACCGCCACGTTGGGGAGCGTGGCCATCTCCAGGAGGGGCTGGATCAGAGGCAGGAGGGGCTGGTCCTTGACGTCGGTGGCGATCCCGGCGTGGTCGATCGCGATGCGCAGATCAGGGTGGGCGCTGGCCACCGCCGCGACCTCCTGGTGCTTGCCGGGCGCGAAGATCATGACGGGTGCGCCCACCGCGGCCAGCTCGGGCCAGATCCAGTCGGCGGTGCCGTCCCTCAGCCAGTTGAGGGCCTCCCCGCGCGTGAACGTCAGGCGTACGCCCACCGCCCCCGGGCGGGCCAGGATCTGGTGCAGCCGCTCAGGTCCGTCCTGCTTCAGGTTCAGGCGTCCAAGCCACGCGAAGCGATCGGGGTAGTCGATGGCCGCCTGCTCGACGAGGTCGTTGCGATTCCCCTCCCAGAAGGGTGGAATCAGCACCGCGCGATCGATTCCCGATGCGTCCATGGCACCGATCAACTCGGGGGCGAGGAAGGGGCGGTCGATATGGGCGTGGGCGTGACCGCCGGGCTGCCACGGGCGCTCCGGCGTGTCCTCGGCCCAAATGTGGACCTGGGCGTCGACGACGAGGTCCCGCCCTCCGCCCTCGTCGTCCCTGGCGGCGCCAGCGGCCGAAGTGGTGCCCTCCACTGGTGGCGATTTTAATCACCGTACCTCGCGGGCGGCGCACGGCGGCCCCCCGGCCACCAGCTGGCGGGGGCTTCCTGGCTTACGCGCGCGTCCTTATACTGCGGCGATGCCCGCGCTGAACTTGTCCGCCACGGTGCTCGATTCAGTGCGCAGCGATCCCCCGCCGGGCTTGGTCGTGCCCGGCTCGTGAGCGGGGAGCCCTCTCGCCGCCCGAGGATCGAGGTGCTCCTCGACGGGTTCAGCTTCGGCACCGACCAGGGGGTGCCCGCGTTCTGCGGAGTCCTGCTGGTGGAGGGTCTGGACCTAAGGGGAAGACCGGTCCGCATCCTCGTCGATCCCGCCCACCTCGGACGCCGGAGGGTGCTCTTGGCCGCGCTCGCCTCAAGGGGGCTGGCGCCCACGGACATCGATCTCGTGGTCCTGACCCACTCCCATTGGGACCACGTCCAGAACATCGACCTGTTCCAGCACGCTCCTCTCCTGATCCACCCCGACGAGCGTCGCTACGCGGCGCACCCCGATCCCCTGGACTGGGCAACCCCGGCCTGGACCGGCACCATCCTCGAGCAGCTGAGCATTCGCGAGATCGGAGATGGCGCCGAGATCATTCCCGGCGTCACGGTTCTGGACCTTCCGGGCCACTCCGTCGGTAGCGTGGGCCTCGCCGTCGAGAGCGACCTGGGCCTGGCCGTCATCACCGGCGATGCGCTGCACAGCGGGCGCGTTCTCCAGACCTTGCAACCGCCCCTGGTGTTCTGGGACGCGGAGGCTTCGCGCCGAAGCGTGCGACGTGTGATCGATGTGGCCGCGCTCGTCTATCCCGGCCACGACCGTCCCTTCCGCATCATCGATGGAGCGCGGCCGGAGTACCTGAGCCCCTTCCACCTCGTGCTCACCGGCCTCCAGCGAGACGATCCGAGCCTCGAGTTCGCTGCCGGACCCTCCGTTCCCTGGGTCATGCAAGGGGCTGAGCGGCGCGGGGGATCGGGGGATTGAGGGACCGCGCCGATGTGGGCTCGAGGTCAGATCGCGCAGACCGAGCTACATCTAAAGGCGCAGACCAGATGACGTCGGGACCCCTGGCCGGCGTTCGCGTGCTGGATATCGCCACCATGCTGGGGGCGGGCCATTGCACCGCTCTGCTGGCCGACTTTGGAGCCGATGTGATCCAGGTCGAGCTTCCGCGGAGCGGAGACCCCCTGCGCCAGATGGGGCCCTTCGCCAGCGGCCACTCGTTGCGATGGTCGGTGGTCGGCCGCGGCAAGCGGTCAGTCAGCGTGGACATGCGAACCGAGGCGGGCCAGGACCTGGTGCGCCGGCTCGCCGCCATCTCCGACGTGGTGGTTGAGAACTTCCGCCCGGGGACCATTGACCGGTGGGGGCTGGGGTTCGACCAGCTCCAAGAGGCGAATCCAGGCCTCATCCTGCTCAGCCTCAGCGGGTACGGGCAGACGGGCCCGGACCGCGGCAAGCCGGGCTTTGGACGGGTGATCGAGGCAATCTCGGGATTCATGGAGACCACGGGCGAGGCGGACGGTCCGCCAACTCAGATGGGCGTCCCGGTCGTGGACTACATCGCGGGCATCCTGGGCGCGATGGCGGTGTCGATGGCGCTGTTCAAGCGCGAGCGCTCGCCGGAGGTGGTCGGCGAGTGGATCGATCTGTCTTTATACGAGACCATGGTGAGGATCATGGACGCGCCGATGAGCGCGTACAGCGCGCTCGGGCGGGTGGCGCGAAGGATGGGGAACCGATATCCCAACGTGGCTCCCTCCGACGTCTATCGCACTCAGGACGGACGCCACATCTTCCACAGTTCGGCGACTCAATCGGTGTTCGAGCGGTTGCTGAAGGCCATCGGCCGCGAGGACTTGAACCTGGATCCGAACTTCCACACCAACGCGGCCCGGGTCGAGCACATGGACGAGATCAACGACATCGTTCAGGGCTGGTTCTCGGCGCACGACTTCGATGCGGCCGTCAGCATCCTTGAGGCTCACGACGTGCCGGTGGGGCCGGTCCGCAACGTCGCCGAGGTGGCGCGGGACCCGCAGCTCCTGGAGCGGCAGAGCCTGGTCAGCGTCGAGCAGCTCCAGGGTCCCCCGCTGACCATGCCCGGCATCATCCCCAAGTTTCATCGCTCCCCGGGGGCGATCCGCCACCTGGGTCCCGCCATCGGGGAGCACACCGACCAGGTGCTGGCCGAGCTCCTGGGGCTCGATCCGGCTCAGCTGACCCAGCTCCATGATCAGGGCGTGATCTAAAAGGTGGTCGTGACCGGCGCCACCATCACCGGCGTCGCCGTCCCCTACCGGCCCGAGTTGGGGACCGTCATCACCGCGGGGTTGGAGCTGACCGAGGCCAGACACGTCATCCTGCAGCTCCACACAGACCAGGGACTCACCGGCCTGGGGGAGGCCGTTCCGCGGCCGTCGGTCTACGGCGAGACCATGGAGTCGATAACCGCCGCGATGAGAGATCTCCTGCTCCCTCCCGTGCTGGGACTTGATGCCCTGGATGTCGAGAAGGTGTGGGCGCGCTGGTCGCGAGTGGTCGCCAACACCACCGCCAAGGCCGCCATCGACATGGCGCTGCACGACATCGCCGGGCAGATGGCGCAGATGCCCCTCTACAAGATGTTGGGGGGCTGGTCCGATGGGCACGTCCGCCTAGCGATGCCCCTGGGCATATCAGACCTGGCTGACGTGGTGAGGCGAGCGGGCGCCGCCCTCGAGCAAGGCTTTGACACCCTCAAGCTCAAGATCGGTCGGGATTCCGGCCACGACGTGGCCGTGGTCCAGGCCGTCCGCCGCGCGGTGGGGCCTCAGGCCAAGCTCTACGTCGACGCCAACCAGGGCTACACCGCCCGGGAGGCGCTGCGGGTGATCCCCCGCCTGGAGGAGTTCGGGATCGAGCTGGTGGAGGAGCCGGTACCGGTGGAGGACGTGGCCGGCCGCACCCGCATCGCCCATTCGGTGGCGATCCCGCTGCTTTTGGATGAGAGCATCACCACCTCCGCGGACGTCTTGCGGGAGATCCAGCTGGGCAACGCCGGAGCGCTCAGCATCCGCAGTCCGCGCTCCGGGTTCACGGCGACGCGCAAGATGCTGGGGCTGGCCGAGGCCGCGAGCGTCCCCTGCCTCGTCGGCTCCCACCGGGAACTGGGAGTCGGTACCGCGGCCAGCGCCCACCTCGCCGCCGCCTACCGCTGCATGCGCTATCCGGCGGAGCTGGGGGTGCACACCACCTTGGAGGACGGACTGCTCGAGGAGCCCATCCAGATCGTGGGCGGATGGCTCACAGCCCCGAGCGGACCTGGACTGGGGGTGCGGCTGGACGCCGCCAAGGTGGCCCGCTACCGCATCTGGTCGACGTCCGTGGGCGAGATCGGGGCCTGATCGTGGGCTTCGGTTTCCGGCCGCGCCCCAGGCCTGCGGCGACGGCGCGGCCGTGAGGGCCCTGCGCAGCCTGCTCAACACGCCGGCGAGCCGGCCCAAGATGCTCGAGCGCGCGGCAACCAGCGGTGCTGACGCGCTGGTGTTCGATCTCGAGGACTCGGTGCCGCAGGATCAGAAGGCGGAGGCGCGGGCCGTCGCCGCTGAATACCTCCAGCGCCTGGGCGCAGAGCACGTGATCTACGTCCGCGTGAACGCGCTCGAAACTGGGGTCACGGAGCTGGATCTGGACGCCGTGGTCGGGCCGGGACTGGCCGGAATCCAGCTGCCTAAGGCGGATTCGGTCGACGATGTGGCCCGAGTCGATGGAATGCTGTCGGGGCTGGAGGCGGCAAGGGGGCTGGCGCCTGGGAGCGTCGAGGTGGTGGCGAGCCTGGAGACCGCTCGCGGGGTCTGGTCCGCGTTCGACATCGCCTCCTGCCCCCGGGTGGGATCGGTCATGATCGGGACCGCCCAGGACGGCGATCTGCAGCGGGACGTCGGCTATCAGCACAGCGGGACGGGCGAGGAGATCCTCTACCTGCGTGCCCGGGTGCTGCTGGCGGCGCGGGCGGCGGGTATCCATAACCCGCTGGACGGGGTTTATCCAAACTTCAGGGACACCAAGGGCCTGATCGCCGACGCTGGTCGGGCCAGGGCCCTCGGTTTTCGGGGCAAGAAGGCCATCCACCCAGACCAGGTGGAGGCCATCAATCTGATCTTCACGCCCGACCAGCGGGAGGTGGAGCACTATGCGAAGATCTTGGCGGCCTTCGAGGAGGCCCTGGGGCAAGGATCGGCCAGCACCAGCGTGGACGGGCAGATGATCGACGTCGCCATGGCCGAGACGGCGCGGCGGGTGCTGGCGTGGGCCAAGGAACTGGGACGCTGAAAGAGGAGTACTGCGTATGAACATCGACGTACACAACCACGCCTTTCCGGGGGCGGTGATCGAGCTCCTGGCTCGTGAGCCGGACACCTACGGGACGAATATCCAGGGCAACTTCGTCGTCAACGGGAACTACGCCGTCCACGAGCTCTACCCCGCCCTGGTCGACCCCGCGGCCAAGGTTCAGCAGCTGAAGGACAAGGGCCTCGACGCCGCCGTGATCTGCGCCGAGCCCCGGCTTTTCGTGTACCACGTGGATGCCCGAGCTGGCGAGCAGATGTGCGAGGCGATCAATCGCGGCCTGGATGAGATGGCGTCCTACGACCGCGACCGGCTGCGCTGGATGGGATGCGTGCCCCTGCAGGATCCGGTCCGGGCGGCGGGCATGGTGCCTGAGCTTGCCCGGGCCGGCGCCAGCGGGCTCGAGATCGGCTCCTCCATCGCCGGACGGAGGTTGGACGATCCCGATTTCGAGCCCTTCTGGGCGGCGGTGGAAGAGCAGCGGCTGCCGGTATTCATCCACAACGCATACAACCCGCCGTCCGACGGATTGAAGCCCTACTACCTTCAGAACGTCATCGGTAACCCTCTGGAGACCACCATCTGCGCTGAGAGGCTCATCTGCGGTGGGGTGCTGGATCGGCATCCAAACCTCCGCATCGTGCTCGCCCACGCGGGCGGGTTCTTTCCCTGGCAGGCAGGCCGCCTTCGTCACGCGCGCTCGGTTCGCCCCGAACTCGCCGAGTCGCCGATCGACCCCTGGACCTACTGTGGTCGGCTCCTGTTCGACACCATCACCCATGACCAGGCCGCGCTCTCCTACCTGGTCGCCCGGGTGGGGCCGGAGAACGTGGTGATGGGCACCGACCTGCCCTATGACATGGCGACGCCGGAGCCGATGGAAGCGCTTCGTGCCGCAGTCGACGGCGCGACGGCCCGGGCCATAGCGGAGGTGAATCCGTCGGCCCTCTATGGGTTCTGATTCGGGCGGCGATGGCGAGGCCGCGGTCGAGGCCACCTCAAGGGTCAGCCAGTTCGTGGCGGGGTTACGGGTTCAAGACCTCCCACCTGAGGTCTTAAAGAGGGGGAGGTGGCTACTCCTGGACACCCTCGGGTGCGCCCTCGGGGGAGCCACGTCCGAGCTCGGGTCGGTGGCGCTGGGCCTGGCTCGGATCAGCGGGGGATTTCCCGAGTCCACGCTCCTCGGCGCCGGGGAGCGCACGGGTGTCCTGACCGCGGCGGCCGCCAACGGTCGGATGGCCGGGGCGCTTGACGGTGACGACACCTTCCCGAGCGCTGGTCAGACCTCCCACCACGCCATCTCGGCCGTCGCGGCAGCTCTGGCTCTGTGCGAGCGACGGGGCACCGGCGGCGGCGAGCTCCTGGTCTCCCTGCTGGCGGGATATGAGGTGGCCGCTCGCTTTGGCATCGCCGTGGCGCCAGACCCCCGCGAGGCGGTCCCCGAGCAGAGCACCAAGTGGAGGGTCGGCGGCGGCCCGGCCGGGGTGCTCGCCGCAGCGGCGGCTTCGGCCCGGGCCATCGGGCTCGACGCGGAGGGAGTCGCCCACACTCTGGGGATCGCCGGCGCCCACGTGGACGCCCCTCCGCTCAAGTGGCTGTCGGCGCCGGTGGCGCCGATGGTCAAGTCCCTGGATGGAGGCTGGAACGCCGCCACCGGGGTCACCTCAGCGCTCATGGCCCAGATGGGAATGACTGGACACGAGGCCATCCTCGACGGTGAGGCCGGGCTCTGGCGGGCTACGGGATACGCCCGATTCGATCCCCAGGTCCTGGTCGAAGGACTTGGGCAGCGGTGGCGGGTTCTCGACGGATGCTTCAAGCGCTGGCCCTGTCAGTACTGGATGCAGCAACCTCTCACCGCGCTCTGGAAGCTGCTCCGGGAGGATCCCCTGCCACCTCGAGAGATCGAGCGGGTGATCCTTAAGACCAACCCCCGCAGCTCATCTCCGCGGAGCCGGGACAAGCATCCGGTGGGCGCGGTCACCTGCGAGTTCAACCTTCCCCACGCCGCCGCGATGCTGGCCCACGGCGTGCCGCCGGGCCCGCGCTGGTATGGGCGCTGGGCGCTGACGAGTCCTGAGGTCGCAGCCTTCCGGGAGCGGGTGGAGGTCGAAGTTGAACCGGCTGCCCAGGACGTCTTCGCGGGCATCGAGGACGGGATGATCAAGAGACTTCCGGCGAGCTGTGAGGTCAGAGCCCGGGGTCGAAGCTTCACCGCTCGCGCCGAGTCCGCTCTGGGGACGCCGTGGTCGCCTGAACTGGCCCTCACCGAGGAGGATCTCAAGGCCAAGTTCCGGGAGATGGCCGACCCCTTGGCGGAGGCGTCGAATCTCTGGCAGGAACGCCTCGAGAGCATCATGTCCGCCGTTCTCGAGGTTGACCGGATGCCGGACGTACGACAGCTGGGGCGCCTTCTAGCCTATCCCTCGCCGATCGCGTGAGGCGGTGCTGAGGGTGCACCTGCTCGGCCGAGTCATTCCACCAACCTGGGCCGGGGACACGTGTCATAAGGCTGGCGCCCGCCTGCCGGCGGACGGTGTCCCCCGGACCCGCAGCGACGATGCAGCCAGAGAGGATGTCGTGCTGGTGAGGGTCAATGCTTCGGTGGTGAGTCTGCAGGACGACCCGCGGGAGAATCTGCGGCCGCCCCCGCGGGGTCGGATCGTTCCCGCGCTACGCTCCAAACAGCAGGGCGCTGCTCTGCGCCGGATCTTGAAGTCGTTTCCTCCCGCGCTCGCACGGTGGAGCGGGGAGATCGTCCGGGGCGGCAGCGTCGTGGGCCATGCGCCGGCGACCTCTGCTCCCGCGATGCTGGACCCACTGGCGCGGTGACCCGCTACATCGACGCCCACACCCACGCGTTTCCCGCTCCCACCATGGGGCTCGACTGGCAGGCCTCGGTGGGAGTGGCCGATCCCAAGCGCACGGGGGAGCTCCCAGAGCTGCAGGGCATCATGTCCGATGCCGGCATCGAGCAGGCGGTGATCCTTCTCTTCCCGCGTTCTGGTGAGCACTATGAGAGAGCGCGCGCCCAGGATCCGTCACGCTCGCCCGAGGAGATAAGGTCGGAGATTCGGGACGAGATTCTGGCCCTCAATCGCTGGGGATGCGAGGCGGCCTCCCGGGATCCCAGGCTCGTGCCCTTCATCGGGATCAACGTCCGGTTCATGTCGGAGTCGGAGGTGACGGCCGAGATCGATGAGATGGCGGAGCGCGGCGCCCGCGGGGTGAAGATCATCCCTCCCGCGATGCAGCTTTACGCCAACGATTCGCTCTTGCAACCCATGTTTCAGCGCTGTTGGGAGCTGGGCCTCCCAGTCCTGTCCCAATCCGGCGACGGCGGAGGTCCCCCACCCCATCCGGGCGCGGATCCCTTCGGCCGGCCCGTGTATCACCGAGAGGTTCTGCGCAATTTCCCCAGTCTCACCCTGATCCTCGCCCACATGGGCCACGGCTATCTCGCCGATGTCGTGGAGCTGGCCGATAGCTTCCCCAATCTCTACACCGATACCTCGCTCCAGCTGAGCGGGATCGGGAGGGAGGGGCGCCCGACCGCGCTCGAATTTGTGAGTGCGGTCCGTCAAATCGGCGTTGACCGGGTGCTGTTCGGCACCAACTACCCGATGGTGAGCCCTCGCGGTTACGTCAAAACGATGGAGGAACTGCCCTTCACCCCCGCGGAGCGTGACCTCGTCGCCTCCGGCAACTTCCTCCGGGCCGTCCCTGCGAGGCAGAGATGACGTCAGCCGGCGCCGACGGCGAGCCGGATGGTCGGCCGGCCGAATCCAGCTCCCGGGAGGGTCGACCCCGGGGGCTGGGACCGGCGTCGCGCCGGGCCCGAGGATCAGGTCCGGGGTTCCGACGCCTCCATCACCGCGCCCTGGGAGACGAGGCCAGAGACCTCGTCGTCGCCGAGGCCCAGCACCTCCTTTAATACCGCTCTGGAGTCACCGCCGAGCCGGGGAGCCGGGCCACACTCCGGCTCCTCAATCCCGGCCAGGAAGTTGAGCGCCCGCCCGAAGACCCGAACCTGACCTGCTCCGGGTTGTTCGATCGCCCTGGTCAGACGCCTGGCCTGTGCGTGCTCACCTTCCAGCGCCTCGGACACGCTCAGAATTGGTCCGCTCGGCACGCCCGCCGCCTCCAGACGCCGCATCCATTCGGCCAGCGGCCTGGCGCTGAGGATCTGGGTCACCACCTCCTCCACCTCGTCAAAGTGCGCGCGGCGGTCGGCGACGGTCCGGAAGCGGGGGTCGTCGCCCAGGTCTGGGCGCTCGGCTGCCTGGCAGAAGCGACCCCACAGCGAATCCATCTGGGCGGACAGCACGATCTCTCCGTCGCTCACCCTGTAGCGACCGAATGCCGGCACCGAGTGGTGACGGCTTCCGGCCCGGGTCGGGGTCTGGCCCGTGACCAGATACATCTGGTTCACGTAGGAGAGCAGCGACATGAGGCTGTCCAGAAGAGAGACGTCCACGTGAGATCCCTGCCCCGTGGCGTCGCGGTGCCGAAGTGCGGCGAGGATCCCGATCACCGCCCACATCGCCCCGGCGAGGTCGCCCATGGGCAGCCCCAGCTTCTGGGCTGGACCGTCCGCTTCGCCAGTCAGACTCATGGCTCCGCTCAGAGCCTGGACGACGATGTCGACCGAACCCTTTTGCGACTGCGGCCCCTGCTGTCCGAACCCACTGACCGAGCACACGATCGCAGCCGGATTATCCTGGCTCAAGGTCTTAAAGTCGAGGCCCAGGCGCTTCAGCACCCCCGGCCTGAAGTTCTCCACCACCACGTCAGAGCGCAGCGCCAACTCCCGCGCGAGCCTGCGCCCGGGCCCTGTTTTGAGGTCCATCGCCAGGCTTCGCTTGCCCCGGTTCACGGACAGGAAATAGTGGCTCACGTCACCGGCGAAGGGCGCGATGCTGCGCGTGTAATCGGGAGAGCCCGGCGCCTCGACCTTGATCACCTCCGCCCCCAGTTCGGCCAGCACCATGGTGCAGAAAGGCCCCGCCAGCACGTGGGTCAGGTCCAGGACCCGAACCCCAGCGAGCGGGGCGTCTCCCGCCGGCCGGCTCACGGCGGGAGGACCAATTGGGCGGCGGCCTGGCGAGTGGCCAGAGCCTCGCTCACGCCCGCCGCCTGGAGTGGAACGCTCGCTCCTTGCCGAGTCCGGGGCGCACTTAGAGCCTTCGGATGACCGACGAAATCATCTCTGGAGACCGCGCCAGCCGCCGCGCGGGAACCCTTTGGACGTTCACTCATGACGCCGGCTCATCCTAAGCGCGCGGCCGCATCGGTGTGTCAGGATCCAAACCAAAGCTCGAAAGCGTGCGACCCAGAACCAGCGCCCGAGCCGAGGCCCAGATCTCATCCCCGCACTCGCCCCCCTCATCCTGCCGCGGCCCTTCCTCGCGCCTCCCCTGGTTTGAGCGTTCGGCATGCCAACCATCAGGCCGTAATGTGGGCTCACGACAGCGTGTCGCCCGCCGCCTCAGACGTCTGCGGCAGAACGCTCGGGATGGTTTGGTAGGCTGGGGGCCACCGCCGTCATCGCAACTGGGCCGTTGCGTGCGCGGGCCTTGACTGTCGAGCAGCGGGTGGGTCCGCGCCTAGCCCGGGCGCGCGCTACTTCGAGGAACCTGATGAGCATCGCCGACTACGTGATCGAAGTCCAGAAGCTGACCAAGTCCTATGGCAAAGTCGAGGTCCTAAAGGGGGTCGACCTGCAGGTCGAGCGCGGTACCATGCTGGCGCTGCTGGGGCCCAATGGCGCCGGCAAGACGACCATAGTCCGGATCCTCAGCACCCTGCTGGGCTTTGATGAAGGAACCGTCCTGGTCGACGGCCACGACGTCCGGACCGAAGTCAACGCGGTCCGCGCCGTGATCGGCCTGACGGGTCAGTCGACGGCCGTGGATGAGCTGCTCACCGGGCGTGAAAATCTAGTCATGATGGGCCGGCTGTACCGCCTCACCGCCTCCAGCGCCAAGGTCAGGGCCCAAGAGCTACTGGAAGAGTTCGATCTGCTCGAGGCCGCGGGAAGACCGACCAAGACCTATTCGGGTGGCATGCGGCGGCGCCTCGACCTGGCGGTCAGCTTGATTGCAACGCCTCCCGTCCTATTCCTAGACGAGCCCACAACTGGCCTGGATCCGCGCTCGCGACTGGCCATGTGGGGGATCATCAAGAGCCTGCTCGCAGGCGGAACCACCATCCTGCTAACAACTCAGTACCTTGAGGAAGCCGACCAGCTGGCGGACCGGATAGCGGTGATCGACGGCGGCAGGGTTATCGCCGCAGGCACTCCCAGCAGTCTTAAGAGCAAGGTAGGCAACGACCGGCTCGAGCTCACCTTCCTCGACGACGAGTCGTTCAGGCACGCATTGACCGCGTTGGACGACGACGTCATCGATTCCAATGCGGCGGAATACTCGGCCAGTGTCGTAATCAACGACACCAATTCAGACGTGAAGCGGGCGCTGAATATGCTGGCGGAGGCCGGCGTCGTGGTCCAGTCCCTGGCCGTCCACAAGCCGACCCTTGACGATGTGTTCCTGTCCCTGACCGGCAAGCTGAAGCCGTCCGGAACCGTGGAGTCGAATTAAATGCCGGCCCAACTGGTGTTCGAACGACGGCCCAGGGCGATCTTGGCCGTTAACGACTCCCTTCTGATGGCGAGGCGCAGCTGCACCCACATCATCCGCAACACCGACCAACTGCTGGGCGCGTTCTTCCAGCCGATCATGTTCCTGGTCCTGTTCGCCGCTGTCTTTGGCGGCGCCATCTCAAAAACCCTCCCGCCCGGGACCAGCTACCTCGATTTCCTGATGCCCGGCATCATCATTCAGACGGTTGCCTTCGGCTCCACGACCGCTGCCGTCGCCGTCTGCAATGACCTCCAGAAGGGCATAGTCGATCGCTTTCGGTCGCTGCCTATGTCGCCACTCGCCGTCCTTAACGGGCACGTCGCATCGAATCTGCTGCGCAGCGCCATCTCCACCGTGGTGATGCTCGTTGTCGGACTCGTCATCGGCTTCCGCAGCCAGGCGAGCGTCATCGACTGGCTCGCGATTGCCGGGCTGATACTGTTGTTTACGCTTGCATTTTCGTGGCTGTCGGCGATTGTCGGACTGATGGCCAAGAGTGTGGAAGCCGTGCAGTGGCTCACCTTCGTGCTGGTCTTCCCGCTTACGTTCGCCAGCACCACCTTCGTGCCGGCCGCGGGCATGAACCCGATTTTGAAGGCCTTCGCGGTGAATCAACCGATCACCCAGGTCGTGGAGGCCGTGCGGGCATTGATGCTGGGCCGGCCGATCGGCAACTTTGGCTGGCTCGCGATCGGCTGGAACATCGGCATCCTGCTGCTGGCCGTGCCTCTGGCCTCGTGGCTGTTCCGCCTCCGGGCCTCGGGTTAGGCCGCCTTCCCTCCGCCGTCACATCGCGCGCCCTGGGCGGCGCTTCGACAAGCGCCAGGCCAGGCTCCGGCCACGCCCATGGAGCCGGGATCATCGTCGGTCCCCACGCCGTTTGCCCATGAGCCGTCAACCTCAGCTCCTCGCGCCTGATGCGCGAGCGCACCCCGAAGCAGTCCGCGGCGATTGCGCCTGACATCCGGCCCGCTCACGATCCGACTCCTGACCCTGTGCGTCGATGAAGATCGCGTCATCCTAGGGCTGTGTACGCGATCTCTACGAGCGCCCTGACCAAGGATTACGGCAACAACCGAGGGATCTTCGATCTCAATCTCGAAGTTGGCGTGGGCGAGGCTTTCGGGTTCATCGGGCCCAACGGGGCCGGCAAGACGACCACCCTGCGTCTTTTCATGGACCTCATTCGCCCCGATCGGGGCCGCGCCCAGATCATGGGGCTGGATACGCAACGCGACGGCGTCAAGCTCAGGAGGCTGGTCGGGTTTCTACCGGGCGAGCCGCCCGACTACCCAAACCAGACCGGCCAGCAGATTCTCGACCTGCTGGCTCATTTGAGGGGCGAGGTCGACCCCACGCGAGTCACAGAACTGGCCCAACTCTTCGACCTCGACCTCCATCGCAAATACCGCGAATACTCACACGGCAACAAGCAAAAGGTGTGGCTGATCCAGGCCTTCATGCACAACCCGAAGCTTCTGCTGCTGGACGAGCCGACCAACGGCCTCGATCCACTGATGCAGCAGGCCTTCCGAAGGCTCCTCGCCGAGAGCCGCGAGCGCGGCGCGACGGTGTTCCTTTCCTCGCACCTCCTGCCTGAGGTGCAGGAGACCTGCGATCGGATCGGGGTGATCTACCAGGGAGCCCTCCGGCGAGTTGGCAGCCTGGCCGATCTGCGCACCGGCAACATTCACCGAATTGACGTGCGGACGGAGAACGAAATGGATCGTGCACGTTTGGCCGCGCTCGCTGGCGTAACCGATATAGCGATCTCGGAGCATCGAGTCCAGTGCACCCTTACGGGCACGATGCAGCCGCTCCTGGACGCGTTGCAGACGGCCCGGGTGCTGTCGATCGATTCCTCCGAGTTGACCCTGGAGGAGGTCTTCCTGGCGCAGTATGGCCAGCCCGCCTAGTCGCAGCCTCGTTCCCTGGGCGATTCGAAGCCATCGGGCCGGAATGCTCGCGGGGAGCCTGGGACTCGGCCTCCTGGTCCTGATCACGGCCCCTGCGTACGCGGCCGCGGCCAGGGCGGTGGCCGGGGGGATCAAGGCGCTGGCGGCCGCAGCTGAGCCGGTTGCGCTCAGTGTGCAGTTCCTCACCGGCCCACCCGACCGTCTCGATACCATCGGCGGCTACCTCAGCTACAAGGTCTTCGGCAGCTGCGTGCTTCTGCTGGCGATCTATGCCGCGATTCAGGGCGCCCAGCTCATGCGGGGCCCTGAATCCAAGGGCCTGTTCGACCTCTGGTACGCCGCCGGCCGGACGCGCAACGCCATTATTCGAGATCGCATCTGCGCGTTCATCGTCGCGCTCGGGGTCATCGTCGCGGGCGTCTATGTTGGGACCGTGGTGGGCGGAGCTCTGTCCGGGGTGCAGCTCGAGAGCTCGGCCATTGGACAGTGCCTCGCAGCCGGCCTGCTGGCCCTGTGGGGCTTCGCCTTCGCCCTTCTTGCCTCGCAGTTCCTAAAAACAGCCCGGGCCGCTGCGGCCACCGCGAGTGCCTACCTGGTTGCGTCCTACTTCGTGGCCAACACGTCCGGCTCGCTCGGCGCGGCCGCATTTCTTCGCTTCGTCTCGCCGTTCTTCTACTACCTGCAGAACCGAACCCTGGTGCCCCAGACCGAGCCCAATGTGGCGGCGATGGCAATCATCCTCATTACAGCCGTCGCGCTCAGCGCTGCGGCATGGTTCCTCTATCTACGGCGAGACATCGGAGGGGTCAGCGTTTCTCGGATTCGCCATCAGAGGGTCGTGAACCGCAAATTCTCGCCCAGCCTTCTCTGGCGCCGATCGCTTTGGTTGAATTGGATCGCCGAGCAACCGGTTGCGATCACTTCATGGATGCTCGGCATCGGAGCGTTCACGGCTCTGGAGGCTTCGTTGGTGCCGGAGGTGACCAGGGTGCTGACCAGCGACACCACGCTCAAGCGCGTCATGCAGACCCACCCCGGCCTATTCAGTTCAGACCAGCTGCTTTCCGCGCTGATGTCGTTCACGCCGGTCCTGGCAGCGGCATTCGTGGTGACCCAGGTGGGTCGTTGGGCGGACGACGCCTCGCAGCATCGCACCGATGTCGTGCTCAGCTTCCCGGTCTCGATGGAGCGGTTTCTGGTGGAGCGCGCAGTCGCCCTCGTCGCCATGTCGACTCTGATCGGGTTGGCGGCGGCAGCGGGAGCGTGGTCGGGCGCGACCGTAGGCGGCTATTCGACCAGCACCGCCGGCCTGGCGCGCACGGTGTTCGACGTCGTGGTTCTGAGCTTTGGCATCGGCGGAATCGGCCTGGTCACCACGGCCTACTGGCGCAGCGGAGTCGCAACCGGTATCACGGCAGGTTTGCTGATCGCGAGCTTCTTCCTGACCACCATCGCCGGACTTCTTACGTGGCCAAGCTGGACCTCTCGGCCTTCCCTCTTCGACGCCTTCGGAACGCCCTACCTATCGATGCCGAGGCCTTGGAGCCTGACCTATCTCATCGTCCTCGGCTTGGCAGGCCTGGCGGCGGCGTACCTCGTTATGCGCCAGGGGAGACGGATCTCCGTTTAGCTCGGGTCCCGGCGCCAACCGCGCTGGCGATCTCGGGAGCCATCCACAGCGATGGCGAGAGCGACGCAGGCGCTAACCTTTTTGGATATGACGGGTGATGCGCGCCTGCGAGAGCGCGCGGGGGTCGTCAACTGTGGCCGGGCGGCGCGTGGGAATACGGGGCCCCGACCGCTCCCAGCCGAGGTCGGGAGCCGCCTTAGATGCGCTGCGGCATCGCCAACTGAGGCCAGCACCATCGACAAGGCACCGATCGGAGAGCGAGCCACCGGGCCTGAGGAAGCGCCAGGCGGCGCATCGGTACCGAGCCAGATGCGCGATCGGATCCCATTTTGAGTTGGACCCCATGAGCGTTACCGATCAGCTGGTCAAGAACAACGAGGATTACGCCGCCACCTTCAACAAGAGCGGCCTGCGGGGAGCCCCGAGCAAAAGGCTCGCCGTGCTGGCATGCATGGATGCACGCCTCGACGTGCACAAGGTTCTCGGCTTGGAGGAGGGGGAGGCCCACGTCATCCGCAACGCCGGGGGAACGGCAACCGACGATGCGATCCGGTCCCTGATCATCTCGCAACGCCTGCTGGGCACAAACGAGATCATCCTCATCCACCACACCGACTGCGGAATGGTCAGCTTCACAGACGACGAACTCTCAAGCCAGATCGAGGCCGAAGCGGGCGTTCGCCCACCCTTCGCGCTCAGGGCCTTCACCGACGTCGAATCAGACCTGCGTCAATCGATCAGCCGGATCCTGAACAGCCCGTTCATCCCGCGAAAGACAGACGTGCGCGGTTTCGTCTACGACGTCGAGACGGGGAGATTGAATGAGGTCACAGCTGCGACCGACCGCTCCCGCCCATCCGCTCGCTGAGGCGCCCCAAGACCGCAGCGCCATGCGCGCACGCGGATGCGGAGCCTGGTCAGGCAGTCGGGAGCTGGTCCACCAAGCGCTGGTCGACCAGATCGAGGGCCGCTTCAGCCGCCTTGGAGGGCTTGTGCGACCAGACCCGGTTGAAGGCGCGCAAGGTTCCGTTTCCACCCAGGGCCAGCAGTGCCCTCCTGGCTGCCACGCCAGTTCCCCGTCTGACGAAGAAGGTGAGTTCGACCGCCTTCTCCTTTTTGGAGCTGGCGCTCATCAGAGGGTGGCCCAGCTGCATGAACACGCCCATCAAACAGAGCAGATCGGCCGGCTCCACCGGATTGTTCCCGAGAAGGTCCGTGCTCTCGTCGCCCTTGGTCGCCAGCGCCTCGCGGACGCGCGCGTAAAGACCCACCCAGCTGTCGAAGGCCTCGATCGCCACGTGCACCGGGATCCGCCCGAGGTCGATCTTCAGAAGATCTTCCGGTCCCTCAGCCAGCACGCCTACGACAACATCGACCAGGTCCGAAAGATTGACCCCCTTGCTCACGATGGCGTCGGGGCGGGCGCCCTTGGTCAGATCGGCGGTGCCAGGGTCGGCCGTGTAGACCACGATGCGCATGTGCGGTGCGACCGCGCGCAAGAGCGGGATCGCCTCGGCCCCGCCCATCACCGGCATCATCAGATCGAGCGTCATCAGATCCGGTTGCAGATCGCGCGCGATCTTGATCGCATGGTTGCCGTTTTCGGCTTGGCCGATAACCTTGAGGCCCGGAACCATCGAGAGACGGAGCTCGAGGAGTTCACGCACCTCGATGCGATCGTCGACGACGACGACGCTGTGACGACGCACGGCCACCGGTGACCGTGACGGCGATAGGACCATAACTTTCCGACCCCCTCAAGGCAAGCGCACACGCCTGCGCCGCGGCCTTAGCAGCCATAGTGAGGGAGGGAGGGAAACAGGCTCCATAACCGCTTTCCGCGCCGGACCCTGCCTCTCGGCTCTCGAATCTTCATCCAGTATGCGCCGGACCAGGGGTACTGGCCGCGGCCGCGTCCGCCACCGGCACGGATCAGAGCCCGGCGGTGGCTCGCGCCGTCCCCTGGCGTCACGGGCCGACAGACCTGTGGTATCGATATAGGCGGTGCGATGAATGACGATGAAGAGATCTCCAGAGCGGTGGCCGGCTCCGGCCTCGAGCGCTTCCGAGCCTGCCCGCCATCCGATCGTGCCGCGTAGTCCCCGCTCTTTTGAGGCGGTTGCTCCCAGGGGCAGATCCACGGCCAAGAACACCACGGGGATGCCGCAACGGGGCCCCAATGCCCGATGGTTGCGGCCGCCACCGTGGTACGTGGGCGTCGTCGCCCTGATGGCGGTGCAGCGTCTGGTCGAATTGCGTTTATCCCGCGCCCACGAGATCGCCCGCGGCGGCACCCAGGCCGCTCCCAAGTCCTATCCCATCATGGTCGCGGCCCACGTCGGACTCCTGACGCTGCCGCTGCTCGAGGTATCCGGCCGGCCATCGGTGCGACCGCGCCTGCCCTGGGCGGCCCTGCTCCTGGCGGCCGGCGGCCTTCGGATCTGGAGCATCCGCAGTCTGGGCCCAGAGTGGAACGTGCGCGCGGCGGTGCCTTTGAGTCTGCAACCGGTGGCGCGGGGACCCTACGCCTTAATCCGGCATCCCAACTATCTGGCCGTGATCGCCGAGTTCGCCGCCCTGCCCATGGTGGCGGGAGCCCGAGTCAGCGCTCTGGCGCTGTCAACCCTGAATGCGTTCCTCCTCTGGCATCGCATTCGAGCCGAGGAACAACTCCTGCAGCGCAGCTCGGCCTACCAGGAGATCTTCGCCCAGCGTTCGCGCTTCATACCGCGCGTGTTTTAGGCGATCCAGGCCAGCTGCATCAGCTCGATGCTGACCCCCGGTCCAAGGCTGATTCCCCAGCCCTGGCGGGGTTCATCACCCAGGCTCGCCATCAGCCTCTCGAGAGCAAAGAAGATGGACGCCGAGGAGGTGTTGCCGACAGAGCCGAACACCTCGCGGGAGAGCTCCAGCACAGAACGCGGTAGCTCGAGCGCCGCCTCGACCGCGTCCAGGATGCGCAGACCTCCGGCATGGGCGACAAAGAATTGCGACTCGTGGAGGTCGTCAGAGGCACGAAACCGGTCCAGAACCCTCGGCAACTCGGCCCGGATGACGCGGGCCAGGCGCCGATCCAGGACGACCTTGAAGCCCTCGTCAAGGAGGTCGAATCCCAAGAGGTGAGCGCTCCCCGGGACGAGGTGAGAGGCGCTGCGCTTTACCTCAAGCCGGCCCCCGGGGCGGTCCGAGCGGCCGCTCAACACCGCCGCCCCAGCTCCGTCACCAAAAACCAGGGACGCGGTCAGGTTGTCCAGCGAGCGGTCAGAGGCCTGGAAGCTGAGCGAAGGCAGTTCCACCGCCAGGACCAGGGCCACCTGGTCTGGAAACGCGAGCAGATGGCGGCTGGCCAGCGCCAGGCCCGCCGCGCCTCCCGAGCACCCCAGCTCGGTGAGCGGGACCCGGATCACATCGGGGCGCAACCCGAGCAACGGGGCCAGATGCACGTCCAGGGAAGGCACCAGGTATCCGGTGCAGGAAACGGTGACGATCAGGTCCACATCAGAGCCCTTGAGATCGGCCCGAGCCAAGGCGCGAACGGCGGCGGCTCGGGCCAGCTCGCGCGCGTGCTCCAGATAGTCGGCCCGAAGCCGAGTCAGCCCGCGCGTGCGCAACAGGCGCGGCAGCGGCTCGCAGGTATAGCGCGTGCCCAGACCGGCCGACGCCTGATCCAAGCGATCGAGTTCGGGCCAGAATTGGCGCAATTCCGCCAGCGCCTCCGTCGGCTCGATCCGGTTGGAGGGCAGCTCGGTGGCCACGGCGAGGATGGAGGGGCTTGCGCTCAGGTCAGATTCCTCCCAGGGCGACCCAATCTCGAATCGAGACTGCGGCCAGGCTGCGGCTGCCCTGGTTGACCTCCAGCAGGCGATCGAGGGTCTGGGGCCGCTTCATCAACCCCCGCATCGCGCGCCGGGCTGCGCCCGGCGACGTGGTCAGGGTGAGGGCGAGCCGGCCCATCCAAAGCCGGCGCCGCCACTGCGTCCGCTCCCAGTGTCGGTAGTCCGCCTCGGGCCGTGGCCCGCGCTGGGCCAGCATGTACGCCAGGCGCTTCGCGGCGACAAGTCCTGCACTCATTCCGTCCCCGGTCAGCGGATCCACGAAGCCGGCGGCGTCCCCGACCAGGAAGACCCGATCTCCGGCCACCAATGCCGGGCGGGTACAGAAGGGTCCGGCACCATTGATCGAGCCCAGATGAGCCGATGACAGCTCCGGATGGGCGTCTGCCAGCCGTCGCAGATAGCTCGCGCGGACCGATTCGTGCGCGCCGCGCAGGGCCGATTTAGGACCCAGGAGGGCGAAAAGCAACTCGTCGGGCGCGACCGGAGCGAGGTAGGTCTCGCACCCGTCGTGCAGGGTCACCACCACCCGGTCGATCCCGTGGTCGGGCATCTGCAGGTGTCCGGCCAGGGCGTAGCGGAAGGGTGGTCTGGGGGCTCGCGCCCATCCCATCCAGCTCGCCACCTGCGATCGCTGACCGTCGGCCCCGACCAGATGTCGGGTTCGGAGCGGGC
The DNA here is from genome assembly GCA_035534295.1 of Nitrosotalea sp. Taxonomy (GTDB): domain Bacteria; phylum Chloroflexota; class Dormibacteria; order Dormibacterales; family Dormibacteraceae; genus DATKQJ01. The sequence continues at coordinate 23,865 of DATLSE010000052.1, forward strand.
CCTGCGTGGTGGACACGACGACGGCGGAGTCCACCCTGGTTGCGCCTTTAGCCTCGCACCCGAGGAGCACATCGACCCCGGGTTCGGACGCGGCCGAGCCCATCAGCAGATGATCGAACCGGATCCGCCTGACCCCCCGTCCGCTTGGTCCTGCCCCGAAGGTGCCCTCGACCCGACCGCTGCCCACCAGCTGGTAGGTGACGCCAAGGATTGCGGGAAAGCTGTCCAGGCAAATGTCCAGTTCCTCTACCACCCTGGCCCCAGCCGGCATCAGACCCTCGCCACACGCCTTATCGCGTGGGAAAAGCTTGCGGTCGAGCAAGATGGTTCGAAATCCCGAACGGGCCGTCATCAGGGCCAGGGCGGAGCCCACGGGGCCACCGCCGACGACGACGACGTCCGCATCGAGTGTCATCTAGGGCAGCTTAGGCCCGCTGGCAGGGCTAAATCCGCTCCGGGTGGGCGCGGCCCCCCGGTCAGGGAAGATGGGGGTCCCCACGGTGCGGGACCGATTTGTTCAGACCCGCAAACAGGCCTCAGCGGCGGCGGATCCCGCTCCCGGCAGCCTTTGCCCTGAGCTTTATGAGGGGCTGGAGCGGCGAGCCGGAGCGGGCCCTGGCGAATTCATCCGATCGCGCGTGCACGGGCTTTGGAACCGATCTCGCAGCCGGGCGGTCGCGCCCGGGGCTCAGCCGGTGTTCTGGAGCCCCGCAGCCACCCCGTTGACGGTGAGCAGCACGAGTTGGAGCAGGTGGTCGCGCGCCGCTCCCGAGGCGTTTTCGGAGCGGTACCCGCGCAGGAAGCGCAGCTGCAGGAGGGAGAGCGCGTCCACGTATGGGTTGCGCAGATCGACCGCCGAGCGCAGAACCGGGTGACCGCCGAGCAGGCGTTCCTGCTCCAGGACCGCCAGCAGGAGCTGGCGCGTGAGCTGAAACTCTCGCCCCAGGCTGGCCGTCAGTTCGGGCCTGCCGCCCAGATCGAGGTAGAGCCCGGCGATCGTCGGGTCCGCCTTGGCCAGGCTCATCTCCGCGTTGTCCAGAAGGGATGAGAACAGGGGCCATTCCGCCCGCATCCGGCGCAGATGCTCGATCCCATACTTGGCCTGCACGGCGTCGAGCGCGCTGCCCAGCCCGAACCAACCGGTCAGGTTGCAGCGGTTCTGGGTCCAGGCGAACACGAACGGGATGGCGCGGAGGTCTTCGATCCGGCGCCCGGGCGCCGCACGCCGAGCCGGTCGCGACCCGATTGGAAGCGCGGTGATCTCGTCCAGAGGACTGACCCTGGACACAAACTCGGCGAATCCCGGGGATTCGAGCAGACCTCGGTAAGCCGCCCGAGAGACGCTCGCCATCAGATCCGACTCCTTCTGATAGCGCCGCTCGGCGAGCTTGAGGCGGCCCTGGTGCTCAGGCGTCGAGGCCTCCAGGACGGCGCTCGTGAGTTGCTCCAGATGGCGCTGGCCTATCTCCAGGTCGCGATAGCGGGCAAAGATGACCTCTCCCTGTTCGGTGACCTTGAGGCGGCCGGAGATGGAGCCTGACGCCTGAGCTCGGACCGCGCGCCCCGCCGGGCCCCCACCACGCCCGATGGCCCCGCCGCGGCCGTGAAAGAAGGTCAGCTGCACCTGGTTGCGTTGGGCCCAAACCCAAAGGGCGGCCTGAGCGCCGTAGAGGTCCAAATTCGCCGCCAGGTACCCGGACTCCTTGGTCGCGTCGGAATAGCCGAGCATGACCTCGAACCGGCGATCTCGGGCGTTGAGTCGCGCAGCAAAGCCTGGTAGCGCGAGCAACTGGTCCAGGATCTGGGGGGCCCGCGCCAGATCCTGAGCCGACTCAAACAGGGGCACCGCGTCGAGCACGAGCTCCTGATCGGCCACGGCCAGGCGGGCCAGGGCGAAGACGGCGACAATGTCCGCCGCGCTCTGGGTGAAGCTGACCACGTATCTCCTGCAGGCCTCCGGGCCAAGCCGGGCCTGGATCCTGGCCATGCTCTTGAACACGGCCAGTGTCTCGGCGGTGGCGGCTGTGGTCTGGGTGTCGGGGGAAAGGGGGAGAGCCTTCAGTCCCAGACGGTCGAGCCCGGCGGCGTCCAACTTTGTCCCCGGCAGCAGCTCGCGCAGCGCCTGGCGGTGTACGCCTGAGTGTTGCCGTATCTCGAGCGAGGCGAGGTGGAAGCCGAAGGTCTGGACCTGCCAGATCAGGTGCTGGACCTCGCCATAGGCGAGTCGGGCGGCGCCCGCCCGCGCCAATGAGTCCTGGAGCAGGAACAGGTCAGCCAGAAATTCGCTCGCCGCCCCGTATGCTGCTCGACGTGCCCGGCGGGTCGCCGCCAGCCGCTCGGACGCCAGGACCAGGAACTGCCGGTGGCTCTGGCCGGGGGCGATGCGCTCGATTCGGGCGGAAGCCGTCTTGAGGACAGCACCCGTGCGCCGCAGCGCCGACGCCAGCTCCGGGCTGGGGGGGGTCGTATCGTCGCTCAGACTGAGGGCGCGACCGACCCGGCGTGAGGCCGCCTCGAGCCCGGTCATGACGTGCTCGAATTGGATTGCCATGGCGTGCTCGGTAACGTCGTGGGTGACCAAGGGGTTGCCGTCGCGGTCTCCTCCGACCCAGCTTCCCCATTTCAGAAAGGGCTCCCAGCCTGGGGCCCTGGCCCCCGAGTCTGCATCCCCCAGCAACGCGCGATCGATCTGCCTATAGAAACGGGGAAGTAGCCGGAAGAGCGATTCGTCGAACACCGCGGTGATCGTGCGGACCTCGTCCTCGGGCTCGGGACGGCGGGAGCGAATCTGGGCCGTGCGCCAGAGCGCGCTCACCTCCTCGCGCAGCCGCCGCTTCGCCTCGGCGCCGGCCACCTCGCCCAGGCGCTCGTCCTCCAGCACTTCGAGCTCGGCCGACACTCGATGCAGGGACTCCACCACCGAGCGCCGCCGGGCCTCCGTGGGGTGGGCGGTGAGCACGGGAATGATCTCGAGCTCGGCCAGCTCGCGCCTGATGCCGGCCTCGCCCAGATCGCGGCGGAGGCGCTCCAAGGTGGCGCGCACGGATTCGGAGATGGGCGTCGGCCGCCGGCTGTGGCGGCGCAGCATGCGCACCCGCTGCCTCTCCTCGGCCAGGTTCACGAGCTGGAAATAGACGGTGAAAGCGCGGGCGACCTCCGCCGCTCGCCCCAGCGACATTCGATCAACCATGGCGAGCACGCCGTCCAGGCCGCCCGACGCCCCGCTCCGGTGCTGGCGCCGCCGCCCGATCACTGCCTGGCGCAGACGCTCGACGTCGTCGAGCAGGCTCTGATCGCGGCTCTCGACCAAAACCTCGCCCAGGATCGCGCCCAGCAGCTTGACCTCGCGCCGCAGACGCGCGGCGGGCTCATCGGGGGAGCTGGTCGAGGCGGCTGCGGGCACGCCGCGAATCATATTCGTGGGCGATCCGGGAGATTAACGGCGCCGGGCGTGGGGCTTCGGCCTAGCGGAGTTGTGGGCCGGTTACGAGGCTGAAGCCCTCGTCCCTCCATCCCTCGACGCCCCCGATCATCTTCTTGACCGGGCGGTCGAGCCGCGCGATCCTCGCGGCAGCCCTGTCCGCCCCATTGCCGTGCGGCCCGGCCCAGTAGACGACGAGGAGCAGTCCGGGCGCGTACTGCGCCAGGCTCCGCTCGTTGATCGGTCGATGGGGTGGGTTGACCGCTCCAGGGACGTCACCAGCGGCGAAGAGCTCGGGGCTACGAGCGTCGAGGAGAACGAATCCAGGCTCGGGTAGCTGCATCGCTTGGTGGACGTCCCAGCAGTCGGTCTCGAGCGCGAGCACGGACTCGAAGTCGGGGCCCTCGCCTCCCTCGGCGCCGCGGCCGCGGTTTGCGTCACGGGATTGGGTGTCGAAAAGCCAGGCATGCGATGAGCATCGCATTCGCGCTTACGCCCGGCCCGGGGCGGAGGCATGGGTCAGGCTCGAACTGAAAATCGGCCCTCCAGCTCAGTAATGGATCGCGCCCGGGGCACCTCCCCCGGCGGCGATCGCATCGCCGTTGATGGCCCGTGCCCGGGGGGAGGCGAGAAACGCGATCACCGTGGCCACCTCGTCAGCGCCGATGATGCGGCCCGTAAGATTGGCTCGGGCCATACGCGATTCCGCCTCCTCCTCGGTGATTCCCAAGCTCTGGGCACGCCACCGGAGGACCGCCGGGGTCTTCTCGGTGCGAACCAGACCCGGATGCACGCACACGACCGCGATCTGCCGGGGCGCCAATTCGTCGGCCAGATTCTTGGTCATGGCGGCGACCGCGACGTTGCGCATCGAACCCACGGTGGCACCGGTGGAGCGCGCGGCCAGACCCGAGACGTTGACGATGCGGCCACCGGCGGGCATGTGGACGCTCAGCTCACGGATGCAGCGCAGGTAGCCCATGACCTTGACGTTGAAGTCGGGCCAGACGTTCTCGTCGGTGATCTGGGCCAGCTTGGGTGGCGTCGACTGGCCCCCAGGAGACGCGGCGCAGTTGACCAGAATGTCGATTTCGCCCAGTTTGTGAACCGCCTGGATCGCCATCGCGCGCACGTCCTCGTCCTTGGCCGTGTCGCACTGGATCCAGGCCTCCGCTCCCACCTCCGCCGCCGAAGCGGCCAGCGCATCCGGGTCGCGGGCGACGATGATCACCCGAGCCCCCTCGGCGGCGAGTTGCCGGGCCACCGCCCGGCCGATCCCGCGGCTGCCGCCGGTCACGACCGCCCGCCGCCCGCTGAGTTCGAGGTCCACGGCAAGAGCATGCCACCACGACGGGCGCCGTGCCAGATCGACGGGCCTTAAAGGCCGGAGGCGGATCAGGGTGAGGGATGTCGCCGGACCAAGCTCTGCGGCGGCGGCAGGGCCGCCTGGGGAGGAAGACAATGTCAGCGTGAACACAGAGCCCAGCCCAATCCCATCCTCGGCGACGGCCGCGCACTGGGACCGGGTTTACGCTCGCGGAGCCACCCAGGTCAGCTGGTATCAGAGCACTCCTTCGATGTCGCTCGAGATCATCAGGTCACTGGCTCCGAGCCCCGACGCCGCGATCGTGGACGTCGGTGGGGGCGCCTCCTGGTTGGCGGCGGCGCTCTTAGATCAGGGGTTCCAGGACCTCACCGTTCTCGACGTCTCACCGGCGGCGCTCGAGATGTCGCAGGCGCAGCTCGGTCCGCTGGCACCCCGGGTGAATTGGCTGCGCCAGGATGTCCTGCTCTGGTCCCCCGCGCGGTCCTATCAGCTCTGGCACGACCGGGCGGTGTTCCACTTCCTGGTCGATCCGCGGAGTCGGGCCCGTTACGTCGAGGCGCTCGAGCGCGGCCTCGGCAAAGGCGGCCGGCTGATCTTGGGCGTCTTCGCGCCGGATGGCCCGAGCCAATGCTCGGGTCTGCCGGTGGCGCGCTTCGATGCGGCCGGACTGGCCGCCGAGCTCGGTCCTGGATTTGCGCCCCTGAACGCCTGGACCGAGCAGCACGCCACACCGGACGGAGGCTGCCAGGCCTTTACCTGGGCCGCCTTCCAGCGTCGAGATTGATTCCGGGAGCAGGAGGCGCGGGCGGGGGGCTTGACGGGTCCGAGGGCCGATCTCCCGGATGCGGCGCCGACCCAGGGTTGTAAGACCAAGGCCGAACAACAAACCCCCGCTGGCGGCCCCGGAGTGAACTGCGACGCAGGAATGCCTGGCTTGCGCCACGCAAGTTATGCTTTCTCGCTATGGGTTGGGGTGCCAGGCTGGGCAGCGGTGGGTTGGCCTGCCTCTGGGTGACCATGACGATCGCCGGGTGCGGGCCGGCAGCGCACGGCGCCAGGGTGGTGGCGGGTGCGAGCGCGGCGCGCAGGTCCGGCACCGCGGACGTCGCCTACGCCGGGTCGCTGCAGCTGCTGATGGAGAGCAAGCTGGGACCGAATTTCTCCGCCCGCTCCGGCTATGCCTATCGGGGTCGGGGCGCAGGCTCATTCGCGCTCGCCCGGGAGATCGAATCTGGGGAGATCGCACCCAACGTTTTCGCCAGCGTGGGGCCTGCGCCGATCACGCAGCTCGAGCCCAAGCTCACCCGCTGGTACGTGCAGATCGCATCCAGCCCGATCGTGGTCGTCTACAACCCCCAAAGTCGATTCGCGCCCGTGCTTTCGGCCGTGGCCCACGGCCAACGCCCCCTGGCCGACCTGTTCTCAGTCCTGGCCCAGCGCGGCTTCATGCTCGGCCGCACCAACCCCGACACAGATCCCCAGGGCCAGGCCTTCTACGAGATGGTGGAGCTGGCCCAATCGTCCCTTCAACTGCCCGCCGGCAGTGTGACCAGGATCCTGGGCGCGCTCGACAATCCGGCCCAGGTGTTCGAGGAGACGGCGCTCGAGGCCCGGCTGCAGGCCGGCCAGCTGGACGCGGCCAGCGCGTATCTCTCCCAGGCGGTCCAGCTCCACCTGCCCTACATCGCCCTGCCCGCGACGCTGAACTTCGGCAATCCGGCGGCGGCCGCCGCCTATGCGGGGGCCAGCCTGAGACTGAGCAACGGGACCACTGTCCATGGTGCTCCACTCGTCGTGGACGTGACCCAGCTGACCGGCACCGACGCGGCGGCGGCCGCCGCCTTTGTCGCCTATCTGTTATCGCCCGCCGCTCGCGCCTCGTTCAAGGCGGCCGGGTACCAGCTTCTGACGCCGGCGCTGTTCGGCGATGGGGCCAGGGTGCCGGCGGAGGTGAGACACGAGATACCCAGCTAGTGCGACTCGCGGCGCCTGGGGCGGGGCCACCCTGCCCAGGTGGAGCCTGGTGGGCGGATCGGTGCTGGTCTGGGTGGTGCTCCTGGGCCCGCTCTGGACACTCCTGACCCACCTGTCGTTCGGCACCCTGGGACGTGCACTCGGCGCGCCGGGGGCCCTGCAGCCCCTGGCCACCTCACTCGAGGCGGGGGTCGTGACATTGGCCTTGCTGGTCATTCTGGGCAGTCCGCTCGGTTACCTGCTGGCGCGCGATCAGGTGCCGCTGGGGCGCCTAATTGAGGGGGGCCTGCTCGTAATGCTGCAGATGCCACCGCTCGTGATCGGGCTGCTCCTGGTCTTCATGGTCGGTCCGCTGACGCCGCTTGGGCACCTTCTGTCCGGCGTGGGAGCGTCGGCCACCAACACTTTTTTGGCTCTGGTGGTGGCCGAGGTCTACGAGGCGGCGCCGTATTACGTGCTCGGCGCACAGGCGGCGGTCGCCGCCGTCGAGCCGCGGCTGGAGCAGCAGGCTGCGCTCCTGGGCGACCCCCCGTGGCGAGCCCTGCGCCGGATCACGCTGCCCCTGGCCGCACCGGGCTTGGCCATGGCCCTGGCGACAGCCTGGGCCCGGGCCGTGGGGGCATTCGGGGCCGTGATAATCATCGCCTACCACCCCTACGGCCTGCCCCTTCAGGTCTGGACCACCCTCGACCAGTCCGGGTTACCCGCGGCCCTCCCATTCGCGCTCGTCCTGCTCGTCGTCGCGCTGCCCCTGCCCCTGCTGGCCTACGGTTGGAGTCGGCGTGCTCGAGGTTGACGTCACCGTCGCTCGCCGTGAGTTTCCCGTCTCGGCCCGCTTTCGGGTTGAGGACGGCGAATGCCTCGCCCTGTTCGGTCCCTCGGGGGCCGGGAAGACCACCATCCTCGAGGCCATCGCTGGCCTGATCGACCCCCTTGGGGGCCGGGTCGAGTTGGACGGCCGCCGACTGACCTCAAACCCGGCAGCCTCGGGTCCACCCGGACTCCCGGTCTGGAGGCGCACCGTGGGCCTCCTGCGCCAGGACCCGGGCCTGTTCCCGCACTTGAACGTGAGCCAGAATCTCACCTATGCCCGGGCTCGCCGAGACGATACCGAGGTCCAGCGGCTGGTCGACCAACTCGGCCTGGGAGCGCTGCTCAAGGCCGCTCCGCGGGACCTCTCGGGAGGTCAGGCCCAGCGGGTGGCCCTGGCCCGAACGTTGCTCGCCCACCATCGGGTGCTCCTGCTCGACGAGCCCTACGATGGCCTGGACCATTCGCTCCGCCGTGAGCTCACCGCGCTGGTGCGAGCGGAGGTGCGCGGGCGAGGCGTTCCCGCCATATTGGTCGCCCACGAGCTTGGCGAGGCCCAGGCCTTCGCCGACGTCCTGGGCGTGTTCGACCGCGGACGGTTGCTCCAGATGGGCGAGCCGTCCGAACTCGTGCGCCATCCCCTCTCCCGGCGCGTGGCCGAGCTCGTGGGCTACCGCGGCTTCGTCCCCCTGGCCGCTGGCGACGGCACGGGCGGCGCGGCGCTGAGCGCCGGTGTGCACCCCGATCGGGTGCGCCTGGGCGCGCATCCCGCTCTGGGCCACGTGTTCGTGGGTCAGGTGGCGGCGAGCCGGGCGCTCGGTCTCCACTGGGAGGTGGACGTGAGCGTGGGAGCCGCCCAGGTGACCTGCCGGATGGATGATGCCGCCCCCCGCCCGGGCACCACTCTGCACCTGACCGCGATCGATCCACCGCTGTTCGGGCCGGACGGCCAGGCCCATCTCAGCTCTCGCCCGCAGGAGCCATGACCAGATCACCGGAACCTGCGGGAGGCGCGCCGCCGGCGGGTCGCGACGGCACCCGGCTGCGCCTCGCGCGCCTGGCCCTGCGCCTGTCCCAACACGACCTAGCCCGGGCGGCCGGGGTCACCCGGCAGGCGGTGGCCGGCGTCGAGTCAGGCCGCTGGGACCCCTCCCTGAGAGTGGCCCTGGCTCTCTCGCGCGCCCTCGGCCTGAGGGTTGAAGACCTCTTCGGTCCCACGTCGACGCTCTCGACCCTCGCCGCCATTCCATTGACCAAGGCGCCGCCGAGCGCCGCCGAGCGTGTCGATCTGGGCCAGGTGGGAGCAAATCTGGTCGCGCTGCCGCTGACCGGCAGCAGCGCCCTTCGAGCCGGATTCGCGCCCGCCGGTGGCGTCCTCGTGCAGCCCCAGGAACACAACCCCGGGGCCTGGGAGGTCAGACCCACCGGGCCCCTGCGGCCAACCCTGCTGATCGCCGGCTGCGATCCCGCGCTGCCGCTACTGGCCGGGCCACTGGGCCAGCTCGAGCCCCCGTTGGCGCTCAGCTGGTGGCCCTGCGGAAACCGTGAGGCGCTGGCCCTGGCGGCTGCGGGCTTGGTCCACGCGGCTGGCTTTCACGTTGCCCAGGGCCGCGGGCAGGGCATATCCGAGCGCGCCTCAGCCGCCCTGGCGGCCAGGGGGGCGGAGGTGATCGCCTTCGCCTCCTGGCAGGAGGGCTTGGGCCTGCGCGCAGGCGTTGAGGCCTCGGGCCTGGACGAGGTGTCCGCTCGGCGCCTCCGGCTGGTCAACCGCGAGGCGGGGTCGGAGGCGCGCGAGCTGGTCGAGCAGGAGATGCGAAGGCACGGCCTGGACGGGGCTGACGTGAGCGGATTTGACACCGCCGCCGGCGGTCACCTGCTGGTGGCGGCGGCCCTGGCCTCAGGTCTGGGCGACGTCGGCGTCACCACCGAACCCTCGGCACGGGCCTACGGGCTGGGATTTGTCCCCCTGGCAGAGGAGCGCTTCCTGCTCGCCGTCTCAAGACCCCTGATCGACACCACCGAGGTCCGCGCGCTACTTCGAGTCCTCGCCTCACCCGGCCTTCAAGACCAGCTGGCAGCCCTGCCCGGATACCTGGACGTCGCCCGCTGCGGGGAGCACCTGGCATCGATCTGATCCCTCCCCTGAGTCGGGCGACGCATGCGGCGCGGTCGCAGACCCGGTCTCGACCCCTGGGCCCAGGGCGGGCCGGGCTGAGCTCAGGCCGACCCCAGAGTTCCGGGGGAAACGGGGGCCGTGGTGGCATCGGCTAGCGATCCTCGAGCTGGGTGGGCTCCTGGCTCCTGGGCCGCGACCGCCTGCCGGGAGGTCAGGGTACCGTGCGATATCATGCGTCGCGTGGTTTTAGATCCGGGCCTCGCCTCTGGTCGGGGCCGTCGGGCAGGGCTGCAGGATGAGGCTCACAACCAAGAGCGGCTCGATCGCTTGAACCGCACCCCTTTACGGAGTATTCGGCTTGTCCGCTGAGAACAAGCGCATCGCCGTGGTCGGCGCCGGGGCCGCCGGACTGATCAGCGCCAAGACCCTGATCGAGGCTGGATTCGAGGTCGTGGTGTTCGAGGCGGGGAGCCAGGCCGGGGGCATGTGGGTCTATGAGAACGACACCGGGGCCAGCGTTGCTTATCGCAACCTGCACATCAACACCGACATCGGCGTGGCCCGGCTGTCCGACTTCGCGTTTGCGCCCGGAACCTCCGACTACCCCCATCACACCGAGATGCGGGCCTTCCTCGACCGCTACGCCGATACGTTCGACGTCCGCTCCCGGATCCGATTCCGGACCCGGGTCACAGACGTCTCCCCGCGCGATGCGGAAGGCTGGCAGATCACCGTCGAGGGCGGCCAGGTGGAGGAGTTCGACGCGGTGGTGATAGCGACCGGGCATCTCAACGATGCCCGCTGGCCAGAGCTGCCAGGCGCCTTCTCCGGCTCCTACATCCACGCCGCGCAATACCGCGAGCCCACCGCCTACGCCGGCAAGAGGATCTGCATCATCGGTATCGGCAACTCGGCCTGCGACATCGCCTGCGACGTCGCCATGCTGGCCGATCGCGTCGTGGTCGCGAGCCGGACCGGAACCCTGATCTGGCCCAAGTGGGCGTTCGGATTTCCGTTGACCCGGCTCCGCACCCTGTTCCAATGGCCCCTGGTGCCGCCGCGGATGTCGACCTGGCTCTACAAGACCGTGAGCCGGCTCATCGTCTGGATGATCTTCGGCTCCATGTCCCAATACGGCATATCGCCGCCGGAGAAGAGGACGCACCCCACCAGCAACCAGTTCTTCCTCTCCCATGTCAAGTACCGCCGGATCGAGGTCAAGCCCGGCATCGTGGCCCTCGACGGCGCGCGAGTAACGTTCGCCGACGGCAGCGCTGAAGAGTTCGACTGCCTGATCGCCGCCACCGGCTACACGGTCCGCTTCCCCTACTTCAAACCCGGGCTATTGGACTTCGACGACACCCGGCTGCCGCTCTACAAGCGAGTGGTTCCGGTCCAGTGGCGAGGCCTGTACTTCGTCGGTTACTTCAATCTCGACTCCGGCCTCAATCCCGTCTTCGAGAATCAGGCGCAGTGGGTCGCCGACCTGGAGGCCGGACGCTGCGCGCTGCCCTCGCCCGAGGAGATGGAGGCGGACATCGAACACCGCCGACAGGAACTGAAGGACAAGTATCTGTCTCGCCCCCGGCTCAATCTGGAGGAGGAATACATGCGTTACACCGCCGCCCTCAGGGCTGAGCGCAAGCGTAAGCCGGGCCGCGAGCTGGTCGCCCGCTGATGGCGTGGCGCATCGTGCCCCTGTGCGTGGGGGTACTTCGAGATCGACCCAAGGAATCCATCACCTTCCGCCGCGGAACCGGAAAGACCGTTGATCTGGCGTGCTTCTCCTGGCTCTTGGAGGGGGGCGGAGACCCGATCGTGATCGACACCGGTCCGGGGTCGGCCGAGCTGACCCGATCGGTGCACTCGGTCAAGCTGGAGGAGCGGCAGGGGCTGGCAGAGCAGCTCGCGGCCCGCGGCTACGACCCGGCCCAGATCCGGACCGTGATTCTAACCCACCTGCACTGGGACCACTGCTACCGCAACGCGCTCCTGCCCAACGCCGACCTCTGGGTCCAGGAGAGCGAGATCCGGTACAGCGTCTTCCCGCTGCCCTGTGATCACCTCGTGTACGAATTCGAGACCCGGCCACCGTTCCTGAGTGAACTGACGCGAATGCGAGGCGTGGATGGCACCATGGAACTGGTGCCCGGTGTGACCCTGATCCCGACCCCAGGGCACAGTCCCGGTCACCAGAGCGTGCTGGTGACCACCGCCGACGGTCCCCAGCTCATCGCGGGCGACCAGTACGACCTGTTCGAGAACCTCCACGACGCCTGCCCGTCGGGCCCTACGGTCGATCTGGCGAGCTGGTACCGCTCACACGAATTGGTCCGCCGCCTGGGCGCAAACGTGCTGCCCGGGCACGACATGGCGGTTCTCGATCACGCAGTTTATGGCTGAGTTCACAGCGCCCGACGGAGCCGTGCGACGCCGCCCGGCGGGGAGCGGCGGGGAGGCTTGAGCCAGCCCGAGCTGCCCCTGCAGGGAGTCACCGTCATCGACTGCGGGCAGGTGATCGCCGGACCGAGCATCGGCATGCTCCTGGGCGATTTTGGAGCCGAGGTGATAAAGGTCGAGAACCCCGTCGGGGGGGATCAGATACGCAGTTTCGGGCGCCAGAAGGACGGCGCGTCGATTCACTCCAAGCTGTATTCGCGAAACAAGAAATCGATCACGCTGAGCCTCAGCAGCCAAGGCGGGCAGGAACTGTTCCGCCGCCTGCTCAAGACCACCTCGTGCGACATCCTGATCGAGAGCTTCCGGCCCGGAACGCTCGAGAAGTGGGGCCTTGATTTTGAAAGCCTGCGGAGCATCTGCCCGGGACTGATCATGATCAGGGTTTCCGGCTTCGGCCAGGTCGGGCCCTATCGGCAGCGTGCCGGCTTCGGCACACTGGCAGAGGCCATGAGCGGGTTCGCGCACGTCACCGGCGAGCCCGACGGCCCCCCCACGCTGCCCCCGTTTGCCCTCGCCGACGGGATCGCCGCCCTCTACGCAACGGTCGGGGCCATGATCTGCCTCTACCAGCGCGACGCCCGCGGCCGCGGCCGGGGCCAGGTCCTGGATGTGAGCCTGCTCGAACCCATCTTCAACCTGCTCGGGCCCTACCTTTTGGAATACGACCAGCTCGGTCTGGTGCCGGAGCGTCAGGGCAACCGCACGGCATCGGCCCCGCGCAACACCTATCGCACCGCCGACGGGCGCTGGATCGCCCTGGCCGGCTCGACCCAGTCGATCGCCGCCCGCGTCTTTAACGCCATCGGTCGCCCCGAGCTGATCACCGATCCCCGCTTTAAGGACAACCGATCGCGCGTGGCCCACGTCGAGGAGCTCGACGCCATCGTGGGCGCCTGGGTGGGCGAGCGAACCCAGGTCGACGCCATTGAGGCCCTGCTCGACCACGAGGTGGCGGTGGCTCCGATTTGGGACATTCGGGATCTGGTCACCGACGCGCACATGGCGGCCCGGGAGGCGATCATCACGGTCGACGATCGTGAGCTGGGACCGATCCGGATGCCCGCGGTGCAGCCCCGGCTGAGCGAGACCCCTGGGCGGGTGCGGCACGCCGGGCCCGCCCTGGGTGAGCACAACCAACAGATCTACCAGGAGCTGATGGGTCTATCCCCCCAGGAGCTGGCGGACCTGAAGCAGCAGGGCGTGGTCTAGGGACCGATCGCGTTAGGCGAGTCCGGCCCCAGCGTCCGGCCGGCCTAAAGGCCGGCGAGACGCGATGGGTTGGAGGTGAGGATGGCGTCCTTCTCCTGGTCGGTCAGACAATCGAGCGCCCGGACCCAGTGCACGGCGTCGTCCAGCACCATGGGCGCGGGGTAGTCGGTGCCCAGGACCACCCGGTCGATCCCCACCTGATCGATGAGAAAGCGCAGGGTCGGTCCAGAGAAGGTGCAGCAGTCGTAGTAGAAGCTGTTCAGATAGGAGCTGGGAGCGCGGTGGATCGGGGTCGAGGTGCCCTCATGGTCAAGGGGAGGGACGAATCCCCGTCCCGCATCCGCACCGCGCTCCAGGACCCCCGACGCCTTATCCATCCGGCTGGCGCCGAATGCGGCGTAACCGCCGGCGTGCGCGAGCATCAATTTGAGCTCCGGGTGGCGATCGAGCACCCCGCCATAGACGATGGCCCCAAAGGTCAGGGCTCGCTCGGTGAGGTTGCCGACCGAGTTATCGAGGTAGTAGCCGGCAATCCTCGACTTGACCAAGGTCCCCCCACTCTGATGAAAGAAGAGGAGGGCGCCAAGGCTCTCTGCCGCCTCAAAAAAGGGTAGGAAACGGGGATCGTCGTAGGTCTGGCCGTTCACGTGATCGCCGATGATCACGCCCTTGAAGCCCAGGCTCTGAATCACCCGGGTGAGCTCGCTGATCGCGCTTGGGATGTCCTGCATGGGCACGGTGCCCATGCCGATGAACACGCCCGGGTGCTCAGCCACGATGTCAGCGATCTCGTCGTTGCACTCGCGCGCGATGGCCTTGGTGACCTCGAGATCGTTGTCGTACTGAAAGAAGCCGACGTTGGGCGACAGGGCCTGGGCGTCGACGCCCCAATCCGCCATCTGGACCAGCCGCTCCTCGACGCTGAGGCGGAATCCGGGGAACTGCAGCTCTCCGACCTTCGCCTTCAGCCCGTGCCACTCACCGTGGTCGCGGATCGCCTGCTTGAAGCCCTCTGGCGTTATGTGCGTGTGTAAGTCAACGACCGGCACTCCGACCTCCTCGTCTCAACGCTGTTCCTGACTACGATTCTTAAGCAGACGCTGACAACCGAGATGGCCGGGCCCGAGCCGAGGCGCCGCTTGGGACGGGACTCTGCAGCCAGCCTCGCTCAGCCCTAGCCCCTGGGTCTAGCCCTTGACCTCGCCCGTCGGGTTTCCGACGTACTCATAGCCGGCCTCCTCCAAGCTGCCCACACCCAGGTACCCGCCGAGCACTTCGACCTCGCTCTCAGAGTCCAGGTTCCTGAGCCAGTGGATCTTGCCCTTGGGCACGAAGTCGATGGTTCCAGCCGGCACCTCGTGCTCCTCCTGACCGTTACCGACTCCGGCGCGGCCGCGGATCACGTAGTAGAACTCGTCCGCGTTGGGGTGGTAATGGGCCTGGTGCTGGGATCCGGGCTTGAACACGGCCCGGAACAGGGCCACACCACCCGAGCGCGCGATCTCCACCGGGAGCGGGAAGCGGATGTCCATCTGCTTCCAGCCCAGGGCCTCCGAGACGGCCTTGGGGGCGACCTCGTCGATGTGGATCATGTAATGGTTGTCGTCGTTGACCATGGGCTGGGTGCCACCTCCATCAAGTGCCGAATCGCCTGGAAGCATATCAGGCGACCGGAGCCTCCTCGGCGGACCCCCGGGCAAGCCCGCGCGGTAAGACTCGCCGAGCGCGGCGAACGCGTGCTTCGGGGGTGCCGCACCGAGGCCCTCGTCAAGACCATCCGGCCGACCCCGGCTCTGTATCGGCCGCGGCGGCGGAAAGGGTCGACTCTGAGCCCAGCCCAAGCTCCCTCCAATCGGCCTGCAACAGTGGGCGCCTAGCGTGGAGACGTGGCCATCGCCCAAGAACCCACGACCGCGCTCCGGCTGCTGGCCGGCCCCGGACTGAGCGCGGGGCGCGAAACCCTGGCCGCTCACACGGCGCGGATCGGTGCCCTCCCGTCCGGGGGAACCTGGCTCCTGGCCGCGCTCGCCCAAAGTGGTCTTCGCGGCCGCGGCGGGGCCCGATTCCCGACCGTGCGCAAGTGGGATGCGGTGTGGACGCGCGCTGGCGGACACGCGGTGGTCGTCATCAACGGGGCCGAGGGCGAGCCCGCCAGCGCCAAAGATCAGTTGCTGATGTCGCTGCGGCCACATCTGGTGCTGGACGGGGCCCAGCTGGCGGCGGAGACGGTGGGAGCGACAGAGGTCGTGCTCTACGTGAACCGCGCGTTCACGCCTTCGATCCAGGCCTTGCAGGCCGCCATTGCAGAGCGGGAACGCAGCCGCACCGGTTTGCGGCGCGTGACCTTGTTGACGCCCCCGCCCCGGTACGTGGCCGGAGAGGAAACGGCGGTGGTGCGCTGGATCAATGGTGGAGAGGCCAAACCGGCATCTGTTCCGCCCCGGCCGTTCGAGAAGGGAGTCGGGGGCCGCCCGACCCTGGTCCAGAACGTGGAGACCACGGCGATGGCCGCACTCATCGGGCGCCAGGGGCCGGAGTGGTTTCGCGCTCTGGGCACCGAGGCCAGCCCGGGCACCACACTGCTCACGGTCTCGGGGGCGGTGGCGCACCCCGGCGTGTACGAGATCGCGCACGGCGGCACCCTGGGCGCGGCGGTGGCGGCGGCCGGGGGCCTGACCCAGGGCTGCCAGGCCGTGCTCCTGGGAGGGTACTTTGGAACCTGGGTCCCCGCGCGGCGCGCCCTCAGCCTTCATCTGGACGACGACGCGCTTTCCAAGGAGGACTTGAAGCTCGGCTGCGGCGTCGTCCACGTGCTCCCTGAGGGTGTCTGCGGCGTGGCGGAGACGGCGCGGATCCTCCGCTTCCTGGCTCTGGAGAGCGCGCGCCAATGTGGCCCCTGCATGTATGGGCTGGATGATCTGGCGACGCTGGTGGAGGCGATCGCGGCGGGTAAGGCGCGGGCTGGGGAGTTTGCCAAGCTGGAGCGATGGGCGGCCCAGCTCGCGCCCGGGCGGGGCGCCTGCAAACATCCCGACGGTGCGGTCGGAATGCTGCGCAGTGCCTGGGCCAGCTTTAAGGAAGACTTTGAGTTCCATCGCCGCCGGCCCTGCCTCACCGCGCAGGCGCCGGGCCGCCTGCCGACGGTGCCTGCGCCCGCGGGGTGGCGATGAAACACCGGCTTCGGGTCGACATGACGCGCTGCCGGGCCGACGGCTACTGCGCCGAGCTGCTGCCCGAACGCGTGACCCTGGACGACTGGGGATATCCGATCGTGAACGGCGCACCCGTCGATGGCGCGCTGTACCAGCACGCTCGTGAGGCCGCCAAGAACTGCCGGCGCATGGCCGTAATCCTGGAGCCGCTCCCCCGCCCCTGATACCGCCGCCGGGCTGGCGCTGGTCCTGATGCCGCGCGCCTCACGCTCTGGGCCGGCCCGCCGATTCGAGGCTCGATGAGCTTGGAGGGAGCTCGGCGCTGGGCCACAGGGCAGATCTGCGCCGGCGAGATTGGCGGTGCGCGGCCGTCCCGCCCGCCGAGCACGAGGCTTAATATCGCGCCCGGTGTACGCCTTCGAATCACAGATCATCACCTCCGCCACCGACCTGGCGGAATACCTCGAGTGCGAGCATCTGCTCCAGCTCGAACGCCGCGCCGCGCTGGGTGAGCTGACCCGCCCGGTCCCCGACGATCCCGGCCTCGCCCTGTTGAGCCGGCTGGGTCAGGAGCACGAGGCCGAACAGCTGGCGCGCCTTAGAGCTGAGCACGGACCGGAGCTAAAGATCGCCGATTGGGGCAACTCACCCACGGCCCTGAGCCGCGCCGATGGGGCGACTCGGTCGGCCATGACCCAGGGCGCGCGATTGATCTACCAGGCCACGATGTTCGATGGACGCTGGCTGGGGAAGGCCGACTTTCTGATCCGAGTGGATCGCCCGAGTGGGCTCGGCGACTACTCCTACGAGGTGGTCGACGCCAAGCTCGCGCGCCACGCCAAGACCCGTGCCCTGCTCCAGACCACCCTGTACTCAGAGCAGGTGGGGCGACTCCAGGGGAACCTGCCGAACCAGATGCACTTGATCCTGGGCGACGGCCGTCAACAGTCGTTCGCCGTCGGCGATTACACCGCTTTCACCCAGTCCGCCCGCCATCGGCTCGAGGCGGCGCTGGCCGCGGGGCCGGTGGACACCTACCCCGAGCCGGTGGAGTACTGCAACGTCTGCCGCTGGCGCGAGGGCTGCCAGAAGCGCCGAAGCTCCGACGACCACCTCTCCCTGGTGGCGGCAATTCGAAGCGACCAGATCAAACGGCTGCGGCTGGCCGGGGTTGAGACCATGGCGGCGCTGGCCGCCACCAGCTTGGACCAGGTGCCCGGCATTTCCGATCGAGCCTATGCGCGGATCCGACGCCAGGCCCAGCTCCAGGTTGAGGCGCGTTCGACTGGGCGCCGGATTCACGAACTGATCGACGCCATCGGCCCTGGAATCGGGTTGGGGGCACTCCCCCCGCCCGCCTCCGGCGATCTGTTCTTCGACATGGAGGGGGACCCGTACTTCCACGAAGAGGGGCTCGAATATCTGTTCGGAGTGCTCGAACAGAACGCCTCGAGGCCGCGTTTCCGAGCCTTCTGGGCCCACGATCGGGAGCAGGAGAAGCGAGCCTTTGAGGCCTTCATGGACTTTGTGATGGAACGCTGGGACGCCGACCCGGCTCTCCACGTCTATCACTATGCCGCCTACGAGCCGGTCGCTTTAAAGCGGCTGGTGGGGCGCCATGCGACCCGAGAGGAGGAGCTCGATCGCATGCTCCGAGGAGGGCTGTTCGTCGATCTCTACCAGGTCGTGCGTCAGGGCGTGCGCGTCTCCGAGGAGTCCTATTCCCTCAAGAGCATCGAGCACTTCTACCTCGCGCCTCGGGCCCAAGCGGTCACCGACGCCGGGTCCAGCATCGTGGCGTACGAGCGCTGGCGCAGCGAGCGGCGCCAGGAATTGTTGGACGGCATCGAGGACTACAACCGGGCGGACTGCGAGAGCACCTGGGGACTTAGGGGTTGGCTCGAGGCGCGCCGCCTCGAGGCCACCGAGATCTTCGGAGTCGAGGTGCCCCGACCCCTGCCGCGCGAATCGGAAGTCGAGCCGCCGGCTGCCGCCCGAGCGGCGGCGACAGCCGCGCTGACGGCACGGCTGCTGGCCGGCGTGCCCGAGGAGC
This sequence comes from Nitrosotalea sp., assembly GCA_035534295.1. Lineage (GTDB taxonomy): Bacteria > Chloroflexota > Dormibacteria > Dormibacterales > Dormibacteraceae > DATKQJ01. Next base: position 42,387 of record DATLSE010000052.1, read on the forward strand.
GTGACGATCGTTCTCCCGATCAACAGGGTAGGTGGCTCCTCGCTCACAGCCTCAGCTGGCACCGGCGAGAGGAAAAGTCCGATTGGTGGGCGCACTTCGATCGGATCGCGAAGACGGACGACGAGCTCGTCGACGACCCCGATTCAATCGGTGGTCTGAGCTTTCTGTGCACGGTGGGCCAGATCAAGCGCTCGGTGATCCATCGGTACGCGTTCGACCCCGAGCAGGAATACAAGATCGATGTCGGCGACAAGCCCCTTGATCCCCGCACCGGACGGGGCGTGGGCGAGGTGGACGGATTGGACCGAGAGCGGGGAACGATCGACCTGCGGTGGGGGACGACTTCAGTTCGCCCCCACCCCTCGGCCCTGATACCGGCCAAGCCGGTCATGACCGACGTCCTGCGCGGTGCGCTGGACCGGCTGGGCGCGGCGGTCGCGGCCGGCGGCCTGGGAGCCGCGGGCGCGGCGGCCGACCTGCTCCGCAGGTCGCCTCCGAGTCTGCGCCCGGCGCCGGCGGCGGGCCCGCTCTGCGGCGCCGACGAGGATCCCGCCCGCGCCGCGCAGCGGATCGCCTCGCTCCTGCAGGGCTCCTATCTCGCCGTGCAGGGCCCGCCCGGCACCGGCAAGACCCGTACCGCCGGGATGATCATCGCGGGCTTGGCGGACGCCGGGTTTCGGGTGGGGATCAGCGCCAGCAGCCACAAGGTCATCGCCAATCTGCTGGCGGCGGTGGCCGAGGCGGCGGCCGAATTGGGGCACCAGGTCCGGCGCATGCAGAAGTGTGACCCGGCGGAGCCGACCGGCGACCAGAGTCTGATCAGGATCGATTCCAACTCTGCCATCTACCAATCGCTGGCGGCGGGCGAGGTTGACGTCGTGGGTGGGACGCCCTGGCTTTGGTCCCGGGAGGAGGCGGTGGGGAGCCTCGATTACCTGTTCATCGATGAGGCGGGTCAGATGTCGCTGGCCAACGTCCTGGCGGTCAGCGGCGCCACCACCAACCTGGTCCTCCTGGGCGATCCCCAGCAGCTTTCCCAGCCCTCCAAGGGCGCTCATCCCAGCGGGTCCGATGTCTCCGGACTCGGGCACGTCCTGGCCGGGAATCCAACCATCGATCCCGAGCTCGGCATCCTGCTATCGACAAGCTGGAGGATGCATCCGCTCGTGTGTGAGTTCGTCTCCGAGGTGGCGTATGACGGCCGCTTGGAGTCCGACCCCAGCTGCCGCCGGCAGGCGATCTCGAGCGTGGAGTCGGATCTGAGGGCCGGGCTCCGGTTCATCCCCGTGCCGCACCGAGGCAACCGCACCACCTCGCCCGAGGAGATCGAGGTCGTGGTCGGCCTCTTCGAGCGTCTGCGGCGCGGCACCTGGATCGACAAGACCGGGGCCTGCCGAGCCATGAACGTCGACGACCTGCTCGTGGTCGCGCCCTTCAACGCTCACGTGGCCCGGCTCAAGACGGCGCTTCCAGAGGGGGCTCGGGTCGGAACAGTGGACAAGTTTCAGGGCCAGGAGGCGCCGGTGGTCATCTACTCCATGGCCAGCTCGAGCGCGGACGACGCTCCGCGCGGCATCGAATTTCTGTACAGCCTCAATCGCCTCAACGTCGCGACCAGCCGCGCCAAGGCGCTCGCGATCATCGTCTGCAGCCCCCAGCTTCTGCTGGTACGGCCGCGGAGTCCGGATCAGATCCGGCTGGCGAACGCGCTCTGCCTGTTCAGCGCCATGGCGGCCAGGAGCTGAGCGGCTACTGGGCCACCCAGCCCCCGTCACAAACGATGATGGATCCGCAGAAGAAGGAGCCCTCGTCTCCGGCTAGGAGCAGGGCGGCGGGCACGATGTCCTGAACCTGACCGTTGCGACCCAGCGGGGTGCGGCTCACGAGCTCGGCGTTGTATTGAGGGTCCACCCGCAGATGGGCGTTCATCGGTGTTTCGATGGTGCCCGGCGCGATGCCGTTGACCAGGACTCCCTGGGGCCCGAACTCCACCGCCCAGGCCTTGGTCAGGGTCATTAGCGCGCCCTTGGTGGCGCAGTAGAGCGAGCCACCGGCCATCCCGGTGATGGAGGCCACGGAGCAGAAATTGATGATCCGGCCCTGCCCTCGGGCAAGCATGTGACGCAGCGCTGCCTGGCCGGCGAAGTACGCCCCCTTGACGTTGACGTCGAAGGTCCGGTCGTACAGCTGCTCGTCGATCTCAAGCCCCGGGCCGAGGGGGAAGACGCCAGCCGCGTTGACCAGGATGTCGATCTGGCCGTACTCCTCGGCAGCGCGGTCGGCCAGGCGGCGGCAGTCCCCGACCAGCGCCAGATCGGTGGGGACGAACAGCGCTCTGCCCCCCGCGGCGGTGATCTCCTCGACCAGAAGTTGGCCGCGACCAAGGTCGCGACCGGCCGCCACCACCACCGCCCCCTCGGCTGCGAACCTGGTTGCAACCCCGCGGCCGATCCCCGAGGTGGCTCCGGTGACGATTGCGACTCGGCCGTCGAGCTGCCCCGCCCGCCCTTCCAACTGCTCTCGCGACTTCAATCTTTCCTCCTCCACACTTGTCCGGCGGCGTCGAAATGGAGCTGAAATTCGGCCCCGGTCGAAGGATCGGCGGGGACTGGGCGGATGGTTTGTGGGCTCGGCCGTCGGAGCCCGATCAGGCGGATTGCCCGGCCGAGGCGTCCTCGCCACCGAGATGATCGGCCAGGGAGCGCACGCTCCGCGCGAAGCGACCGCGAGGATCGACCTGGATCTGGAGCTGGCCCGCCAGGCCGGTCAACTCGGGCCGGGCCCCGTAGTATGCGAACTCAGCGGCCATGGCCTGACCGAGGACTTGTTCCACCACATCGAGATTCATTGCCGAGTGGGGAGAACGATGGTTCAACACCGCGTGCACGCGTCCGGCGGGGACGCGTAGGACGTGGGTGGCGAGATCGATCAGCTGGCGGGTGTCGTGCATCGAGGTGAGCTCGGGCGTTGCCACCAGGATCAGGTGATCTGATACCTCCAGCGCCTCTAGGACGCAGTCGTCAAGCGTCGTGCCGAGATCGAAGATCACGTATTTGAAGTGCGGCTCCAGGGCCGCCCGGGCCCGGGCCAGGAGCTGGGGCGTGACCAGCTCCGCCTCCTCCGGCCGGAGCACGACGGGCAGGACCAGAAATCCCGCGGGGTGAGGCAGCGCCGTGCTCCAGGCGAGGTGATCGAAGATCGAGTCGGCGGCCTGGAGAAGACGGGCCAGGCAGGTGGAGGGCGTCAGGTTGGCCATCAGCGCGGCGTGGTTGTAGGGCAGCGCCAGGTCGACCAGCAGCACGTCCCCAGGGTGGCGGCGGCCGAGCTCGGCCGCCAAGTTCAGGGCCAGCGTGGTTCGACCCGAGCCCCCCTTGGTGGAGTAGATCGCGATCCGCTGCGACCCGGTGGCGGGCTTGTTGGTTCGGGCCAGGAGCGCGCGGAGGTGACTGTCGCGCTGGTCAGCCGCGCGCCGCAGGGCCTCTCGGAAGGCGGATCCCGGGGGCGCGGTTCGGGCGACCGACTCCTCGTCGAGAACCAACAGCCGGCAATCGGTCAGGGCGCGAACGTGGATCGGCACCGGGTTGTCGACGAACATCGCGTCCGGTCCGACGAAGTCGCCGGGACCCAGGGTGAGAAGTGGCATCGCCTCCGACCCTGCCCGGACCTCGCAGACGCCCTGGTCGATGATGCGCAGGGCCGAGTCCGATTGCGGATGGATCAGATCCTCGCCGGCGCCTGCGGTCTGCTCGCTCAAGTAGCGGGCGATCCGGCGCAGGACGTTGTCCGGGACGGAGAGGAACAATGAGACTGGCTCAAGAACTTCCAGACGGCGGCCGACCTCTCCCCCGGCTGGGGCTGGGGACACCTCCTCGGGCTCCGGCACCTCAAAGGCCTCTGGCGGCAGAGCCGCCGCTGGTATCGGACCCAGATACATGGCCAGACGGGCCCGGCGCAGGAGTTCCTCGTCCGTCTCGAGCCCTGACTCGAGGGTGGCGACCCCGATCCGGATTTCGATCGCGACACTGGATCCGTCCACGATGTATTCAGGCTCGAGGTCCGACCTGACGCGGCTTATGACCCCGGCCTCGAGCTCGTCTGGACCGACCGCGGTCAGGGCGATGGCGAACTCGTTGTACCCCATCCGACCCACCGAGTCGGTCGGCCGGGCTCGCACTCGAAGCCGCTGGGCCAGCTGGCCGAGCAGGACATCTACTCCCTGAGGACCCAATCCAGCCCTCAGGGAACCCAGATTGCCGATCTCGAACAGAATCACCGACAGCTGCCGGTCGGTCCCGGCGATGGAGGCGATCGTGGTCTGCAATTGGTCCACGAACAGGTTCGCATTGGGCAGTCCGGTGACCGCGTCATGCCGAAGCAGATGCTCGGTGTCGGACTCGCGCTTCTTGATCGCGGTGACATCCTCCACGGTCAGCACCAGGGAATCGGGCCGGTCGTCGGATCTGCGGGCCAGCGTGATAGTGGTCCGGCCCCACATCAGATCGGACTCGAGTTGGAAGCGCAACAGGGCGCGGATTCGGCCCTTCTGCAGCGTTGACAGGCGGCCGGCGCGAAGCGCGGCCGCATCATCTGGATGCAGAAGGTCGAAGAGCGCCCGACCCCGGAATTCGGATTCGGGGCGCCCGAACAGGGCACCGAACGCAGGGTTGGCGTCGATGATCACCCCCGCCAGGGTGATTCGCGCCATCGCCGCGCCCGCGGCCAGATACGCCGTGCGATAGGCATCGCCGGGCCGAGCCTGGCGCGGGGTCGCGCCCGCGTGGCGTGGTCTGAGCGCCGTTCGCCTAGGCAACGTTGGACCTCACCCGCCCGCTCCGACGGCGGCCGATCGGATGCCCCGGCGGTTGGCGGTCGCGATCGGGGCGATGGCTCCTCTGCCCGGCTCGCGACCTAATCGGATCTGAAGGGAGGGTCTGCTCTCGCGCGACCGGATGCAGGGCAGCGAGCTGGGTCGGCCCGATCCGGGCCAGAATGGCCAGATCGTCCGATACGAGGGGAAGGGCGCGTGCATGGCGGCCTGAGGCGCACTCGGATCTTGCCGTGGAGCCAGCCACACCCGCTCATTGAACCAGGTCACCACGCGAACGCATCCCCCTTAGCGCAAATCTCCGGGCGCAGACCAGGCGCCCCGTACCGCCGCCATACGCCAGTGGGCTCCGCCTCAGCGCGGCCGTGGTGCCCATCCCGGCTCGACCCGCCGTGACCGGCTGCCGCGCCCCGGAGGTGTCCTGGCCTGGGCGGCCAAGGCCGGGCACGCGCTCCTGATGGATGGAGATCAGATTCGCCAGGTGCCCGGCATCGCCGGCGTCCGCGTCGAGGTACCCCGACCAAGGGTCGAGCCCGATCCCGCTTCGGGGCGGGGCCCAGAGCGCTTGATCCGAGCCGGGAATCGGACCCGGCCGGCGACTTCTCACCTGCAGGCTCCAATTGACATCCCGCTCGGCGAGCGGGAATCATTAGCCGGTGTTCCAACCCCCGAGCGGTGGCTCTCCATCGAGCCCGCTGGGCGCGAACCATCTGAGTGCCTTGGATCCGCTGCGCAGCATCCTCTACGTTCCCGCGCATCGCTCCGACCTGGTTCCAAAGGCGATCAGGTCAGGCGCCGAGGCGGTGTGCCTGGTCCTCGAGGATAGCGTCCCCCAGGACCGCAAGGACGAGGCCCGGCGGGCGCTGGGCTCGGCGCTCAAGAGCCTGGCGGAGCACCGCATGCCGGCCTTGATCAAGCTCAACCCACTCGGGCAGGGACTGCGGGAAGATCTCCTGAGCATCGATTCGCCGCCCCCGTTCGGGGTCATCGTGCCCCAGCTCGAGTCCGCCGACCAGGTGCGTGAGATCGACCTCCTGCTGGCCGGCTCACCGATAAGGATGCTGCTGCTGATCGAGACCCCGCGGGCGGCGGTGTGCGCGCTCGATCTGGCTCAGGCTTCGAACCGGGTCTGGGCGCTGATCTGCGCCGCGGCCGCGAACGGGGACATGGCCCGAGCCACCGGGATCAGGGCCACGCCCGGAGGCCTGGAGCGGCTCTATCTGCGCTCCAAGATCCTTCTCGAAGCCCGGGCTGCCGGTGTCGGTGCGCTGGACGGGGTCTACGCCCGGCCGGCCGACTCCGAGGGATTGCGCGCGGAGGCCACACTCTGCCGCCAGCTCGGTTTCGACGGCAAGCTCTGCCTCACCCCGGCCCAGGTGGAGGGCGTGAACCAGGTCTTCCGCCCCTCGCCCGAGGAGCTGGCACGCGCCCGGGTCATCGTCGACGCCTTCGAGCAAGCCCTGGCCGCGGGCTCGGCTTCGCTGGTGGTCGACGGAGAGTTTGTCGACTACGCCATCGCCGCCTCCGCCCAGCAACTGCTGCGCGGCCCCGATGGCGCGCGGGAGCCGGTCCCCTGAGCTACATCGACGCGCACACGCACGCCTTTCCGAGCGTCGAGATGGGCGACGACTGGCAGCGGGTGCCCGGCCTGCCGACGCCCACCCGCACCGGTGAACTCGGTGAGTTGACCGAACTCATGGCCAGAGGCGGCATCGGGCGAGCGGTGATCCTGCTCTTCCCGCGCTCGGCCGAGCACTATCGAGCACTGCTGAGCGAGCCCGGCGGAGCGGAGCGCGAGGACGAGATCAGGGAGCGCATCAAGCAAGAGATCTATGACTACAACCGCTGGGGCGTGGCGGCGGCTCGGGCCGAGCCCCGGCTGCTCGCCTTCATCGGTGTCAACCCGCGCTTCCTGTCCGAGTCCGAGATCACCGCCGAGATCGACGCCATGGCGGCCGCTGGAGCAGCCGGGGTCAAGATCATCCCGCCCGCGATGGGCCTGTACGCCGACGACCCCCTGCTCCAGCCCGTCTATCAACGCGCGTCTGCGCTGCGATTGCCGGTGCTGAGCCAGTCCGGCGACGGCTTCCTGCCCCCTCCCGCCCCGGGCCGGGACCACTTCGGGCGTCCTCGCTACCACGGTCACAACCTGGCCAACTTCCCGCGCCTGACTCTGATCCTGGCCCACCTGGGGCACGGTTACTCTGACGATGTCGTCGAACTGGCCGGCCGATACGACAATCTCTACACCGACACCTCCTTTCAGCTCGGTCTGCTGGACCAGCCGGGGGAGTTCAACCGCGTCCAGATGGCCGACCTCTTCCGCCGCATCGGGGTCGAGCGGGTCCTGTTGGGGAGCAATTTCCCCATGGTCGACCCGATCGAGTACGTGCACGCGCTGCAGAGCTTGCCCCTGAGCTCCGCCGAGCACGACCTGGTTGGCTTTGGGAACGCGCGCCGGGCGCTTGGGCTGACGGCGTGAGCGCGGACCCGAGCGGTCGCCCCGCCCTCCAGGGTGTGCGCGTACTGGACTTCACGCGCCACATGGCCGGCCCGTATGCCACCCTGGTGCTGGCCGATCATGGGGCCGACGTCATCAAGATCGAGCGCCTCCCCGCCGGGGATCCGACGCGGCACGCGGGCAAGGACTTCGTGGGCGATCAGAGCGCGATGTTCCTGCTCTGGAACCGCGGCAAGCGCAGCCTGGCCGTCGACTTCCAGAGCGCGACCGGGATGGAGCTGGTGCACCGCCTGGTGGAGTCGGCGGACGTGGTGGTGGAGAACTACCGGCCCGGTGTGGCCGACCAGATGGGCATCGGCTACACGGCGTTATCAGCGATCAATCCGGCCCTGGTCTACTGCTCGGTTTCCGCCTTCGGGGCCAGCGGCCCGCTGCGCGATGCCCCGGGCACGGATCCCGTGGTCCAGGCCTACTCGGGTGTGATGTCGGTGACGGGTGAGCGGGGCCGGCCGCCGGTGCTGGTGGGCGTTCCACTCGCCGACCACACCGGTGCCATGCACGCCGTTCAGGGCATCCTGCTCGCGCTGCTGGCGCGGCAGCGGAGCGGACGGGGCCAGCTGGTCGAGGTGCCGATGGTCTTCGCCTTGATGACCACCCTCAGCACCCGCCTGGGCAGCTATTGGACCACGGGACAAGATCCGGTCGCGGCCGGCGGTCAGCACAGCGCCTACGCTCCCTACCAGGTCTTCCCCACCGCCGATGGAGCCGCCGTCGCCGGCGCCTGGGGCGGCGACAGCTGGCCCCGGTTCTGCGCCGCGCTGGAGCGCGAGGACCTGGCCCTGGATCCGCGCTTCGAGACCAACCGAGCGCGGGTCGAGAACCTTGACCGGCTGCTGGAGATCCTGGAGCCCCTGCTGGCCTCCCGCACCACCGCGGACTGGGAGGACCGCTTCCGCCGCGCGGGGGCCCTGTTCGCCCCCGTCAACACCATCTCTCAGGCCCTGAGTCACGAGCACACGCGCGCGGCCGGCATGGTCACCTCCCTGCACCACCCAACCCTGGGGGACATCCCGCAGCTGGCGCCTCCGATCAGGTTGTCGGAGAACCCGGCCCGGCTTCATCGACCCCCTCCGCTTTTCGGGGAACACACCGCCGAGGTGCTCTCAGAGGCCGGACTCACCGCTGCCGAGATCTCATCCCTGGCGGCCGCGGGGGTGATCGGTCTGGGTCCCGCCTGAGCCGACAGCGCCGATCAGGGGATCAGAACCACCTTGCCCATCGTGGAGCGAGAGCCGAGCAGTTTTAGACCTTCGGCGCCCTGAGCCAGCGGTAGCTGCAGCCCGATCGGGGGCTTCACCTTCCCGCTCTGGAGCAGGCTCAGGGCCGCCGGTGCCTGCTCTGCGACGTACTCCGGGCGGGAATCGCGCAGAGCCCGGAAGCTGAAGGGCATGATGGCGACGCAGCGGTCGCGCATGGCTCGATACTCAGGGAGCGGGGGGGGTGACCCCGAGCTGGTCCCGATCAGGACCATGCGCCCGAACGCGGCGGTGGCAGCGTAGGCCTTGGCGAAGGCCTCCCCTCCCACCCCGTCCAGGACCACATCGCAGGCGGGAAATGAGTCGTCGTACGAGATCGCCTCATCCGCCCCCTGGGCCAGGGCGAAGGCGCGCTTGTCGGGCGTGGAGGCGACCGCGGTCACCCGCCCGGCACCCAGGGCGCGGGCGGTCTGAATCGCGGTCGAGCCGATTCCCCCCGCCCCGGCCAGAATGAGTACGCTCTCGCCCGGTTCCAGACGAGCCATGCCGGAAAGGGCGAAATGACAGGTCAGGGTGACCAGCGGGTAGGCCCCGGCCGCCTTCAAATCAAGACCGGAGGCGTCAAAAACGAGAGCCGCGTCGGCCACCGCGAGTTCGGCGTAGGCGCCCCCGGAGGTCAGAGCGAGCACGGGCCGGCCGGTGCCGCGCTCGATTCCCGCCACCTCGAGGCCAGGCACGAACGACGACGCCGGGGAGGGGTATCGACCGAGCAGCGACATGACGTCGGCAAAGTTGACCCCAGCCGAGCTGACTTCGATCAGCACCTGACCGTCGGCGGGGACGGGATCCGGCCTGTCCTCCACCAACCGCAGGCCGTCGGCGCTTCCGGGCGTGGTCTGAACCAGGGCACGCATCGCATCTCCTTTGGGTGGCTGCGGGCCGACTCCCGGGCCGCTCGGAATCGAATCATCCTGCGTTTGGCCCGCGGGTGTCCAGTTGAGACACCCGGCGCGAGGCCGGAGCACGACGTCCTAGGATGGGTTGGCGCATGCAGGACTCCCGGATTCTTCTCGGAAAGACCGGCGAGCTCGTCGTTTTCGCCTCGGCGGCCGTCTCGCCCGGCGCCAGCCGCGGCGGGGTTACAAGGACGCCCCGGTGAATTCGATTGCGGCCGCGACTCGGATGGGGCCGGTCCACCTGGGGGTCACCGACGCCACCCGCTCCCTTCGCTTCTACGAGGACGTGGTCGGGCTGCGGCAGCTGAGCTCAGTTCCAGATCAGATTCGGCACGGGGCGGGAGAGCGCGAGCTGGTGGTGCTGGAGATGGACGCCTCGGGGCCGGTGCAGGAGGGACACAGCGGTCTTTACCACCTCGCCATCGTGGTCCCGCGAAGACGGGATCTGGCCCAGTTGGTCCGGCGCCTGCTGGTCCGCGGTTATCCCAACTCGCCCACCGACCACGTTCAGACCAAGTCGGACTATCTGTGGGACCCCGATGGCAATGGTCTTGAGATCTACGCTGAATCGCCCGAGGACGGATCCTTTCGGTGGGACGAGCGAGGTGGGTTCACGGCCGTGGACAGCCAGGGGCGGGAGCGCTCTGGGCGGGACCCGATCGACTTGGAGGCGCTGCTGGCCGAGCTCGGACTGGCAGATGCCCTGGACCAGCCGCTGCCGCCGGGTTCGCGCGTGGGCCATGTCCACCTCCACGTCAGCCACCTGCAGGATGCGGTGGACTTCTACCACGGCCTCGTCGGCTTCGACGTCATGGGACAGAGCTCGAGAGCGCGCATGGCCTTCGTCTCAGCGGGCGGTTACCACCACCACCTGGGGCTCAATACCTGGGCTGGTGAGGGCGCGCCGGGACAGCCCGCCGGGGCGGCCGGATTGCGCCATTTCGCCATCGATCTGCCCACCCAGGCGGCCCTGGAAGAGGTCTTGGAGCGGCTTGGGGCGGCCGGGGTGGTGACGGCGCCGCTGGGATCGGCTGTCGAAGTCCGCGATCCATCGGGCAATCGGGCTCGGCTGGCGGTCCGAGCGCCATAGCCGCGCCCGGGTGCCTGCAGCTGTCCGGTCGCTAAAACCCGTAGAGGCGGGCTGGGTTGGTCTCCGCGACGAGCCGGGCGGTGTCCTCGTCGGTAGCCTCGAGCAGCGTTCGCATGGGCTGCGGTGAGGCCATGTCGTAGGGCAGATCGGTGCCCATCAGCACGTGCTCTTTGCCGACCCGCGAGATCAGATAGGACAGCGCCATGGAGTCGTGCGTGATGGTGTCGAAGAGCAGGCGACCGCAGTAGGCATAGGGATCGGGCGGGGATTGGGCGAGCTCGGGCCGCACGCTGGCCGCGTGGCGTAGGCGCCCTGCCTGCCAGGGAAAGAAGCCACCGGCGTGAGCCAGCACGATCCTCAGCCCGGGGTGGCGATCGAGCACGCCGCCGGCCACCAGGCGCTCGGCGGCGACCGTGGTCTCGAGTGGGTTGCCGATGGCGTTGCCGAGGTAGTAGGCCCCCATTCCAGGATGCTTGGGCAGGCTGGCGGGATGGATGAATACGGGCAGAGCAAGGCGCTCGACCGCGACCCAGAACGGTTCCAGCGGGGCCGAATCAAGTGGGTCGCCGGCGACGGAGGTGCCGATCTCGATCCCCACCGCTCCCTCCGCGACGATCTCATCCAGCATCGCCACCGCGTCGCTGGGCGACTGCAAGGGCACGGTCCCCATCCAGCGCAAGCGGTCGGGCGCGAACGCCGCCATCTCGCGCAGGCCGGCGTTGACCGTGCGGCAGAGGATCAGGGCGGGCTCGATGGCGACCTGGTAGGAGAACAGGCGCGGAGCCACCGAGATCACGGCCGCCTCGAGCTCGTGCTCTTCCAGCTCTTTGAGCTTGGCCGCCGAGTCATACATGGTGTCGACCAGCTGCTGATCGGCGTTGATGCCGACCACGGTGCGCCCGGTGACCCGGACCTCAAAGGCGTCGTCCGCGCTCACAAGCTCGATCGCGGCCTCGGGGAAGGCGTGGTTATGAACGTCGATCCTCATCTGTTCTCCTCTGATTCAAGTCCGCTAAGACGCGCCGGACGCGGGGGTTGGGAGGTGTCTGGCCAGCGCGGCCGGCGCGCTCAGCTCGCCGCTGGCGGCTGGCGCTCGGGGGGCGGACTCGATTCCATCTCCGCCTCTATGCGTACCAGCTCATCAAGAGCGAAATGGAGCAGGGGCATACCTCCCGGCACCGAGGCCACCTCCATGGCCTCGACCACCTCCTGCATGCTGGCTCCCTCACGCAACGCCCGGCGCAGATGCTTGCCGCATGACTCGTAATGGCGGAAGGCAAGGACGGCCGCGGCGATCAGCTCCCGATACTTGACCGGAAGCGCGGGAGCCGAAGGGGTGTAGACGCGCCTGACCAGGGCCTGACGCTCAGCTTCGAAGTCAGGGTCCTGTCGGGCCAGCCACTCAAAGCTGGAGAAACCGTAGCCACGGCTACGGTTGAGCTCTTGATGCCCGGCCAGGAGTTCGTCGACCAGGCCTGATCGATCTTCATCCATGGCGCGACCTTAAAGCATCCGGGCCCGTGGGGGCGCGGGCGAAAGGCCGTTCAATATGGACCGCGGGCTCGCCCCGGTGCCGGCAGACCCCCGGCGCTGGCCTGACGCTGAGCCTCGGTGACCAGGGTGTCGACGTCACGCACCAGGTGGGCCTCGGGCGTGGCGGGCGGTGCGTTGACGATCGGGCTGTGGCAGAAGATCGCCTGCGCGATGAGCGGGGAGAGACCCGCCTCCAAAGCCCATTGGGCCCCGATCGTGGCGTGGTGGACGGCACGGCCGATGGGAGTCTTCTGCAGTCCCGCCGCTGAGCCCTGGTGTTCGACCAGCTTGGCCACATCGTGGAGCAGGGCCGCGGCCAGGAGCAGGTCGCGCCGGTAGACGACCCCCAGCGTCGAGCTCAGGGCGCGCGCCAGCTCATCGCAGCCGGCGCTGACCGCATTGACGTGATCGACCAGGCGCCAGTCCGGGAGATCGGCCAGAAAGGGGACCTGGGCGGGATCGTCCCAGGGCCCAACGCGCCAGGCATGAGCCCAGATCTGGACCACTGCCTCGCGCACTCCGGCCTCCTCGATCTGCCCCAGGAGCGGAAACAGAGCCCGGATTCGTGCGTCCTCGTCCGCCGCCATCTCAGCTCGGAAGGCGAGCGGTCGTGGGGGGCCGGCCAGCCCGCCCTGCTCATCTGCACCCGCTTCAATTGCTGACATCCCCACCCTCCTGCAACGCCCCGAACCTTGAGCGCACAGCCTAAGACGGCCGGGCCCACACGTGTTGAGGCAGGTCCTCATATTGAGAGTCCGTATGATATGCTCACACGTAATGAGGGACCTCACTATTATCCCGAGGGGCCACGCCCTGGCCCAGGACCAGGACGGGCGCCTGTACGATCCGGTGCTGCGCGGAGCCCTGCAGAAGCGCGGGCAGGAGTCGGTAGCGGCCTTGGAGGCCGCCATCGCCTTGCGTCAGGCCGCCCGCCGCCTCCACCTCTGGATGGAACGCTGGGCGGAGGAGCACGGGTTCTCCGAGGGCAGGCTGCACGTTCTAATCGCCCTCCACCACAGCCCCGGGCACCGCATCGCGCTCGGCCGCCTGGCGGCCGACCTGGACGTGGTCCCGCGCACGGTGACCGGGCTGGTCGATCACCTGGAGCGAGACGGCCTCGTGGAGCGCGTCCACGACACCGAGGACAGACGCTCGGTGTACGCGCAACTCACCCGCCTCGGCCAGGAGCGCATCGACGCCATCCGGCAGCAGGCGGTGGCGCGCGAATCGGCGTTCACACTCGCCTTCGATGAAGGCGAACTGGCCGAACTGAGGCACCTGTGCCTCCGAGTCAGCGAGAGCCTGGGAGACCCGGGCGCATTCCCCCCCAGGCCATGAGGACGAGGAGATGAGGACAAGATGGAAGTCGTGAGCTCAGAGTTGGAGGCGACCGCAGAGACAGAGCCGATGCACATCGATCACCGCGCCCGCCTGGCGGTGCTGGGGGCGGTGCTACTGGCCATGTTCCTGTCCGCCCTGGACCAGACCGTGGTGGGGACTGCCCTGCCCCGAATCGTCACCGACCTCAACGGGGCCGGGCTCTACGTGTGGGTGGTGACCGCCTACCTGTTGAGCTCCACGGTCACGATCCCGATCTACGGCAAGTTCTCCGACGTGTACGGGCGCAAGGTGATGCTGATCATCGGGGTCTGCCTGTTCCTGGTCGGGTCCTGGCTGTCAGGACTCTCGAACAGCATGAACCAGCTGATCTTCTTCCGCGCCCTTCAGGGGCTGGGCGCGGGCGCCATCTTCCCGGTCGCGATGGCGGTCATCGGCGATCTCTTCACCCCCCGCGAGCGCGGTCGGTACCAGGGTCTTTTCGGGGCCGTGTTCGGTCTGTCTTTCCTGGTCGGTCCCTTCATCGGGGGCTGGATAACCGACAACATCAGCTGGCACTGGGTGTTCTACGTCAACGTGCCCTTCGGCATCGCCGCACTCGTCGCTCTGGCCACGCTGCTGCCCAACGTGCGCCAGGAGAAGGCCAGCGTGCGCAGCCTCGACTACCTGGGCATCGCCGTCTTCGCCGCGGCCGTGATTCCGCTCTTGATCGGGCTGACCAACAAGGGCGAGCTCAACCCCTCAACTGGTCAGCTCTACAACTGGAGCGATCCCAGCGTCGGCCTGCTGATGGCCGTCGGTCTGATTCTGATTCCCGTCTTCGTCCTGGTCGAGGCGCGTGCGGCCGAGCCCATCGTCCCTCTCGACCTGTTCCGAAACCGCGACTACTCGGTCAGCATGGCCTCGGTATTCCTCTTCGGCGTGGCCATGTTCACCGCCGTCATCTTCATGCCCCGCTACTACCAGACCGTCCGCGGCATCAGCGCCACCGCCTCCGGCTACTACATCTGGCCGATCCTGGTCGGCCTCATGGGAGGCAGTATCGGGGCGGGCCAGATCATCAGCCGGACGGGTCGCTACAAGTGGCTGATGTCGGCCAGCGCGGTGGCCCTGATCGTGGGTGCGTTCCTCAATACGCACCTGACCGCGACCACGCCCGACTGGACCCTGTGGCTCTGGCTTCTGATCCTGGGCGCCGGCGTCGGACCGTCGATGGCCGGCTTCACGGTCGTCGTCCAGAGCTTCGTGCCCCTGAGCCGGATGGGGGTTGCGACCAGCACCCTCACCTTCCTGCGCCAGATCGGAGCCACCGTCGGGCTGGCCATCGCCGGGACGGTGTTCTCCTCCCACTTCCAGGCCCAGCTGCCCTCCGCGCTGGCCGTCCGCGGCGTACCCTCGGCCGTGTCAGCCCGGCTGCTCTCGATCTCCGGGGCGCTGCAGGGAGTGGGCAACGGGCGGGGCCTGTTGGAACACATGCTGCCGCCGCCGCTGCAACCTTTGGTACCCCGCATCGTGGCCGGGGTCAACGACGCCTTCGCGGTCAGCGTTGGATACCTGTTCTGGATCACGCTGATCGCCGGCAGCCTTGCCTTTTTGGGCACGCTGGGTCTTCGCAATCTCGAACTGCGACACGGGCGCCCGGGCGAGGTGGTGAGCGCGGTACCTGATCGAACGAAGTGATCAGGGTCTGCCCGAAGCGATCTGGGCGATGAAGGCGTAAACCATGAGCAGCGTCATCAGGAGCACGAAGGAGCGGAGCGCCCAGAGCCCGGTTCGGCCCCCGGGGCCGAACCGGCGCCGCGCCACCGCGACCTCGGTGGCGGACACCAGCTGATCGGGTTCGAGGTCGTCGATCAGGTCCTCGTCGGGCTCGCCGAGGTAGATGTGGGGGTCGGCTCCCAGCTCGCTCAACGAATCGCCGCCACCGCCGCGACCACGGCATAGGCGCTGCCCACCACACCCACCGCCACCGCGATCAGCCCGCCCAGGAGCTTGAGCCAGAGGCGGTTTGAGCGCGGTCCCATGAGCTCTCGATCATTGGCGAGGAGGAGCAGGAAGACCAGAGTTGGCGGCAGCAGGACCACGGCCAGCAGGTTGGCGTTGAGCGTGATGGCGAGGAGCGGGGCACCTGGGATCAGGACCACCGCGCCCGCCAGCACCGCCAGCAAGACGTTGAAGCTGTAGAAGCCCTTGGCCTCCCGCAGGCCGCGGTTGAAGGAATGCGGCGATGCCAGGGCCTCGCCGAGTGCGTACCCCGAGCTGGCCGATATGGTCATGGTGGCGAGGGCCCCGGCCTCGACCAGCCCGAGTGCGAAGAGCGAGGAGGCCAGGGGACCGACCAGGGGCCGCAGGGCCTGGGCAAAGCCGGCTCCCGACTGGTAGTGGCTGACGTCCACGTGGTGGGTGAACAGGGTCGCGGCCGCGACCACGGCCGCCCCGCCGGCGACGGCGGCCACGATGCTTCCCAATATGGTGTCGATCCGGCCCTGGCCGATGTCGCGGGGAGTCATGCCCTTGTCAGCCACCGCGCTCTGCTGGAAGAAGACCATCCAGGGCGTGATGGTGGCGCCGATGTCGGAGGCGACGAGGAGCAGGACGGGCTGGAGGGGACCGGTGGGCCGGGGGGTCCACGTGATCAGGGCGTGGCCGATCTGGCCCGGATCCGGGTGGGTTAAGACCGCGGACGCCAGAAATACCAGATTGAAAAGCGCCAGGGCCAGGGCGATGCGCTCCCAGCGCCAGTAGCGCCCACCCGAGACTCCGAATACCACCAGGGCGATGCCCGCGAGCACGGCAACAGGGGCGGGCACGCCAAAGAATCCCATGCCCACGCGGACCGCGATCAGCTCGGTGATGAGCGTGACGAAGTTGGTCAGGAGCAGGTCGCCGACCGCAATCCAGCCCCACGTGCGCCCGAAGCGCTGAAAGATCAACTCGCCGTAACCACGATGGGTGACCGCGCCCACCCGCATCGCCATCTCCTGAACCACCACCGCGGCGGCGAAGGTGAGCCCGATGAAGGGCAGGAAGAAGCCGATTCCGTACTCGGCGCCACTGGCCGCGTAGGAGAGCATGCTGGGACCGTCGTTCTCGCCCAGCATCGCGAGCATGCCCGGTCCGACCAGGAGCCAGAGGAGTGAGATCCGCCGCCTCCCGTGCCGGGCCCGGCTCACTCGGGCTCGGTCCTGGGAGCGCTTCAGATCCTCGGGGGTAAGACTCGGGCGCACGGGCGGCGGTACCGGAGCCGCCTCCCCCAACTCACGCTCGGCCATCATCGCGCTCCATGAACACGGCCCGCGCCAGGCCCAGGGGTACCGGCACCGCGACGCCGTCGACCTCCACCTCGATCGGGCCCTCCCAGCGGCTGGGCGCGATCATGGTCACCCGGGTCCCGGGCAGGAGGCCGATGGCTTCCAGCGCCCGCAGGCGCTCGGGGTCACGGTCGAGGATTCGGCTGACCAGCCGGCTCGACCCGACCGGCATCGCCGCCAGCGGACTCTCCAACTTGGCCGCCAGGCTGCCGTCGGGGGCGGGGATGGGGTCGCCATGGGGGTCGAAACCGGGGCGCCCCAGCGCCTCCCACATCCTGGTCTCAAGCTTTTCGGAGATGGTGTGCTCCAGGCGATCCGCCTCGATGTGGACCTCGTCCCAGGTGTACCCCAAGGCGACCACCAGATAGGTCTCCAGCAGGCGGTGGTGGCGCACCATCTCGAGCGCGATCGATTCGCCGGCCGGGGTCAATCGGGCTCCCCGGTAGGGGTCGTGCTGGACCAGTCCTGCCTCGGCGAGTTTGACCAGCATCTCGCTTGCCGAGGCAGGGCGCACCCCCAGCTCCAAGGCGAGCTCGGATGTGGACACGTTGTCCTGCGCTCCGAGCGCGTAGAGCGCCTTCAGATAGTCCTGCTGGGCCGCAGAGGCAGGCCGCCTCGGGCCTTGATTTAGGGGCGCCTCATTTAGCCTATCGGGCATGCTTGATATCTGAGTATAGGTCGGCGCCGAGGCGGAGGCGGAGGCGCGAGGCCGCATCTTCGATAATGCCGCTCAGATGAGCACACCGACGGTGGGGGTCCAGACTGCCGGCGAGCGGATGAGCGCTGATCCTCCCCACCAATGGCATCCCGGCAGCATCACGCTGGTCGTGCTCTGCCAGAGCATGCAGTCCCTGGCCCTGGGTGGAATCGCTCTTTTTCTGCCCCTGATCCGGCGCGACGTGGGCCTGGACTTCACCCAGGCCGGGGGCATTGCCGCCGCCTCGACCCTGGTCTACGCGCTGATGCAGATACCCTCGGGGTACCTGGCCGATCGCTTCGGTGCCCGCCGCCTCTTTCTGACCGGACTGGTGGGCTGCAACGCGCTCGTACTGAGCCTGGCGCTGCTCCACAACTACTGGCTCATCATCGCCAACCAGGCCCTCTCGGGGTTTTTCCGATCCCTGGTCTTCGCCCCCGGCCTGCTCCTGATCGGAGCCCTCTTCCCCGCCCGCCGCCGGGCCACCGCGATGGGCCTCTACGTGGCGGGCGGATTCAGCTCCAACATTCTGCTCAACACCCTGGGCCCGATCCTGGTCGGCTCCATGGGCTGGCGCCTGCTGTTCGCGACGTTTGCGGTGGGTGGCTTGGTCGTGCTGGTCCTATACCGCCGGTTCGGCGGCCCCGGCCCCATCGGCTCGGGAGGCTCGGGCGTCAGTCCAGCGCAGGCCCTGCGCCTCTTCCGGCACCGGGTGATGTGGGTCATCGCGGTGATCCAGTACATCCGGCTGGCGGTGGCGTCGGGCATGGCCTTCTGGCTGCCCACCTTCGTGGTGGTCCAAAAGCACCAGTCACTTCAGGTGGCGGGACTGGTGGTGGCCCTGAGCGCGGCCGTCACCGCGCCGTCCAATTTTCTGGGCGGCTATCTCTCCGATCGGCTGGGACGCCCGCTCTGGGTGGTGGGCTCCTCGCTCTTCATGCTCGCGCTGACCACGGTCCTATTGATCAGGGTCGACAGCCTGGTCCCATTCCTCTTCGTGGTGGTGCTCAACGGCCTCTTTCTCCAGCTCTACTTCGGCCCGCTCTTCTCCGTCCCCATCGCCATGCTGGGACAGAAGAGCGCAGGACTGGCCAGCGGCTTCGGCAATTTCTTCGCCAACCTGGGCGGCTTCACGGCCGTGTACCTGCTGGGTCTGGTCAAAGACCTGACCGGATCCTTCTCGCTCGGTTTCTTCGGTCTGTCAGCCCTCTGCCTGGTCGGCCTGGCCTGCACCGTGCTGCTTTCTGGGATGAGGCCGATCGCAGCTGGCGCCCTGGCCCGGTGACGCCGACCCACTGATCGTTCGGCGCCGAGCGCCGAGCGATCAGCGCCGGCGCCGCTCAGGCCTGAGGAGTGCCGAGCCCGACTAGGGGCGGCGCCGGTGCTGGAAAGGGCGTGGCCCTCGACTCGAGGTCGGGATCGGAGCCAGCGGACGCGGCGCGGGACGAAGCCTCCACTCCCCTGTGGCGAGCAGGTGCTCGGAGTCGACCTCGGGCAGGTCCTCGGCGCCCTGACGCCGGAGCTTGGTCCAGGCGGGCTCGTCCTGAGAGGTGAGGAGCGTCAGGGCCCGACCGCTGGCCCCGTTGCGCGCCGTCCTCCCTACCCGGTGGGTGAGCCACTGGGGCGTATCCGGCAGGTCGTAGTTGATGACCAGACCGACGTGGCTGATGTCAAGCCCGCGGGCCGCGACGTTGGTGGCGACCAGAACTCCATCGGGGTCGTCGCGAAAGGCCTGGAGCGCCCGCTGCCGCTGCCCTTGGCTCATGTCCCCGCGCAGCTGCTGGGGACGGTGACCCAGGCGCTCGATGTCACGGCAGACCCGGGCCACGCCGTGCTTGGTCCGGCCAAAGGCGATGGTTGACCCGGCCCGCGCGCTGAGCAGCCGGTCCAGCACCTTGAGCTTGCCGCCGTGGGCGTCGACGCGCATGAGCCCGTGCTCGAGCCGGCTCTCCTCGTCGTCCTCCACACATACGCGGACCGGCTGCCGCAGATGACGGACGATCATCGACTCGACCCATTCCGGCATGGTGGCCGAGGCGAGCACCATCTGGGGCTGTCGGGTCAGGGCGATGATGCGTTCGATGATCGGGGCAAAGCCCGAGTCGAACATCTCGTCCGCCTCATCGAGGACCATGTAACGGACCCCCGAGAGGTCGAGCACCCGCCTCTCCACCAGGTCGACGATGCGCCCTGGGGTGCCGATCAAAAGGTCGGTGCCGCGTCTCAACCCGCCCAGCTGGGCGCCGTATCCGACGCCGCCGAATACCAGCAGCTGGCGCAGGCCGAGATCCAGGGTGTCGAAAACCGCCGCGATCTGCAGCGCCAGCTCCCGAGTCGGACACACCACCATGGCCCGGGGCCCGCGCGTCGCCCGCTGAGGGGCGGCCAGGCCGGCCAGGCCGGCCAGTGGAAGCAGGAAGGCCAGGCTCTTGCCCGATCCCGTCGGCGCCTGAATTACGACGTCAGAGCCGGAGCGAAGCGGTGGGACGGCCTGCTCCTGGACCGGGAGAGGGCTGGATATGCCCGCCCGGTCGAGGGCGGCCAGCGTGCGGGCGCCAACGCCCAAAGATGAGAACTGGTTCATGGAAGACTCCTGATTTCCCCCGCTGGTGTTCGTGTGCCGTACTCAGGACGCCGTCCAAGCGAAACGGGGAGAGGGAACCGGAGTGGGCGGAGGTCGCCGACCAAAGGGCGACTTACCGCCACCTAGTGTACCGGACGGAGGACGGAGCCGTGATGAGCGAGCGCTCTCCTGCGCCTAGAATGCCCTGGCATGAGCAAAGGGCGCGACAACCGCGGACGCGACGACAAGAAGAACAAGAAGGTCAAAAAGGACAAGCGCGCGCCCGCGGCGACGGCCTACGACCCGAACTTGGTCGTGCGCCAAGCGCCGGCCCCTCCACCCGAGAAGGCCTAGGCCCCCAGCCTCAGAAGTCCTCACCTTCCTCGGGCGCCTCCAACTTACATAGACCGTCTATGTAAACTTGCCGGGTGCCCATCCTCCCCTCGGCTCCCCCCCGCGCCGTGGCCGAGGAGCTGACCGCACACGTGACCCGGCTCAACTTGCTGCTGCGCTCGGAGCTGGCTCCCCAGGGGGTCAGCCTGGCCCAGGCCAGCACCCTGGCCACGCTCAGCCAGCGTGGCCCGACGCGGATGACCGAGCTGGCCGCGGCGGCGGCGGTGGCCCAGCCCAGCATGAGCGCGCTGATCAAGCGCATGGAACGCCAGGGCTGGGTCCGCAGGTCGTCCGCGCTCTCCGACCAGCGCGCCGTCGAGGTCGTGATCACGGGGCCGGGAGCCCGGCTCCTGGCTGAGCTGCGCGAGGCTCGCTCGGCCGCCCTTGGTCGCCACCTCGGGCGCCTCGCAGCGGCCGACCAGGAGCTCCTGGCCCAGGCCGCGGGAAGTCTGGGCCGGCTGGTGGAGTCGATCGAAGAGGAGGCCACCGGCCGTGCACGATAGCCCCAGCCGGGCCCAATTGCTCCAGCAGCCACGGGCGGTTTGGGCGGTCGCATTCGCGTGTGTCGTGGCCTTCATGGGAATCGGTCTGGTCGACCCCATCCTGCCCGCGATCGCCCGCGGTCTCAAGGCCAGCCCATCCCAGGTCGAACTCCTGTTCACGAGCTACCTCCTGGTGACCGGCCTGGCGATGGTCGTGACCGGCGCGGTGGCGAGCTGGATCGGCCCCAAGGCCACCCTGCTCAGCGGCCTTTTCCTGATCGTGGTGTTCGCCAGTCTGGCCGGCTCCTCTTCCACCATCGCCCAGGTGGTCGGATTCCGCGCCGGCTGGGGACTGGGGAACGCCCTTTTTATCGCAACCGCCCTGGCCGTGATCGTCAGCGCCGCCAGCGGTGGCATCGGGGGTGCCATCATCCTCTACGAGGCGGCGCTGGGCCTGGGGATCGCGGTGGGGCCGGTGGTGGGCGGCATCCTGGGCGGGATCACCTGGCGCGGCCCCTTTTACGGCACCGCGGTGCTGATGTCCGTGGCCCTGCTGGCCATCCTGATCTGGTTGCCGGCCACGCCCCGACCGGCCCTTAGAGTCCCGGTCCTGGCCCCCATCCGCGCCCTGCGTCACAGCGGATTGCGCACCGTGGGGCTGGTGGCCTTCCTCTACAACTTCGGTTTCTTCGTCCTGCTCGCCTACACTCCCTTCCCGCTGGGCCTGGACGCGCACGGTCTCGGACTCGTCTTCTTCGGTTGGGGCGTCTGCGTTGCCCTGAGCTCGGTATTGATCGCTCCCCGGCTAGAAGCTGCCTTCAGGACCCTGCGCACGGTGGTCGCCATGCTAGTCGTGCTGGCTCTGATCCTTCTCCTGATGGGCCTCATGACCCAGTCCCGTCCGGCCCTGATCGCGCTCGTGGTGGTGGCCGGACTCTTCCTCGGCGTCAACAACACGCTCATCACCCAGGCGGTGATGCGCATATCCCCGTTCGAGCGCCCCGTGGCGTCGGCGGGCTACAGCTTCATCCGATTCATGGGCGGTGCCATCGCGCCCTTCCTGGCCGGAAAGCTGGCGGAGCGTTTTGGGTCCCACGTTCCCTTTTACGTCGCCTCGACCTCGGTCCTCATGGCCATCGTGGTGATCGCCTGGGGACGGCGTCAGCTCGCCCCGGCCGACCAGCCCATGCAGGCCGCGAGGGCCGACAACTCAAACCTCAAGGTGCCCGGAGCCCGGACGACCGCGGGGGTCGTGACCGGAGTGCTGGCCGAGCGGGATTAGGCCCTCGCGCCGGGCCGCATCTCAGCCCGCGGACGTGCCGGGCGAGGGGGCGAAGATTCCAGGCGATGGGGGCGTCAGGGGCTGCACCGGGCTACCGCCGGTGGGTAGGCGCCGGGCGCCGAGGCGCCGACCCAGTCCAGGATGCATCCCTCCGGCAGGCATGCAGTAGCGGGGACCGCAGACGAGGCGCTGGGCGGCCGGCCGGGCCGGGCGCGCCACGGCAATTCCGGCCACACCGAAGAACAGCCACGCCACCAGCAGTCCGGCCAGAAGTCCGCTCAGGATCCCCAGGCCGAGGTGCGAACGCGAACGCATCCAATCAAACACCACTGGTCAGCACCTCGCGCATGCGCTTGTATTCGCGCTCGTTGATCTCGCCCCGGGCGTAGCGCAGGTTGAGTTCGGCGAGCGGGTCGGGAGCCACGATCTGGGTCGGAGCGAGCGGGCGGAAGAGATGGGTCAGGACCATGGCCAGAGCCAGGACGAGCACGACCAGAATGGTGAGTCCGGTGGCGCCTCGGACCAGGACGGCCGCGCTCGGTCGGCGCAGGACCACCGCGAGGGCGCCGGGAAGGTACAAAAGAACCACCAGGGCCAGGCCGCCCAGAAAGCCGAATCGATAAAGGCTGCGGGGGTGTTGCTCCATCACTGTCCCTAAATCTAGGGTGGCGGCCGGGGCCAGGTGTCAGCGATACCTCACGAAGGTGTAAGTACCCTGGGCCGGGCGCGGTGTGTGATGACGCACCATGGAATGCGAGATGGCGAGTTCCTGGCTGCCCCTGGGCGAACCCCGGGGGACGACTTCGCGCCGGTCCTCGCTGGCTCTCGTGGTCGTGATCCTGCTCCTGCGTCTGCCCTCCTGGTACGAGCCCCGCTGGTACTCCGACCAGGGACTGTTCAGCACCGTGGGCATGGCGCTGGCCCGCGGCGTTCCCCTCTACCGCGGCATTTTTGACAACAGCCCGCCCGGTATCTACTGGATCTACGCCCTGCTCTATCGACTTGGCGGAGCCCAACATCAGCAGCTCCTGGCCGAGCTGGCGGCGAGCGCGGCGGTGCTCGCGTCATGTCTTCTCGTGCTCCGGCTGGGGGCATGGCTGCTCGCTCCCCGAGGGGCTCTCCTGGCCGCGTTTTCGACCGCGATCGTGCTCTCCCTGCCGACGCTCGACGGCGATCTGTTCAACGTCGAGATCGCCGGGCTGCCCTTCTTTTTGGGCTCTCTTCGCCTCTGCCTGACGCGTTCCAGGCTCGCCCTCTTCGGGGCCGGCTGCCTGCTCGGCGCCGCCGTCATCGTCCGGCCCTCCTATGCCCTGGACGGGCTGGCCCTGATCGTGCCCCTGCTGAGCGGGCCGAAGCCCGCGACGAGGGTCGCCATATTTGCCGGGGGCGGGCTCAGCGCGGCGCTGGGGGCGGGCCTGGGACTGGCCGCCACCGGCTCCCTTACCACCTACCTGACCGTGATCATGCCGGCCGAACACGCCTATCTGGTCTGGGCCAACGGCGGCGACCTCTACGGTCTCCTGATCCGCCTGGGCCTGCTCTTCCTCCTCGCCGCCTGGCTCTGGCGTCGCGCCGAGTCGCCCACCGCGCGGCTGCTGGCGATCTGGGTCCCCGCCAGCCTGGCAGGATCCAGTCTGACCCCGCGCGAGCTGACCCATTACTGCCACGAGGCGGTGCCGGCGCTGAGTCTGGCTCTGGCCTATCTTCTGGCCCGCCGCCGGCTTTCCCTGGCGGTGCCCCTGCAGATGGCGAGCCTGATCCTGGCCCTGGAGCTACTGCTGGTGCTGCCCGCCCAGGAGAGCTCGCGGCTGCACGGTCAGGCGCCACCACCAGCTCTGGCCCACAACTTCGGCTATGCCCAGCTGCCCGCCTACTACGTCAACTGGTTTCAGTACGCGAGCGGAGGAGAGACCCGAGCGAGGTATTCAGCCCTCTTCCCCGGCCAGGCGGCGGAGACCGCCAGTGAGGCGGCGGCGCTGCGCCGACTGGCCGCGGGCCGACCGCTGCGGCTGGTGGTGCTGGGAGACCAACCCTGGATTTACCAGAAGAGCGGCCTGCTTCCGGCTGGCCCCTACATCACCACCAACACCGCGTTCTGGCGCGTCCCGGCGGCACCCGGAGCGCTCCGGGCCCTGGTCGCCTCGGGCTGCGCCGGCCTGCTTGTATACGTCAGTGGGCCGGGTGATTTCAGGCCGGAGATCGCCGCCGCCGGCTACGTCGCGATTTCGGGCACCCCCTGGCCGACCTATTTGAGCCCCAGGCCGGAGGGGTGCGCGGGGATCACGCCGTGACGCTCAGAGCCGCCGCAATCGAATCCGGCGCGACCTGAGGCCCCGGGATGACTACGATGGACTTGACCAGCAGGGCGGCATGAAGATCGTCAGGAGACCTCTATATGAATCAGGACGCACCTCGGAGGACAGATAAGTCACCGAGCCAGGGCGCGGATCAGACCAAGCCCGACGGCGCTGAAGTCGCTCGCAGCGACCAGGCTCCCGGCGAGGAGACGGTGCAGGTGAACGACGCCTACAGTGGCGGCGGCCCGGCCCCCGACCCCGATCCCACGCTCTCCGAGCAGCATCAGACCGGAGGGTGACGGCAGCCGGCCAGAGAGAGCGCACGGCCCGGGCCAGGCGGGGCCCGCGCCCTGGTCGGCGTTATCTGTGGCCGTTCCTGGCCTGCCTGCTCCTGGCCTGTAACCCGGTCACCGGGACCGGCCCCGGCACTCCGCCTGACCCGGGTCGCTTCCTCCACGCCGACGCGGCCAGCCGGAGCGCGGTGCTGACCCTGATCGCGGGCTACCCGGCCACCGACAACGAGTTCAACTACGACGGCTACGAGAACGGTCAGCTCAAGGTCATCATCCCCACCGGGTGGTCGGTCACCGTGCAGTGCCAGAACCGCACCACGGTGCCCAATTCCTGCGCGGTCGTGTCCGGACCGAACGCCGCCCGCCCGCTCCGGACCGCCTGGGCCACGCCCAACCCAGAGCTCGGTCTCGCCCCCGGCGCCACGGCCAGCTTCTCCTTCCAGGCGAGCACCGTGGGCGACTTTCGCATCGCGTCCCTTGCGCCTGGCGGCGAGGCGGGAGGCATGTGGTTACGCCTGGTCATAGTGGCGGGCGGCAGGCCCTCGATCGGGGCCGGAGACTGAGGCTAGGCTTCCTGCAGCCGCAGAGCGGCCGAATTGATGCAGTAGCGCAGCCCGGTCGGCGGGGGACCGTCGGCGAAGACGTGGCCGAGGTGGCCTCCACAGCCGCTGCAGGTGACCTCGGTCCGGGTCATGCCATGGCTGCGATCGTCCGATTCCAGGACCCCGTCCTCATCCAGGGGCTTGAAAAAGCTGGGCCATCCGCACCCGGAATCGAATTTGGTGCCGGACTCGAAGAGCGGTGTCGCGCAACCGGCGCACACATACGTGCCCTCGGTCTTCTCATCCCAGTACTCACCGCTGAAGGGCGCCTCGGTGCCCTTGAGGCGCAGGACCTGGTACTGCTCGGCGGTCAGCTCGCCCCGCCATTGCGACTCCGACTTGGTATTCATGAGCCCTCCTTCGCGTTCCCGATCGTCTATTCCTACTACCTTTGGGACCGCGCTGACCTTCCCGCCGCGGACCCGATCAGCGAGGGTGAGGCAGGGGCTGGACGGTCTCGCCTGGGCTCAGGGAGTCCGGGACGGTCGCGAGTCGACGCGTGCGCCACCAGATGTACGTCATCGGGGGGACCACGAACAGGATCACGGCCAGTGAGGTGAGCTGAGCCTGCTTTAGTCCCCAGAGCACGGGCGGGGTCTCATAGTCCGTGCGCCAGTTGAAGACGATCAGCTGGCTGACCGGATACAGAACCAGGTAGACCAGTCCGAGCACGCCTGAGGGCACCCCGCGGCGACGCAGGTAGAGCAGCACGGCCAGGATGGCGAGGGTGCCAATCGCCTCGTAGACGTTGGCCGGCTGATACGCCACCCCCAGGTGGGGCGCCATGGACGCGGGGTTGGTGTAACGGACGGCCCAGGGGAGGTTTGACACCGGCCCCAGGATCTCCCCGTTCATGACGTTGCCGATGCGCCCGATGGGCTGTCCCACGGCGGCGAAGATGACGCCGGCGTCGATCAGATCCCAGAAATCCAGGTGGTGCCGGCGGCTCATCCACCAGAGCACGATCACGGCCGCGAAGATGGCGCCGAAGAACGCCATCCCTCCCTCCCAGAAGGCGAGGATGTGCTGGGGATGGGTCAGATACCAGTACCAACCGGATTGGACCACGAAGTAGAGCCGCGCTCCGACAAGACCGAACACGATGGTCCAAAAGGCAATGTTCTCGCTCAATGAGCGGGATACCCCACGCCGGGCCAGATGCCGGCTCGCAACCATGGTGCCCACGATGAAGGCGACGGCGTAGGCCAGGCCGTAGAAGCGGATCTGCAGCGGCCCGAGGTGGAAGCCAGGGGGGAAGGGGTCGGTAATTACCAGGTGGAGCATGGCTCTATTTGGCGGGCGCCCGCCCCCATAGATTGCACCAAATCACTCCGGCCATGGCGAGCGGGCCTCAGCCCGGCGGGGCCGCAGGCGCCGGTCGGGGGCGCAGCGCAGACCGCAGGCGCTCTCCCGCCCGCACCGCCAGATATGCGGCGAAGGCGAGGGAGGTGACGAAAAAGCCCACCGGATGGGGCGAGAAATAGGCGGTGCCGAGACCTACCCAGGTGCAGCCGAGTGAGATCAGCACCGCAATGATGATGCCCCGTCCGGGGCGGTTGGTGAGACGGGCGGAGACGGCCGCCGGCGTCACCACCAGGGCGAAGATCAAGAGCACGCCCACCACCTGGACCGCCTCGCTCACCGCCACCGCCAGGATCAGCATGAAGACCACCCCGAGGGCGGTGGTGGGAACTCCCTTGGCCCGCGCCAGACCCTCGTCAACGGAGGCAAACAGCAGTGGTCGGTAGACGATCAGCAACGCGCTGAGCGTGAGCAGGGCGAAGATCGCGCTCAGAACCACGTCCCGACTCGAGATACCCAGGATCTGGCCGAAGAGCAGGGCATAGGCCTCGGTTGCGTACCCGCGGTAGAGCGAGATGAATAGGACGCCCAGCCCCAGGGCCCAGGCCAGAACGATCCCGATTGTCACGTCGCGACCGCGCAGGCGGTCGCCCAGGGCTCCGATCGCCAAGCCACCCGCGGAGGTGAAGGCCAAGAGGCCGAAGAAGGGACTGAGGCCGAGCACGATGGCGCCCGTCGCGCCCGCGAAGCCGATGTGGGAGAGTGCGTGGGCGGCAAACGAGGAACCGCGCAGAACCACGAAGTACCCTATCGCGCCGGCCACGATGGCGACTATGGTCCCGGCCTCGAAAGCGTTGACCATGAACTGGTAGCTGAGCATCTGAGCCAGCTCACTGACCGGGTTAAGTCCGGCCCCCGAGGAGGCGGTCAGAAGAGGAGCGCGAGTGCCGAGATCAGTGAGGATGACTCGCCTCCTCCTCCAGGCCGGCCACGAACAATCGTCCCCGGCTGTCGCGCAGGACCTCGATCGGTGCTCCGTAGATGGCGGACAGGGACGCCGAGGTGATGACCTCTTCCGGCCGGCCGATGGCCATCCGACCCCGGGCCACATAGAGCACCTGGTCGATGTGCGACATGAGTGGGTTCACGTCGTGGGCGATCAGGACGACGGTCAGGCGCAGGCGGCGGGCCAGATTCGAGATCAGGTGGACCATCGCACCCTGATGGCTGACGTCGAGATGGCTCAGGGGCTCGTCCAGCAGCAGCAGTCGGGGCTCGCCGGCCAGGGCCTGGGCCAGAAGGAGGCGCTGCTGCTCGCCTCCAGACAGCCGGCCCAGCGGTCGCGAAGCATAGTCCTGCGCACCCACAGCGGCGATGGCGGCGTCGGCCCGGAGGCGGCGCTGACGCGTGCCCAGCAGCCCCACTCCCCAACGATGGCCGTCCACGCCGAGCCCCACGAAGTCCCGGCCCCGAAGCGCGAGATCGGGATCGTACAGGGGGCCCTGGGGCACGTAACCGATGTCGGAATGGCCCCGCAGCGGAATCGACCCGAACACCTCTATCCGCCCCGACACCGGTCGGATCTGACCTAGGATGACGCGCAGCAGGGTCGACTTGCCAGCGCCGTTTGGTCCCAGCACGGCGGTGAAGGAGCCCTGGTCAACCCTGAAGTCGACCCCGGACCAGACGGTGCGGCCGGAATAGGCGGCGCCCAGGCCCTGGGCCCAGAGCGCGGGCGGGGGCGGGGTCAACTGGCCGCCCCGGAGCGGGCCAGGTCCGACTGCAGGGAGTCGAGCTGGGACAGCTGCCAGGCCTCGAAGGTGGGCTCGCCGGCCGGCATCGTCTCGGTCACGTCCAAGACCGCGATGCCCCTGGACGCAGCCATCGCGACCAAACCCGCGGTGATAGAGCTCTGAGCCTGTACGTTGTCCACGAGCGCGGATATGTCCTTGGCCCGGATCTGATCCTGAAATTGGATCAGGTCCGAGACCGCGGGCTCGGTGCCGTTTGAAACCGCAGCCATGAACGCCGGCGGTGAAATCAGGATCAGACCGAGCGCCTGGGCCATGTAGACGAAAACGGTCTCTGTCGATCCCACTCGCGTGCCCTGGAATCGGCTCCGGATAGCCGCCACCTCGGCCCGGTAGGGCGCGAACGCGGTCGCGGTGTCCTGGAACTGGGCGCTGAAGAATTGGGCGGCCGAGGGCTCGATGGCGATCAGCTCGCGTTCGATCGCGCCCACCGCCGTCGCCACCCCCGCGGGGTCATACCAGAAGTGCGGGTTGTCCCCCCGGCGTCGGCCCAGGACGTGGGCGATGTCGATCACTCTGCGGCCGGGTTCAGGGTTGGCCGCCAGCAATTTTTGAGCCCAGTCGTCGTAGCCTGCGCCGTTCACGATGACGAGGGCCGCGTCGGCGAAGGCGCGGGCGTCGGCCGGATTTGTCTCATATTCGTGGGGATCGGCGGCGGGGTCGGTGATCACACTGCGAACCCGCACCCGGCTTCCGCCCAGCTGCGCGGCCACGCTGCCCCAGAAGTTCTCTGCGGCAACCACGGAGATGGGCCCCGAGCCCGCTTTAAGGGTCGAGGGAGATGGACCACAGGCGACCAGCCCGGACAATGCCAGGAGGGCAAGTAGGGCATGAGCCCCCACCAACGTCGGCATCGGGCGCGGGCGCGACATCCCCGAAGTATTACACAACTCACTTGCGCAACTAACATGTACGGGCCGAGTACACTTGGGGCCGTGCCCCGCCCGAGTCCGGTCAGCGACGCCGTCTGGGGTGTGCTCTCAGCTCACACCCGGCACGCCTGGCCGCTGGACGAACTGCACCAGGCGGTGCGCCAGCGCCTGGGGGGAGCGGATTATTCGAGCGTCTTCCGCGCGGTGGCCGCGCTTGAAGATCGGGGCCTGGTGGACCGGGTCGAGCTGGGCGACGGCAAGTCCCACTATGAGCTCCACGAGGATCACCACGAACACGTCCGCTGTCAGGTCTGCGGCTGTGTGGCCGAGGTGCCGGGATGCGTCCTGGCCGACGTACCGGGAGCGGTCGAGGCGAGCACCGGCTTCCAGGTCCTGGCCCACAGACTGGTCTTTAGCGGGCTCTGTCCCGCCTGCGCCTGAACCGCCGGTGACCACGCCGGCGGAACGCTCCTAGCTCGCCGCCCTGGATACGTCGATCACGATGTTCTCGCCCTCCACCTCGACCCGATAGGTCTCGGCCGCCATCACCGCGGGCAGGTTACGCACCCGGCCGGTGCGGACGTCAAAGCGCGATCCGTGGGCCGGACACTCGACGTCGAACCTCAAGAGTTCCCCCTCGCTGAGCGAGAAATCCTCATGGGTGCAGGTGTCCTGAATCGCGTAATACGCCCCATCCTCAGCATGGACCAGGAGCACGGGGATGGAGCCCACCACGAACCTGCGCATGCTGTCCTGATCGAGCTCACCGGCTCGGGCGACTACCCGCCTGGGCGACGCTTCTTCCTCCTGCATCCACTACCTCCCCTTTGGTCTTGAGCCGCCGACCTGCACGGCCGTCGAGCCCTAAGCTGAGCCCACCGTGAGCGCGACATCAGTCTTACCGCAATCGGGTCCGGTCGTGATCCTTGGCGCCGGGTTCGCCGGCCTGGAGACTGCGATCCACCTCCGCCGGCGCGATCCGACGGCTTCGGTCCAACTGGTCGGTCCCGACCCAACGCTGCTCTATCGTCCCTGGGTCATCCACCTTGTGAGTCGCCAGCAGGAGTTGGAAGAGATGCACATTCCACTTCCTCCTCTGGCCCAACGACATGGATTCGAGCTCATCCAGGACCGCGCCATCCACCTCGATATGGATCGGCAGAGGGTGGAGCTTGCGTCCGGACGCGTGCTGCAATTCGGCCAGTTGGTGATCGCGGCGGGGGCGACCGCCGACCGCGATCGGGTCCCCGGGGCTCGCTCCCACGCGCTTTTCCCGTGCGAGGTCGAGGACACGCTGAAGATGATCCATGCCCTTGACCGCGCACCCAAGGGTCGCGTCGCCGTGCTCGTGGGCTGGGAGCGGATCGGTCCAGGCATCGAGTTCGCGGCCTGGATTCGGCGTATCCACCCCGAGGTTCAGCTGGACCTGGTCGACGTTCAGGGCCTGGTCCGCGAGCGCCTGGGCGGCACCGCCATGCGCCGGCTGACCCGCTGGATCGCAGGCGCGGGTGCGCGGGTGCACGAGGACACCGCGGTCCACTCCGTCAGGCCAGGGGGGGTGGAGATGGACCACCTGCACCTGGAGGCGGATCTGATCCTGCTCTGCAGCCCCCTGCGCGGATCCGAGATCGGCCTGGGAGGGGAGCTGACCGACGATCTGGGCTTTGTTCCGGTTCAGAGCACGGGCGAGCTGAGCCGACACCCCGGAGTGTTCGCCCACGGTGATATCGCCTCCTTCGGCGAGGGCGACGTCGCCCGCACCATGGTCTGGGCGCGCAGCCGCGCCGATGCTCTGGCCGGGAACGTCCTGGCTCGGCGTCAGGGCCTGTCCCCCTCAGGGGAGCTGGCACCGCGGGGGCCGCGCAACATGCTTCCAGACCTTGGTGGCCGCACGCTGTGGGTACGGGATCGACGCCTGATCGCCTCCGGGCGCTGGCCGCTCCGGCTGCGCCGTCTGGCCGACCTCTCCTACCTCAGCGCCAGGGGCGCAGGCACGACTTTAGGACCCAAGCCAGAAGGCTAGAGCCGGAGCAGGAAGTGCAGGTGGGGGCCATTGACGATCAGATGCCAGGCGCCGAGCACGAGCAGGGTCGACGCGGTGGCGATGTGAAAGGTGCGCGTCAGTCGCCGCCCGGCCGGTGGCAGTGCCCGCAGTCGCCGGCCCAGAGCCACCTGCCCCCAGGAGATGAACATCGCGGCCGTGGCCACGAGGATGCCGTAGAGCTGGATCCCGCTCACGTTGAGGGCGTCGACCGCGAGCGAGGCGTGGAGGAAGGAAAGCGCGGCGATGCCGTAGCCGATGGCGTAGTGCTCCTCGATCCGGGATCGGAATCCGACCGCGATCACCACCGTGGTCGCGAACAGGGCAACGATGAGCCAGCCGCTGAGGTCGATGTAAAAATTGGGTCCCACCTCTATGGTCCCCTCCTCAGGCGCCAGCCCAAGCTGGGGAAGGGCGCCGCGGCGGCGGTGACGGCGCTGGTCGTGCTGCTGGAGCCCCCCCAGCGCGCGGTCACGGTGCCAACCGCACGGCCGGAAGGTTGCGGGGGATTAAGGCGGCGCAGGCGCACCTGAAGCGCGATCTCGCTGCCCGGCCAGACGCTGAGCTGGAGCGACGAGCGGGCCACGACCGGAATGCTTGCGCCCCAGGCCGTGCGGTAGTGGCCGAGCAGCCGCCCGGCGCTGATCACCAGTCTTGGGGCCAAGTCGTTGCGCACGGCGTCGATCAGCCGCTGGGCGGCCGCAAAGCAGAGCGACAGCGTGGCCAGGCCCTGGATCGCCCCGATTAGAGTCTGCGCTCCCACCTGGGCCTCGAACAGGTAGACCGCCTGGGCCTGATCTGTGTTCCCGGTCTTGATCCCGACAATGCCATCCAGCCCGAGCGCGGCGTTGACGTTCTTGACCACACCGGCCAGCGGCAGCTCGGCGCGGGCCAGGCCCACGATCGCCTTCAAGATCGGATCACGCAGGGCGGCCTGGGCCAGGCGGAGAAGGTCGGTCGGAGTGCTCACGGTACCCGGATCAAGGCCACTGGGATCGGTGAAGGTGGTCTGCGTCATCCCCAGCGCCCGAGCCTTGGAGTTCATCTGCGCGACGAAGGCGCCGTCACTGCCGGCCACCCAGCGGGCCAGAAGGATGGCGACGTTGTCGGCCGAGGGTAGGAGCAGCGCCTCGAGCGCCTGGTATTCGGTCAGCTGCTCGCCCAGGGCGACGGGAATCACCGAACCGTCCTGAGCCACGAACGAATCGTAGGTCTCCACGTCGAGCGCGCTGATCGTGATCGTGGGCCCGGCATCGCCACTTGCCAGGGGATGGGCCTGCAGGGTCAAAAGGGCGGTCATGACCTTGGCCACGCTGGCGATGGGTTGGGGACGAGGATCGCTGGGCGCGACCACGACGCCCTGGTCGGGCAGCGCCACCGCAGACTCACCGGAGTCGGGCCAGGGCAGGGTGGGCGCGGTTCCCGCGCGCACGCCGGTGGCCACCAGCGGCGCCCACAGCGGCGCTGGCACGGGGCGCTCCAGGTTCCAGAGGCCACCCGCCAGGACGATGAGGAGGAGGACTCCGATCACACTCAGCGCGCCCCTGCGGCGCCGAGTCCGGCCTAGCAATGAATTGAGGGTGCGCGGCGGAGCCGATGCATGTGTCTTAGCGCCAACGCCGGGGCGAACCCAGCGGTAACGGGCGCGATCCGGCTGGGCTGGCACCTGGGGGGACGGTGGACACCTTTTGCCGCAGGGCTGGCGGAAAGCCCCCGGGCCACCGCGGGCAGGCGAGGACGACCAACCTGGCGCAGAGTTGAGCCCCGATCGATTTGACGCCCCATCATCCGGCCTCGCGCTCATCGCCCGAGGGAAATCCGATGGCCTGGCGACCGCGGGTCAGCCTGGTCAGGGCCAGGGTCAAAAGGGCCAGGCCCAAGAGCACGGTGAAGGCCAGATGGATGCCCTGGGCCAGGCCCGCCTGGGACTGTGCGGGGCTGGCCCGACGGGCGACCTGGACCTGCACCAACACCCCGAGCAGTGCCACTCCTACAGCCCCTCCCAGGGTCTGGGTGAGCTGGCGCAACGCGGTCGCCGAGCCCTTCTGCCGGCGCCCCACCCAGGACTGGATGACGATCAGGGTGGGGGCGTTGAACATTCCCACTCCGAGCCCCATGACGCCCCCGGCGAGGAAGATCCAGGGCGCACCGTGGGTGCTGCCGAGGAGCAGCGTGAGGCTGCCGGCGACCAGCATCAGCGCCCCAAACCGCACCAGACGAGAGTAGCCAGCCCGGATCAGGAACCACCCGCCCAGGGCTGAGGTCAGGGCCTGGGCGACGGACATCGGTATCAGGGCCACCCCTCCCTCATAGGCGCTGCCCCCGAGCACCGATTGAATGTAGAGCGGTACGTAGGTTGTGACCGAGGTTCGGAGTGCGGCCGAGAGGGCACCCATGAACAGGGCCGGCCCGATCACCGGGTGCACGGCGAGGCGGAGCGGCACGGTCGGGTTGTGCGCCCTCAGCTCGACCAGTACGAACCCAAGCAGGGCGAGCGCGGATAGGGCGAGCAGGAACCAGTTCGGCTCCGGACTGGTGCTGGCTGAGCCGGCGCCGATCAGGAGCAGCGCGATCCCTCCGGTCAGCAGGGCGACGCCGCGAGGGTCGATGCGGAGCCGGGTTCGCGCGGGCAGGACCTCCCGATAGCCCAGGATGAGGACGGCGGCGACCACACCGACGGGGACGTTGACGCCGAATATCCAGCGCCAGCCCACGGTCGAGACCAGAGCCGCCCCAAGCACGGGGGCGATGATGGCCGCGGTCACCCACATACCGCTCAGGAAGCCCTGGATGCGCGCCCGCTGCGGGGTGGGCACAAGATCGCTGGCGATGGTCATGACCACGGTCTGCAGACTCCCCGCCCCGATGCCCTGCAGCAGCCGAAAGAAGATGAGTTGGGGCATGTTGCGGCTGAACCCACAGAGAATGGACGTGACCACAAACAGGGCCAGACCGGCGAGGAGAACCCGCCGCCGTCCCACCAGATCAGCTGACTTGCCCCACAGGGGAATGCTGGTGGTGCTGGTCAGAAGGTACCCGCTCACCACCCAGGGATAGAGCTCGAATCCGCCGATCTGACGCGTGATGCTGGGAAGCGCCGTGGCCACGATGGTGGCGTCCATGGCCGAGATGAAGATGGCGAGCATGAGCCCGGCCAGGATCCGGACCATCTGGGGACTCCAGCGGATGGCGCCGGGCTGGAAGGGACCGACCGCAGATGGATCCGCGCCGTCAGGCGTCGAGTGGCCCCCGCGATCGGATGGATGGATGCTGATGGGAAATCATTCTGTCAAGCCGGCGACACGGCCTGGGCGCGGCGGACGCTGGCCTGGTCGTGCCGGCCCGGGGCGCGGAGCCGGCCGGACCCGAGCGCTGCGCGACCGCGAGGGCGGCTGCGGCTCAGCTGTAGGAGCGCTCGCTCACGAACTCGGCCAGGGGCCGGCGGTGGCGCCCCAACTCGGCCCCGGGAGCGGAGTACCCGAGGGAGACGGCGGTGCGGACAGCGCTCGCCGCTGGAGCCCCGATCAACTCGCGAGCCCGGGCGCGCCCCCCGTTCTTAAACCATCCCACCCCCGACGCGATCCCCTGGGCCAGGGCCGCCAGCATCATCCGTTCGCTGATCCGGCCCTCGTCGAACGCCTCAAGCTCGGGAATCGTGCCCGGGCTGACGATGACCAGGCCCACCGCGGCCTGGGCGAGATGCTGAACGCCGCACTCGGCCAGCGCGTCCAGGGTCGCTCGATCGCGCACCACGACCACCTTCCAGGCCTGCTGATTGGAGGCGGTTCCGGTCCAGCGTGCAACCTCCAGGATCTCGGTCAGTTCGGCCTCGGGGATGGGCCGATCCTCAAACCGGCGCACCGCGCGCAACCCACGAAGCAGGTCGGTCTTCTCGTTTCTCATGCCCAAGATCGTAGAACGCACCCGCCTCGGCGTCAGAGCGGCCCGTCCTGGGCCACCCAGGTGGTCGCAACCCTCCTCATCTTCCAGGGCTCGATTTACGCCAACTCGCTGTGGGCAGCGCTGTCCGCCGAGGGCATGCCGCTCACCCCCCAGCGTCGGCGCTATCTGGCCTCGCCGCAGAGCACGGGAGATTGGCCACAGGGCGCCTGTCGGCGCCCTGTGGCTGCCGCTGATCGCCGGGGTGGGTGTGGTGATAGGCCTGGCCTATCTGGCCAGCGCGGGCCTGCCCAGCACGCCCACGCCCGCACCCCCACCCGCCCAGGCCGGGTCCGGAGCCCCGACGCCGTCGGCCCCGACCTCGCCGACGGCGTCGCCCACGGCCGCGCCTCCGCCCCCACCCCCGCCCCGACGGCAACCCCGGCGGCCGCCTCCGCCGCCCGCGCCGGCTGATCGCGCGGAGTCAGGCCGAAACCGTGGGAATGTCTGTAACGCCCATCTCGGGTGGGGCCTCGGCCAGCGTCAAAGGCAGAACCACGCTGAAAGTGCTACCGACCCCGAGTTCTGATTCGACCCCGATCTCGCCCCCGTGCAGGCCTACGAGCTCGCGGGCCAGGTACAGGCCAAGCCCGGTCCCGGGAATCCCACTGGTGAGGGTTGAATTAACGCGCCCGAACTTGGTGAATAGCACCTGTTGCTCCGCCTGACCGATCCCGATGCCGTGGTCGCGGACTCGGATGGTCGCTCTCTCGTCTCCGCTCTCAATATCCAGGCGGCAGGTGACGCTGCCTCCTCGGGGCGAGTATTTGACCGCGTTGTCAATCAGGTTGCGGAGCACGGTCTCGATCCGCTCGACGTCGATCTCGGCCAGAACCGGTTCGTCGGGCAGAGCGAGGACGACCGGGTGCGCCTCGTCGATGACGGGCCGCAGGCTCTCCGCGGCCGATGAGATGACGCTCCTCAGGTCGACCAGAGAGGGATGCAACTCGATCCGTCCATCCTCCAGGCGCGCCGCCTCCAGCATCTGCTCTACGAGCGCGTTCATGTCGTCGGCCTTGACCGACATCACGCGCAGCGCGCGCCGAGCGTCGTCCTCGCCCAGCCGGCCGTCCAGGAACATGGAGAGGTAACCCCGGATCACCGCCAGCGGTCCTCGCAGCTCATGCGAGGCCAGATTCAAGAACTGCGTCTTACTTCGCTCCAGGCGAGCCAGGCGCTCGGTCACCCCCACGCGCTCCAGGCCCGCCCCAACCGATCCTGAATAGGCCTCCAGCCAGCCCAGCTCATCCGATCCGAAGACGGGAGTGAAGGGACCGGCGCGCACCAAGAGAATGCCGCTGGAGTCACCCAGAGGGAACCGGACATAGGCGGTGGCAGCACCGCTCGCGCCCGCCGGATCCTCGAGCAGGGACGAGATCTCGGCCTCCTCCAATCCGGTGGCCGCCAGCACCTCCGCTCCCTCCTCGGCGACGAGTCCGGCGTCGGCTCCGACCAGACGCGTGGCCCAATTCAACGCGCGCTCGGCCAGCACACGCCGGTTGGGAGCAAAGAGGAGGAGTTCGCGTACGGCGAGCCGGAGCTGCACCTCCTCGGGCGACCGCCAGATGCGGCGGAGCCAGGATGGGGGGCGCAATCCAGCCCAGATCAGCGGAACCAGGAGCAGCACCACGACCTGGATGCCGATCGCGACTCGAGGGTTTCGGAGGGCACTTCCTCCGAGCACGGCTGCCAGCAGAACCATTGCCAGACCGCCGAGGCCCAGGCTCAAAAAGCGCATGCGCGAGCGCTGCACTCGGGGTCGGGAGCTGGATTCGAGCCAGAAGTGGACCACCGGCTCCCCGACCAAGAGGCCCCAGGTCAGAACCAGGATCCAGCTGGCGGTCGACGTCAGGGGCCGAGTCGGCGAAACCACGGCCTCGACCAGTACGGCAGCGACCAGCACGGTGGGCAGAGCAAAGGCCAGCACCCGCCAGCGCCGGGCGACCGGACTTAGAGCATGGCGGAACAGAAAGATGCCGTAACCCGAGCCCAGGAAAGCGACGGCGGACACCGCCGTGATCCCGGGTAGCGCCAGCACCACCTTGAGGCGCCCCAGGACGGCGACCAGGGCGAGCAGGAGCAGCGCCAGCGCGAGATATCCGCGCGGGCGCCCACGCTCCCGCCGCCAGGCCAGCAGCGCATCCAGCCCGAGGGCGAGGAGGGCGGCCGCGGTCAGATCCGCGACGATGCCCTCGACCTGGATCATCGCCTAGCCGCTCCGAGCGAGGATCGTGGCAACGATCTGGGCGAGATCGACCGGCGTGGTGTGGGATTTGATGCGATAGTCGACGACCCCCAACTTTCGCGCCCGCTCGACCAGGTCGGGGCTGCTGTAGTTGGAGAGAAGGAGGACGGGGAAGTCATGACCGTTGTGTGCCATCCAGATCAGCAGTTCAAACCCGTCCGCCCCCGGAAGCCCGACATCGAGGAGCAATAAGTCGACGCCTGTGGCCATGATGCTGGCCTGCGCCGCACTCACACTGCTCGCCACGCGAACCGCATAACCCTCTAGCTCCAGCTGGAGGCGATACATCGTGGCGATGGATTCGTCGTCCTCGACGATGAGAATGGACGGCGAATTAGTACCTACGGACAGCCGGGTCCGGATCCGTCCAACCCGGGTGCGGACCCCAAGACCGGGGGGGAACGGAACCCATCCCAGCCGACCCGCGGGGGAGAATGCAGCGCCGAGCTCCAATACCGACCTCCCTAGATTGAGTTCCACGCGCTGCGCGATTGTAGCAAGGGCGGGACAGGAGAAGGGATATTCGGCGCGGCCGTAGAGGCCGGAAAAAGGGCTGCCAGAGTATGGCAGCTCGTGATAAGGTAGATATCAAGTTATCCACCGGTTCTCCACCTTGTACACAGTCCCCTCTGCTCTTTTCCCCCCCCAAGGGCCGCTGGCTCGCCTCGAGCCGGCGGCTCTTACTATTTCGGCGATGTGGCGGGGGTCGGATCTGGCGCATCCGGGGGGCGCCGTGTGACGAGGCCGATGAGGACCACCAGCAACGCTACCCCGCCCACCCCCAGGAGGACGAGCGTTCGGGGGAGAGCGATGCCCAGGAGGCGGTCCAGGGTCCACGCCCCCGAGCCGACCAGGGCCAGCGCGAGCGCGGCGGTGAGGTTGGTGAACGGAAGCTCAATTCCGCCCTTGGCCGCCCATACCCCCTTGGTCACATGCACGCTGACTGTGGCCACCAGCATGGTGGCCGCCACCGTGATGGCCCCCAGCGGAGCCAACAGTCCGGCCGCCAGGAGAAGTCCTCCGCCGGTCTCGCCCAGGGCGGCCACCAGGGCCCATAAGGGAGCTGGACGAAAGCCCAGTCGCTGCATGGACGACCTGGTCGCCGCCATTCCGCCGCCCCCGAACCAACCCCACAGCTTTTGAGTCCCGTGGCCGAACAGGTACAGACCGACCACCAGGCGCAGCAGGAGCAATCCCAAATTAAGGCCCAGCATCGACTAGTGCCCGGTGGGAGGGCGGCGGGGCATCACGGTCAGCTGAGCAGCTGTTTGAGCTCTCCGGCGAGCGCGATTGTGCGCGGGTCGGGGAGGGTCGGGTTGCCGAACGTGAAGCCACCGAATCCGGCCTGGATGTAGCCCGAGAGGCGCTCGGCCGCCTCCTGCGGCCGCGCCGGCGTCAGGGCCGCCGCCCGGCCCTCGGCGGCGAGCCTGCTCCTCACGCTCTCCGCCTCGCGCTCATCCTCGACCAGGATCACGGGGGAGCCCACGGTCTTGAGGATCGTGGAGGAGTCTCGCCCCTCCGCCTCACAGTGGCGCTCCAAGACCTCCAGCTTTCGCTTCATCTCCTCCAGCGATCCAAACCAGTGGGAGATATCGGCATATCGCGCAACCAGGCGCAGGGTGCGCTTCTCGCCCCCGCCCCCGATCAGGATCGGTGGTCCCCCGGGGCGCACTGGGCGCGGAACGTTGAGCGCGCGATCGATGCGATAGTGCGTGCCGGAAAAGCTCGGCCTCGATTCCTTGAACATTAGGGTGGCTATGCGCAGAGCCTCGTCCAATCGGTCCATCCGCTCTCCGATGGGCGGGAAGCTGAAGCCGTAACCGCGATGCTCGTCTTCGTTCCAGGCGGCACCGATGCCGAGTATGGCCCGGCCCCCAGAGATGTTGTCGAGGGTGGTTATGGTCTTGGCCAGCAGCGCGGGATTGCGGTAGGTGACGCCGGTGACCAGGGTGCCGAGCTGCACCCGAGAGGTCTGAGTGGCCAGCGCCCCGAGTGTGGTGTAGGCCTCGAGCATGGGCTCGGTCTCCGGTCCCACCACACCGATCTGATAGAAGTGGTCCATGACCGTGATGAGGTCGAAGTCGGCCGCCTCGGCCGCGCGGGCCAGTTCCACCAGTCGGGGGAAGATCTCCCCGGGCGCGGAATCGGGGAAGCTGAAGTTGGGAATGTGATAGCCGAAGAAAGGAGCCATGTTCAGCTTTAACCGCGAGCGCTCGGCCTATCTTCCCTGAGCCCACCTCATGACGTTGCGACCGCCTCCACCCGGAGCCGGATCACCACCTGGTGACCACGACTTTCTTACGGGTGTAGAACTCGAAACCATCGGTGCCGTGAGCGTGCAAGTCGCCGTAGAACGATCCCTTCCAGCCCGAGAAGGGGAAGAAGGCGAACGGCTGAGCGATGGGTACGTTGATCCCGATCATCCCGGCCTCGACGCGCTCCCGAAATTGCCGTCCGGCCCGGCCCGAGGTGGTGAAGATGACCGACATGTTGCCCAGGGCGGACCGGTTGGCCTGCGCTATCGCCTCCTCCAGGGTGGCCACCCGCGAGAGGGAGAGCACAGGTCCGAAGATCTCCTCACGACCCACCACCATGTTGTCGCTCACGCCGTCCAGGATGGTCGGGCCAAAAAAGTATCCGGCTCGGCTGGTCTGACCGCGTCCGTCGAGCAGCACCTCGGCTCCATCGCGCTCCCCGCGGTCCACGTACTCGGCAACCCTTTGCCGGTGCTCGGCGCGGATCAGGGGACCCACGTCCACCCCCGCCTCGTTCCCAGGGCCGACGCGAAGCGCGGCCGCGCGCTCCACCAGCGGTCCCACGACGGAATCGCCAGCAGAGCCAACCATGACCGCCACGCTGCCGGCCAGACAGCGCTCGCCGGCGTTACCGAAAGCTGAATTCAAGATCGCGGGTGCGGCGACCTCGAAGTCCACGTCGGGCATGACGACGAGGTGGTTCTTGGCGCCGCCCAGGGCCTGAACCCGCTTACCGGCGGCGGCTGCGGTGGTGTAGACGTGGCGGGCAACGGGCTCCGATCCGACGAACGAAACCGCGCTGACCAGGGGGTGGGTGAGGAGTGCGTCGACGGCCTCCCGAGCACCGTGGACCAGATTCAAAACTCCCTCGGGGAAGCCCGCCTCGAGAAATAGCTCAGCCAGACGGACCGCCGCCAGTGGCGTGCGCTCGGAGGGCTTGAGAACAAAAGTGTTCCCGGCCACGACCGAGATCGGCATCATCCAGAGCGGGATCATGACCGGGAAGTTGAACGGGGGGATGCCCACACAGACACCGACGGGAAAGCGATAGAGATCCTGGTCGACGTCGGTGGACACGTTGCGCAGGGTTCGGCCCTGGAGCAGCGTGGGAGCGCCGCAGGCGAAGTCGACCACCTCGATTCCGCGCCTGACCTCGCCCCTGGCCTCGTCCAGGGTTTTGCCATGAACCAGCGTGACGAGAGCCGCCAACTCCTCGAAATGATCCTCGAGGACGGCCTTGTAGCGAAACATCAGACGCACGCGCTCCATGACCGGAACCCGAGACCAAGTGTGGAAAGTCTGGGCCGCGTTCTGGACCGCGCGGTCCACGTCCTGGGCGGATGACAGGGGGACGCGCTCGATCTCCCCCCCGGTGGCGGGATTGAACACCGGCAGGCTCTCCGCCACGCCAGCCTCCACCCAGCGGCCAGCGACCAGGTTTTTGATCACGCTCGACCTCCACGCCCATCGCGGCTCACGTTCCGACTCCGGCCCCGGTTCCCATTCATCGTCACGGTCTTCACCTCGGATACCGCCTCAGGGGCGGGGATTTTGCATGACCCAGATCGTCATTGATGGTAATGGTCCGGGTCCTTGTCGGGGGCGGAGGCGGCGTCGGACCACCCGGAGCAGGGCCGCCCGGCACCCGACCGCTTAGATCCCGGCCCCGGGAAAGCCCGGTCAGGCCTTCGAAGTGCGAGCATGAGAGTCCTCATGGCAGATCCTGGCGAGCTCTCGACGGCGGAGAAGTACCGACGCTATCTGGCCCTGGGCCCGATCGGTGAGGTCGCCGACCTGGACGTGGTTGCGGCCGAGGGATCCAGCCTCATCGCCGCCGACGGCAGGCGCTATGTGGACTGCTTTGCAGGCGTTGCGGTCATGAACGTGGGGCACTCCCAGGAGTCGGTTCTGGCCGCGGCACACGAGCAGCTGGATCGCCTGGTGCACTGCGGCTCGTACCT
The DNA here is from genome assembly GCA_035534295.1 of Nitrosotalea sp. Classification (GTDB taxonomy): domain Bacteria; phylum Chloroflexota; class Dormibacteria; order Dormibacterales; family Dormibacteraceae; genus DATKQJ01. The sequence goes on from DATLSE010000052.1 coordinate 84,192, forward strand.
TTATCGGGTGCCGGCCGTGGCCGACCTGGCCGAGCAGCTGGCGAGGTTGACGCCGGGAGCGCTGAGCAAGTCGTTCTTCACCAACAGCGGGGCCGAGGCGGTCGAGACCGCGCTCCGTCTGGCCAAGGCGGCCACCGGCCGATCTGAGTTCATCGCCCTCCAATTTGGGTTTCATGGCCGCACCAACGCCACCCTGGCGATCACGGGCAACGCCACTCGTCGAGGCCAGGGCACTCCGTTCGTTCCCGGCGCAGCGTTTGCTCCCGCCCCTTACGAGTACCGCTGCCGCCTCTGCCAGGGAACGTGCACCCTGGCCTGCGCCGACGCGGTGGAGGACGTGATCAGGCTCCAGACGTCGGACCACGTCGCAGCCATGATCGTCGAGCCGGTGCTCGGCGAGGGAGGGATCATCGTTCCCCATCCGGGCTATTTCCGGCGCCTGACCGAGATCTTGAAAGCGCACAGCATCCTGCTCATCGCCGATGAGGTGCAGAGCGGATTTGGACGCACCGGGAGGCTGTTCGCCATGGAGCACTTCGGGGTCGAGCCCGAAATCATGACCCTGGCCAAGGCGATCGCGGGCGGACTTCCCCTTGGAGCCACGGTGGCGGAGCCCTGGATCGCCGACGCGCTGCACCAGGGTGAGCACTTCTCGACCTTCGGCGGCAACCCGGTGTCGTGCGCGGCCGCTCTGGCCACTCTTCGAGTGCTCGAAGAGGAGCGTCTGCCAGCGCGCTCGGCCACCAACGGTGCCTGGCTGGTGCACCAGCTGAGCGAGTTGGGCAGGCATCCTGCCGTGGGCCAGGTCCGCGGACTCGGTCTGATGGTCGGTATCGAGCTGGTGCGCGACCGTCGCACCAAGGAGCCCGCGCCCGAGCTCGCACTCAGCGTCCAGCGGCGCTGCCGTGACCAGGGCGTCCTGGTCGGGATCGGCGGCGTTTATGGAAACGTGGTCCGACTTCAGCCCCCCCTGGTCATCGAACGACGAGAACTCGACCTGGCCCTGGAGGCACTGGACGGCGCTCTGGCGCAGGGCGACGCCTGAGGCCGGCGTCGAGCGCGGCCGGGAGCGGGTGGCTGCTGCGCTACTTTGAATCTCTGGGTAAACGTTTGCCGCCCTTTTCAGGCTCGACGCCATGCCGCCGGCCGGCGGTCACCCAAGGAGGATGCCAGTGCAGTTGGGCATGATCGGTCTGGGTCGAATGGGATCCAATCTAGTCCGTCGTCTGGCCCAGGCCGGACACGAGTGCGTCGTCTTCGACGCCCAGGCAGACGCGGTGCGAAGCCTGGCCGGGGAGGGGATTCGAGGCGCGGAATCGATCCCCGATCTGGTCGCGCAGCTGACGCCTCCGCGCGCCATCTGGGTCATGCTGCCGGCCGCCGTGACCGGAGGCGTGATCGAGGACCTGGCGCGCCACCTTGAGCCTGGCGACGCCATCGTGGACGGGGGCAACTCCTATTACCGCGACGACATCACGCGGGCGGGCGAGCTCGCTGACCGCGGCATTCAGCACGTCGACTGTGGCACCAGCGGCGGCGTCTTCGGATTGGAGCGCGGATTCTGTCTCATGATCGGCGGGGAGGCCGACGTCGTCGCCCGGCTCGATCCCATCTTCCGGGCCATCGCCCCCGGGGTGGAGGCCGCGCCGCGCACATCCGGACGCGAGGGAGCGGTGGGTAGCGTCGAACATGGCTACCTCCACTGCGGGCCGCACGGGGCCGGGCACTTCGTCAAGATGGTGCACAACGGCATCGAGTACGGGCTCATGGCAGCCTACGCCGAGGGGCTCAACATCATCAAGCATGCAGATGCAGGTCTTGACTCTCAGCCCGACGACGCCGAGACGACTCCGCTCCGCGAGCCCGAGTACTACCGGTTCCAGATCAATCTCGCGGACGTGACCGAGGTCTGGCGACGCGGCAGCGTGGTTGCCTCTTGGCTCTTGGACCTGACCGCGGCGGCACTCCATGAGGACCCAGATCTGAGCAGCTTTGCGGGCCGGGTTTCAGATTCCGGCGAGGGACGCTGGACCGCGCTGGCGGCCATCGACGAGGGCGTTCCAGCGCCCGTAATCGGGTCTGCGCTGTTCTCCCGCTTCGGATCGCGGGGCGAGTCGGATTACGCCGACCGACTGCTCTCGGCCATGCGCAAGGAATTTGGCGGCCACGAGGAGCGGACCCGGTGAGGCCAGGCGTCGACGAGGAACTGGAGGTGAGCCGCGCCCCCTCGGACGGGCTCGTGTTCTTCGGTGCCACCGGCGATTTGGCGCACAAGAAGATCTTTCCCGCCCTTTATCAGATGGCCAAGCGGGGCCAGCTGGCGGTTCCCGTAGTGGGCGTCTCCGCCTCCGGCTGGACCCTGGAGCAGCTTCGCGCGCGCGCCCGCGACGGCATTGAGCAGTTCGGGGGTGGGGTCGACGACGAGCGAGCCTTCGCCCGTCTCATGGGACTGCTCGGCTACGTCGATGGTGACTACAACGAGAGCCGAACCTTTGATCGCCTGCGCGAGGCCCTGGCCGGTTGCCGGCGCCCGACCCACTACCTGGCCATCCCTCCCGTTCTGTTCACCACCGTCATCCGGGCTCTGCGCACGGCTGGCTTGGCGGAGGGCGCGCGGGTGATCATAGAGAAGCCGTTCGGACACGATCTCAGCTCCGCCCGGCGCCTCAACCGCGCGGCACGCTCGGTCTTCGCCGAGGCATCGATCTTCCGCATCGATCACTTCCTGGCCAAGGAAGCAATCGAGAACATCCTCTACTTCCGCTTCGCCAATTCGTTTCTGGAGCCAATCTGGAACCGCAACCACATCGCCAGCGTCCAGATCACGCTGGCGGAGAGATTCGGTATCGAGGGCCGGGGCAAGTTCTACGACGCGACCGGCTGTCTGCGCGACGTGATTCAGAACCATTTGCTTCAGATCGTCTCCCTGCTCGCCATGGAGCCCCCCGCGGCCATGGGATCGGAGGCGCAGCGCGCGGAGAAGGCTAAGGTTCTAAAGGCGGTCCGCCCCCTGAGGGCCGAGGACGTAGTGCGGGGACAGTTTGCCGGCTACCGCTCCGAGCCCGGCGTGGCGGCTGATTCCGATGTTGAGACCTATTGCGCGGTGCGGCTCTTCATCGATTCCTGGCGCTGGTCGGGGGTGCCCTGGTATCTGCGCTCGGGCAAGCGCCTGGCGGAGACGGTGGCCGAGGTGATGGTCGTCTTCCACGCCCCGCCCCAGCGTCTTTTCACCGACTCGGTGCATCCGGGGGGCGACACCAACTACCTCCGCTTCCGGCTGCAACCCCGAACCGCGATCGCGCTCGCAGCCCGCGTGAAACGAGGGGGCAAGGAGTTTGTGGGAGACCAAAAGGAGCTCATCCTGCAGGATGAGCAAACCGAAGAGGAGGCTCCGTACGCGCGACTGCTGTCCGACGCCATGGTCGGCGACGGCTCGCTGTTCGCCCGCGAGGACTCGGTCGAGGCGTCCTGGAAGGTGGTCGACCAGGTCTTGAAGACGCACCCGCCCTGCGCGCGCTATCGGGCCGGCAGCTGGGGCCCGAGGGCGGCCGACGAACTCATCTCGGGATCGGGAGGCTGGCACAATCCCATCCTCGGCGGTGGTCCAGAGGCGATCCGGTAGGTCTCCAGGGCAGGGGGCGGGGTCGGGTAGGATTGGTGGAGGTGGCGCCGACCAAGCCGGTTCAAGCGGGCGCGGCCGCCGGCGGCCCCGAGGAGGTGATCCCCTGATCAATCCAGGGGACCTGCTGAGCCTGGTCGGCCTGATCGGCCTGGGCTTCATCGTGGGCGCGTATGGGACATTGATCGGAGCCGGCGGTGGATTCGTCCTGGTGCCGGTCCTGCTCTTGATCTATCCCCACCAGAGCCCGACCCAGATCACCGCCGTCTCGCTGGCCGTGGTCTGCGCCAACGCCACCTCGGGCTCCGCCAGCTACTACCGCATGCGTCGCGCCGACTACCGCAGCGGGATTCTGCTGGCCCTGGCCACCATGCCCGGAGCGGTGGTCGGGGCCCTGATCGTGAACGACATTCCGCGCGCCGCATTCAACCTGATCATGGGGCTGGCGCTGATCGCGGTCGCCCTCTTTCTGGTGCTCAAGCCCCACGGCAAGATTCCCCTGCTCGCCCAGTCACCGCTCAGCCTGCAACGTACGGTGGTCGACTCCGACGGGGTGAGCTACACCTATCGCTTCAACCTCGGCCTGGCGATGGCGCTCAGCGTGGCGGTGGGATTTCTCTCCAGCATGCTCGGAATCGGCGGGGGCATCATCCACGTCCCCATGCTCGCGACTTTCTTCTCCTTCCCCGAGCACGTGGCCACCGCCACCTCGCATTTCGTGCTCATGTTCATGTCGGCAGCCGGGACCACAACCCACATCCTGCACGGCGACTTCGGCTCGTTCGCCGGGGTCACCCTGGCCCTGGCGGTGGGCGTACTGGTCGGCGCGCCGGTCGGGGCTCAGCTGTCGCGGAGGGTGGGAGGAGCGATGATCATCCGACTGCTGGCAATTGCCCTGGGCGTGGTCGGGGTCCGCCTGCTCATGCTCCAGCTGTAGGCCGAGACCGATGGCGCAGGATGTGTCGATGTTGCTCGCCGGAAGACGCCATTGAGCTCTCCCGCCATCCTGATCGAGGGGCTGGTCAAGCGCTACGCCGGGCGCGACGCGGTGGCGGGCCTTGACCTGTGCGCCGATCAGGCGCAGGTGACCGCGCTACTGGGACCCAACGGGGCGGGCAAGACCACGACCGTGGAATGCTGCGAGGGCTTCCGCCGCCCCGACCTCGGGCGAGTGCGGGTGCTCGGGCTTGATCCCGATCGCGAGAGTGCCCAGCTCAGACCGCGAATCGGCGTCATGCTCCAGAGCGGGGGTATCTACCCCGCCATCCGGGCCGGCGAGATGCTGCGTCACGTCGCCCGACTTTTCGCCCGCCCCCTGGACTTGGACCAGCTGGTTGGCCGCCTGGCCCTGGAGTCAGCCTTGACAACCCCGTACCGGAGGCTCTCGGGGGGACAGCAGCAGCGCCTCGCCCTGGCCCTGGCGCTGGTCGGGCGCCCCGAGTTCGTCTTCCTCGACGAGCCCACCGCGGGGCTGGACCCCCAGGCCCGCCACGCGACCTGGGATCTGATCTCCGAACTGCGTCGCGATGGCGTGGGCGTGCTCCTCACGACGCATTCGATGGAGGAGGCGGAGCGCCTGGCGGACCGTGTCTTCATCGTCGACCACGGCCGGCTGGTGGCCCAGGGGACGGTTCAGGACCTGACCGCGGGCGGGTCGTCCATCGCCCACTTCACCACTCTGGCCAGAATCGACGCCGAGCGTCTCCAGGAGGCGCTCCCCCTCGGGGTGCACCTGAGCGCGGAGGCTGGGACCTACACGCTCACGGGGGCGGTCGGGCCGGCCACGCTGGCGGCGCTGGGCAATTGGTGCGAGGCGGAGGCGGTGACGATCGAACACCTCGAGATCAGGCGCCGCAACCTCGAGGAGGTGTTCTTAGAGCTGACCGGAAGAGCGCCGCGAGATGGCTGACGCCACCTTCCATCCCGACCCGGCACCGGCACCGCTGGCCACCATGATCCTGGCCCAGGCGCGGCTCGAACTGGGGCTGACGCTGCGCAACGGAGAGCAGCTGGTCTTGACCGTGGTCATCCCCGCCCTGCTCCTGGTTCTTTTCGGGGGGATGCACGTGGGCGGCCTTGGGGGCCAGCTCGACTTCCTGGTCCCCGGGGTGATGACGGTCGCGGTCCTGTCAACCGCGTTCACCGGGCAGGCCATCGCCACCGGCTTTGATCGCCGGGCCGGAGTGCTGAAGCGGCTATCTGCGAGCCCGCTTCCGCGGTCCGGCCTGATCGCCGGCAAGACCATCTCGGTCCTTGTCATCGAGATCATGCAGCTCGCGGTGGTGGGGATGATCGGCCGCCTCATGGGGTGGAGTCCGGCGCCTCCGGACCCGACGCGCTGGCTCTTGTTGATCCTGCTCTTCGCTCTGGGGACGGCAGCTTTCTCGGGCCTGGGCCTGCTCATGGCCGGCACGCTGCGCGCCGAGGCCACGCTGCCGGCGGCCAATCTGATCTTTCTTTTGCTCTTGGGTGGCGGCGGTGTAATAGCTCCGCTGACGCGTTACCCGAGCGCGGTGCGCGTCTGGATCGAGATCCTGCCCACGGCGGCGCTGGCCGACGGCTGGCGGGAGCTGCTCGCCGGCGGGGCGGCCATTTCGCTCGGGCCCAGCCTGATCCTGCTGCTCTGGGCGGCGGGCTCGGTGGCGGCCGCCGCCGCCACCTTCCGATGGGAGTGAGTAAGGCGGTGGGACGGCCGCCGCGGCCGCCCCACCGAACCTAGTCCCAGACTGCGAAGACCCGCACCGGCGAACCGGTGCCGCCGACCAGGCGGAGCGGTATCACCATGACGCCAAAGCCCTGGTGCATGGGTATCCGATCGATGTTGTTCACGATCTCGGTGTGGTTCACCAGGTACTCGGCGCAGGCGCTGTGGTTGTGGTACGCGAGGTCGGCTGGATTGTCGGTCGAGGCGGCGTCGGTCAGGATGTTCACCACCCCGGCATCGAGAATGAAGCGCGACGCCTCTGCGTCCAGGCCCGGGTACTGGGTGACGAAGGCGAGCGGCTCGTCCCAGAGTTTGGCCGCCCCGGTGTAGTAAAGCAGAGTGCCCCCGCGCGGAAGCTCCTCAATTCCCGCCGCGGCCATCGCAGCCTGGACCTGCGCGAGCGAGATGTTGGTCCGAGGTGCAGCGCTTGAGAGGTCGATCCAGCAGGCGGAGGTGAAGCATTTGTCGATCGGAAACTGATCGATGGTCAGATCGGGCCGGTCGGGGTTGAAATGAAAGATGGCGTCCATGTGGGTGGAGTCGTGGTCGCACATTGAGATGCCGTTGACCGCGTAGCCGCGAAAGGGTGAATCACCCAGTCGCAGGCGGGACTCCGCGTGCGTGATGTGTGGCCACATGGCCACCTTCATGTGCCCGGGATAGACCGGGATCTGAGGCGAGATCTCGCGCGTCAGATCCATGATCTTGAGCTTCTTGCCCATGAAGTCGATCTCCGCCGTGTCCGTGTAGCGCCTGTAATCCACGTCGTGCATGGCCACGCCATAACTCCTTTACATGCTGCTCGAGATACGCTCTGGTGACATTAGCATCCAGGCTGGGGGAAGCCCGAACCAACGCTGAGGGCCCCGATACATCCGCGGCGCGGACTAACCTTGGGCTGCGGCCGCGAATGAGCGGAGCCGCAAACCAAGACTTGCCAGCGCGATGAGCGGGCTGCGCCCGCCACGATACCCAGCCCATGTGGAGGAGATCAAATGGGCCAACCCGAGCCACCCTATCGCGCCGGCGATGGGGAGGATTTCGACCGGCTCTACCGGGCCACCTACGACCGGGTCTTCCGGACCGTGTACTCGCTCAGTGAGAGCGCCGCGGAGGCTGAGGACTGCACCCAGGAGGCGTTTCTACGCGCCTTTCGGGCCTGGAAGGATTGGAACCAGGATGCCCCCGCGGAGGCCTGGTTGCATCGGGTGGCCATCAACGTGGCCATCTCGCAGCGGCGGCGGCGCCGGCTGCGCGAGGTGGGTGAACTGGTGCGCCGCCTGGGACGACCGGAACCCGCCGACCCCTCCGAGCTGGCCCTCGACGGACCGCTTCTTTCCGAGCTCAGGCGCCTGCCCACCAAACAGGCGGCGGCGCTGGTGCTGCGCCACCTGCATGGCTACTCAAACCGCGAGATCGCGCTCGCCCTGGGTATCAATGAGAGCACCGTGGCGAGCAGGCTGATGTCCGCCAAACGCGCCCTTCGGGCCCGGCTCTCTCGCTCCGGCGAGGACAGGCTCGACTCCCTGGACGCGGCTGCCGACCCACCGTCTGACTGAGCTCAGGCGAGGAGCCCTGGTTCTATTGGCGTCGAGCCGGGAGCGTGCGGGTCAGTAGCCGGGGACCGTTGACGAGCCGGAGGCGGACGCGGGGGCCTTGAGCGTGGGCGTGGCCACATACCACTTGCCCGCGACCCCCTGGCCGACTGCCTGCCCGGGGGCGGTGTCGAGCGAGTAGGTGTAGAGCGGCCAGTGGTTGTAGGTGACCTGGAGCCCACCGGCGGGGTTGCTGAGGGTGCCCAGACCGGCGCTGAGCGCGGCGCTCCCACTCGGGGTCCGGATGCCGGCCGGGAGCAGAAGAGGAGGCCAGATGGCGGCACAACCGCCGGTGCACGTAACCGAGCCCGCGGCGTCGGGCGTGAACTGGTAGAGGGTCATGCCGGACGAGTCGGTCAGGACGGTCTCACTTGATCCGGATACCGTGGCGGTGCCCGTCGTCACCAGCGTCGCGCCTGGGCTCGATGACGAGCTGGAAGGCGAACTGACCGGGGAGGACGCCCCTGAAACAGGAGCCCCACCGCAGGCAGCCACCAGCAGGGCGCCCAGCGCAAGAAGGTGGATTCGACGCCACTGCAACCTCATGAGGCCACCTCGCGCGAAATCTGGGGCCGGGCACAGCGCCCGGGCGTGGCCATCAGGATAGCTCGCGCGGCGAGCTCGAGGCTCGCTCGCGTTCAGAGCAGATGCGCCGCCAGCGAGCGCCAAGCGTCGAGGGGCGCCCGCGCCGGATCAGCAGCGATGACCTGAATCAACACGTGGTCGGCACCAGCGTCCAGGTGCTGCTCTAGGCGTTCGCGAATGACCTCCAGATCCCCCCAGGCGACGAGCGCGTCGACCAGTCGGTCACTCCCCCCGCCAGCCAGATCCTCGGCGGTAAATCCGTGCCGCAGGAGGTTCTTGGCGTAGTTCTCCAAGCCCAGGTAGAACCGGGTGTGAGAGCGCGCGATCTCCCTGGCTCGACCGGGATCACTCTCCAGCACGACAGCTTGCTCGGGCACCAGCAGCGCCTTGTCGCCGAGGATCTGGCGCGCCTCACGCGTGTGCGAGGTGGGAACGAAGTACGGGTGCGCGCCCCAGGAGCGCTCACCCGCCAAACGGAGCATGCGCGGGCCCAGCGCCGCCAACACGCAGCGCAACTCGGTGGTGGGGGGAGCCCCGAGGTAGGGCGCCTTGGACATGGCCTCCAAGTAGGCCGACATGGTGGCCACGGGGGGACCGTAGCGGTGTCCGCGCAGGGATTCCACTGAGGGCACGTGGCTCACTCCCAGGCCAAGGACGAAGCGCTCGGGGTAGGCCTCGGTCAGCGTCTTCCAGCCCGCGGCAGTGGTCATGGCGTCGCGGGCATAGATGCTGGCAATCCCCGTGCCGACCACGATCCGCCGGGTAGCTGCCAGCAGCAAGCCCGAGTTGGTCAGGGCTTCGCGGCGCTGAGCCTCCGGGAACCAAAGTGACCCAAAGCCCAGATCCTCGATCTCACGCGCCAAGCCCTGAGCGGACACGGCGGGCTGGACGTCCAGGGCTGAGGTCCAGATTCCGTAGCGACCCAGATTCATTCTCGAAATGGTAGACCAGCACTCCCTGTGGTACCAGGGACCTGGGCCGCGGACGGCATCGCCGGCCGCGGCCCCAGGAACGCGGAGTCAACAGGAGAAAAGATCAGGCCTCGACGACGGCGGGACTCTGGGACTCGATCATGCCGTATCCCTTGGGCACCCCGGCCAGCACTCGAGCCACCACGCTCCAGACCACGACCACGACCAGGTTTGCCACCAGGGCCACCAGGGCGATGTACAAAATCGATTTCAGGCCGAGGAAATTGAACGCCTGGACGGAGGAGGCGAAGCCCTCTTGAACCAGCATCAGGGTGCCCCACGCCATACCCACGGCCCAGCCGGCGATGACGGCGCCGCGACGCAGCCAGCCGGCATACATGGCCAGGATGACCGCGGGCAGGGTCTGCAGAATCCATACCCCTCCGGCGAGCTGGAAGTTGATGATGAAGGTAGTCGGGACGACGAGGATGAACAGCAGGGCCCCGACCTTGACCACCAGGGAGGCGATCTTGGAAACGTTGGCCTCCTCAGCCTGGTCGGCGCTGGGCCGGATCAGGTCGCGATAGATGTTGCGGCTGAAAAGGTTGGCGGCGGCGATGGACATGACGGAGGCTGGCACCAGCGCCCCGATGGCGATGGCCGCGAAGGCGAAGCCCACGAACCAACTCGGAAAGAGCTGGGCCACCAGGGCCGGGACCGCGCTGTTGGCGCCGTAGGTCTTGGAGGCGTGGACACCGGCAGCGATGGCCATATAGCCCAGGATGGCGATCAGCCCGAGCAGGAATGAGTAGGCCGGGAGCAGCGCAGCGTTGCGCTTTACCACGCGCTCGCTCTTGGCTCCGAAGACTCCGGTCAGAGCGTGCGGGTAGAGGAAAAGGGCCAGGGCCGAACCCAGAGCCAGGCTGGCGTAAGCGCCGTAGAGCTGGGGACTGAGGATCAGCTTGGCCGGGGGTACGTGGGCGAAGATGGCGCCGTATCCGCCGAGGTGGATGGGGATGTAGACGATCATCACGATCACGGTGATCCAGATCAGAGCGTCTTTAACGACGGCGATCAGCGCGGGCGCACGCAGGCCGCTGACGTAGGTGAAAACCGCCAGGACCAAGAAGGCGATGACCAGGGAGGCCTCGACGGGCACCCCCATCTGGGAGAGCACGACCTGAATCCCGAAGATCTGCAGCGCTATGTACGGCATGGTCGCTCCGATTCCGGTCACGGCGACCATCAACGCCAGGGCGCGGCTGTCGAAGCGGTGACGCACGAAGTCGCTGGCGGTTACGTATCCGTTCGCCTTCGATATCCGCCAGAGCTTGGGGATGACCACATAGATGAATGGATAGACGATGACCGTGTAGGGCAATGCGAACAGGCCCAGAGCACCCTTGCCGAAGACCAGCGCGGGCACCGCGATGAATGTGTACGCGGTATAGATGTCGCCGCCGATCAAGAACCAGGTGACCAGGGTGCCGAAACGCCGACCCCCAAGTCCCCATTCCTCGAGGCTGGTGAGGCCGGCCGCGGGCGGGCGCCAGCGACCGGCGAAGAGACCGATGATGGCGATACCCACGAACAGGACGATGAATATCGTGAGCGAGACAGCGTTCATGCCTTAACCCCTCACCCGATAGACCAGGGCGGTGACGCCGGCCCCGACCAGAACCATCAGCAGCTGATACCAGATGAAGAAGGGCACCCCGCCCAGGGTCGGATCGACGTGGTTATAGATCGGGGGATACAGCAGCAGGACGAAGGGAATCAACAGAAGCAGGAGCCACAGATCCCTCGATCTCATGCGCCACCTCCAATTGTGGTCGGCCAAATGGCCGACCGAGGTTGACGAAGATATTGGCCGCGCCGACCTGGAGTGTCAATATCTGATTTGGCCGCTCAATTTGAAGGAAAACTCCCTCCCGAGGCCGTGAGGCGTATTGAGCCGGGAGGGGCGGCGGCTCCAGGACGGCGAGGGGGCTCGGGATTGTCCAACCCGCGCCGGCGCGTCCACTGGATGCGCTCTATCCTCAGCACGTGAAGGATTGGGGCGGCTCCGGAGCGGTCGATCCCAACCCGATAGGAGACGAATCAGGCGGCGCGGCCCCAGCGCCGGCGCGTGACTCGCGCCCCACCGGGGCGCCCGCCGGCGACCAGATGCAACGGCCGCGCCGGGTCCCAAGCGGGCCCAGCGAAAGCCGCCGCAGCTTTCGGCGCCGGGTCGATCGGGCGCTCGATGACGCCAGCCTGCAGACTGCCCTGACCGAGGCCATGGTGGGCCTGCGCGAGCGCAGGAATCGGGCGTTTGAAAGCTATCCGTTCGAGGCCGGCCGGGAGGATCTGAAGCGCCGGCGCCGGGCCAACCTGGAGCGACTCCCCGAACTGATGGCTCGCTTCCAAGAGCGACTGGAAGCCGCCGGCGGGGTATTTCATCTGGCTCACGACGAGAAGGATGCCCAGGAAATCATCGGCCGGATCTGCAGCGGCGCAGGGGCCGGGGTCGTCACCAAGTCGAAGTCGATGGCGACCGAGGAGATTCACCTCAACCATCACCTGGAATCGCTTGGCATGGAGGTGGTCGAGACCGATCTGGGCGAATACATGGTCCAACGGCTCGGCCAGCGTCCCTCGCACATGATCGCGCCAGCCGTACACCTGACGCTGCAGGACTGGGCCACAGAGCTCGGAACCGCCCCCGATCGGGATCAGATCATGGACCAGGTTCGCACCAGTCTTCGTGAGAAGTTCGTCGAGGCCTCGGTCGGCATCTCGGGCGCCAACGCGGCCATTGCCGAGACAGGAACGGTCATGATCGTGACCAACGAGGGCAACGCGGATCTGACGGTCACCCTGCCCCGCGTGCACATCGCGCTCTTCGGCATCGACAAGTTGGTCGACTCGCTGGACGACGCCGTGGCCATCCTGCGCATGCTTCCGCGTTCGGGGACGGGCCAGATCATGACCAGCTACGTCAATTGGATAACCGGACCCTCACGTTCTTCCGATATCGGGTTCGTGCCCCTGACGGGTGCGCACGGACCGCGGGAGATGCACTGCGTGGTGCTCGACAACGGGCGCTCGCAGATGCTGAACAGTCCTCTGTTCGCCCCCGCCCTGAGCTGCATCCGCTGTGGGGCCTGTTCCAATGCCTGCCCTGCCTTCATGGCCGTCGGGGGCCATCAGTTCGGTCACATATATACGGGCCCGATCGGGCTGGTCGTCAGTCCTTTCCACCACGGGCTGGCGAGCATTGAGCTCGCCCAATCGCTCTGCACCCAGTGCAATGCCTGTGAGGAGATCTGCCCGGTGGGTATCCCGCTTCCGCGCCAGATCCTTGAACACCGCCGGGAGTCGACCAAGAGCTGGCCCAAGCGAGGTCTGCTCGAGCTCTGGTCCCACCCGGCCGTGGCGGATGCGGCCCTCCAAGCCGCCGCCCCGCTGTCGGGACTGATGCCGGTGGGCCCAGCCCCACTGGCCCGCCCTCGGTACGCGAGCCGGGAACGAATCCCAAGTGATGGGGATCCGCTGACCATCTTCACCTCGTGCCTGGCCGATCGATTCGCTCCCCAATCGGCGACGGCCCTGGAGCGGATTGCAGTCGCGGCCGGTTTTAAGGTCGACGTGCCGGCCCGGCAGTGGTGCTGCGGCCTCGTCTGCGCCAACGCCGGGGACTTTGACAAGGCTTCCAAGTTGGCACGGGATCTGGCGCGAACCCTCGCCCAGAGCACCGGTCCGATCGTCACTCCCTCGGCCTCGTGCTTTGGCGCTCTGACCCAGGACTCCCAGGAGTGGCGTGTGGCAGGAACGGATTTGGCGAGTGTGCGCGACCGCCTGCACGATTCAACACGCTGGCTGCTGGCCCTCCTGCGTGCCCGCCCCGAGCTGCTCGTGGCAGACGCCCCCAAAACCAAGGTCGCTTACCACGATTCATGCCAGAGCCTGCGCCAGCTTGGATTGGCTCAGGAGCCGCGCCGGATCTTAGAGCTCGCCGGATATGAGGTGGTGGAACTGGCCGATATAGCCAATTGCTGCGGCTTTGGGGGCACGTTCAGTTTCGACTGGCCCCGCGTCGCGGATCGAATGGCGCACTGGAAGCTCGATGCCGCGGTCGCGACCGGCGCCCTCACCCTGGCCTCCGACAACCCGGGCTGCCTGCTGCACATCGAGGCCGCGGCCCGGCGCGCTGGCGTGCCCATGCAGGTCCGGCACGTCAGCGAGTTGGTCGCCGAACGCCTGCGCGGGGCGGCGGCGGCAGGAGCCTGACGGGGCCCGAGCAAGCCCTGCCGGGGCGAACATCGAGGCCGGGATTCCGGGTCGCCGAGAAGTCAAATGGTATAGTGCCAGTATCATGGTATTGGCGTCGAATCGACGCTCTGATGCCCCCTCTGGCGCCGTATCGGACGGGGAATCCGCCCTGGGCGCCAGGGTTACTGCCTGGTCTGAGGCGGGGTTGATCGAGCCGGGCCAGGCCGAGGCGGTGCGCGCCCTCGATCGCGCCCGCGGTCGAGCTCCAGGCGAGGATCCCGTCCTCGGGCTACTCCGCCTTGGCGTCCTCTCCCGATCCCAGGCGGCGGCCATCGGGCGCCTGGAGCACGGCGAGCGGGAGCCGCGGGGCGGTGGCATGACAGGTATCCGGGCTCTGGGTCGGTCCCTGCCCCATCGCCGCCTGGTGCTGCCCCTGCCGGCGCTGGCGACCGCCGTGGGAATCGTCACCGTCGGGGTCGTCGCGCTGGCCTGGCTCGGTCTGGTGACCGACTATCTGATCGCGCCCTGGCGACTGCTCGGGGCGGACAACCAGGATCTTGTGCATCTGTTCGCCGGCCTGTTCGTGTTGGTCGGCTGCGCCAAACTTCTAGAGCGCGACGCCCGCGGGCGCGCTCCCCTGCTGGTCGGCGCGGCCCTAATGGCGCTGGTTGATCTGGGGGCAGGACTGATTCCCCCGATCACGGCCGACAGCCTGTTTGGCGCCGCAGCCTGGGGCCTGTTCTGGGCTGGTGTGATCGCCGTCGTTCAGCTCTCGACGGCAAAGGGGCGATGAGCCGACCGCGAAATCTGTGGGTCAAGCTGGGATTGCTCACGGCCGCCGTCCTGACCCTGGTCGCCGCCTATCCTGCCACTGCCCTGCAGGGCATTTCCACGTCTCGGAACGGTGTGGAGTCGCCGCAGTCGATCGTGATCTACGACCGCACGGGCGGTGTCCTCGCCACCCGCGCCACCGGTGGTGGCTACCACCTGGTGCTTCCCCTGTCCCAGATCGGGGCCACGGCCGAGAACGCCACCCTGGCGGCGGAGGACCGCGGCTTTTTTGACCACGGCCCGGTGGACGCGCGCTCCCTCATCCGCGCCGCGGTAACCGATCTTTTCTCCGGGCGCCCGGTCGAGGGCGGCAGCACGCTGACTCAACAACTGATCAAGCTCGACCTCCTGGCGCCACAGAAGTCGCTGACGCGAAAGGGCCTCGAGGCCTACCTGGCCTGGGCCCTGGAGCGGCGCTACAGCAAGGATCAGATCCTGGCCATGTATCTCAACACGGTTTATTACGGACGTGACTCGTACGGCATCGGGGCCGCCGCCAAGACCTACTTCGGATCCAATATTTCTCCCCGTCAGCTGACGCCGGCGCAGGCGGCGTTTCTGGCCGGACTGCTCCAGGCCCCGGTCACCTACGACCCAGTCACCAACTTCGCCGGGGCCCGGCAGCGCCAGCTCTACGTGCTGGGCGGCATGCGCGATATGCACGCCATCAGCCCGGCGACGTACGCGCAGGCGGTTCGCGAGAACATCCAGGGCGAGCTCAAGTTGGGCTCGTCGCGCACCAACGACGTGATCGCCCCTCACTTCGTCGACTACGTAATGCAGACGCTCGAGCGGCAGTTCGGAGCCGCCGCGGTGCAGCGCGGCGGCTTCTCCGTCTACACCACCATCGATCCCGCCCTGCAGCGCTCAGCCGACCAGGCGGTCAAGACCGGGGTGCAATCGCTATCGAACCTCGGGGTCAACAACGGCGCCCTGCTGGCCGTCGTCCCGAGCACGGGCGAAGTCCTGGCGTGGGTCGGATCCGCGGATTACAACAACGCGGCCATCGGGGGCCAGTTCGACGTCGTCCTCTCGCCTCGCCAGCCCGGATCGTCGTTCAAGCCCTACGTCTACGAGGCAGCTCTGCGCGACCAGAAGATTGCGTTGTGCACAACCCTCCACGA
Source organism: Nitrosotalea sp. (assembly GCA_035534295.1). Taxonomy (GTDB): domain Bacteria; phylum Chloroflexota; class Dormibacteria; order Dormibacterales; family Dormibacteraceae; genus DATKQJ01. The sequence continues at coordinate 99,815 of DATLSE010000052.1, forward strand.
CGTGCCCACCGACTTCAACGGCTATCGTCCTCTCGATTTCGACAACAGTTACCTCGGCAGCCTGACCGCAGCCCAGGCGCTGGTGCTGTCCCGCAACATCCCGGCCATCGAGGTGGCCAGCCAGGAGGGCATTACGAACGTGATCGCATTGGCCCGCCAGATGGGCATCACGAGCCCTCTCGACCCCTCGTTGCCGACCGCAATCGGAGCCAGCGCGATCACCATGTACGAGCAGACCCAGGGATATCAGGTGTTCGCCGATCAAGGGCGCAAGGTGCCGCTGATCAGCATCACCAAGATCGTCAATTCCTCTGGCAAGGTCGTATTTCAGCGCCAGCCCGGCCGCCAGACAGGTCAGGCCCAAGTCCTCACTCCAGCCGGCAGCTACCTGATCTCGAACACGCTCAAGGCCTATCAGTACCAGTGGGGCCTGGGCTTCAACCGACAGATGGCGAGCAAATCTGGCACCTCCGGCGGGTCCCAGATGGGAGTCAACCCCGACAGCTGGCTCATGGCCTACAACCCAGCCATCGTGGTTGCGGCCTGGGCAGGCAACACGGTCGCCAACGGCGCTGGGAGCGCCACGCGCTCCTTCGGGGTCAACGTGGGCAGCACCATCTCAGCGGGCTTCATCAACGCACTCCCCGCCTCCTACACGCGCTGGTACCAGCAGCCAAGCGGCCTGAGCCAGTACGACGGCGTGCCGATTCTGCCCAATACTCAATCCCTCTGCAGCGGCCCCGGGCCAGGAGCACCGGGCCCTCCCCGCGCTCCCAAGGGCAAGGCTAAGCACGGCCATTGAGCGTGGCCCAAAGGGGATAAGGTTGGGCCGCGCCGGAGATTGGAGGCGGCGGCGTTTGTCGGGCCCGGGCTCTGGGCAGTCCCGAGATGGGGAACGCATTGGGACCACGTGAACCGATACCCGCACGCGCTTACAAACTGTGGCAGCCGAGGCGCACGGCCGGTCGATGTTGAGGTGGAGCGCCTCAACCCGGTGAGGCCCAGGCCACTCATCCCATTTGAAAGGCGAGACGGCGGTAGCCCGGGAGGTGCCCGGGTGGGTCCCGAGGACCCGTTCCGGGCGGGCGAGAAATGACCTAGTTCACAGAACCGGGCGCCGGCGGCCGCGGCGACCCATCCCGAGCAGTCGGAGGACCAAGAGCAGGATCAAGGCCCCGAAGACCGCGATCAGGATCTGGCTGACGAGGGGATGATTGGCCACGCTGACCTGTACGCCCAGGCTGGACGCGGCAACGTTTCCAATAACCGCTCCCAGGATCCCGACCACGATGTCGGCGATGAGACCCATCCCGTGACCCAGCATCACCCGGCTGGCCAAAAGCCCGGCGACCAGTCCGACCAGCGCCCAAATCAGGATGTATTGAAGGTTGATCTGAACCGCAACGGTGGTTGGCATCAAGACCCTCCTCAGCGCGGTCCTGGGGGACCGTCGACCTGGTTGACAGAAACTCTACTTGTCTGATTGAAAGCCAGCGCCACGAGGCGAGCCAGCACCCAGCCGATCAGCGCGTAGATCACGATCGCGAAGAGCGAGTTGACCTCGATCCGACCTACTCCGGCAACAATCGGGTTCTGAAACAAGCCCTTGAACGGTTCGACCAGGGGCTGGGTCAATCCGTAGATCGCCCGCGCGAAGGCTGCCGCGGGATCTGCCGCCAGCAGTTTCATAACCACCCTGATCGCGATCAGACCCTCGATCAGGGCGAAGATCAGATAGACGAGGTTGGCGGCGACCGCGCCCGGCTGCGCGGTGCGAACCACGGAGCGCTCGACGTATCCGCCCGCCGCTACCGGGGTCGTGGTCGCGGGCGGCATGCCCTCCGAATCGGGCCGCTGCTGCGGTGAGGGCTGATACATGGGTCACCTCCTATGGGGGCGTGAGGCCAGCCTTATGAACGACGTCCTGCATGGCTATTGGATAGTTTGGCTATCAGGTTGCATTATATCCTGCGTCGGGGCAATGCGCGCCGATGGCGGTCGGGTGGGACTCCCCCCCGGCCGATCTCCTACTCCGGACTGGGAGCGGAGGTCCAGGCCGGGACGCGGCCCGAGATCTGACCGGGAGTGGTCTGGCTTTTGATCACGTATTCGAGGGCCCCGAGCCGGACGCCGCGTTCGCGCAGCTCGCTCTCCCCGTAGGCACTGAGAATCACCACCGGGGTGAAGCGTGTCGAGGCGCTGAGACGCATCCGCTCCAGTACCGAAAAGCCATCCATACCGGGCAGGCGCACATCCAGGAATATGAGGTCGGGTGCCGTCTGCTCGGCGAGGGCCAACCCGCTCGGACCGTCGGAGGCGACGCGGACGGTATAGCCATCCTGCTCCAGCGTCATCCGGTACATCTCGGCGACCGCGGCGTCGTCTTCAATCAAGAGCAGATCGAGCCGCTCCGGATCCCGCTCGACCTCGCTGGGCGAACTCACGAACGACTCAGAAGTTGATCCCATAGGTGTCAGCTTTGGATCCTAGCACAGTGTCAGATCGACTCCAATGGTCATATACCGATCGTAAAGGCAGCGGCGGGATTGGTCAGAGCAAAGGAATTACAGCCCGATCCGATATTTCAGACTCAGTAAGTGTGATAATGGGAACGGTAGTATTCAGCATGAGATCAAATTTAGACCGGGCCGAAGGGCCGGATGATTACGAGCCGGAAGTCGACGCCAACGGGATGGGCCTTGACCGACCCATTTACACCCTGAGCGTGGCTTCCGAGGTGCTCCAGACGCACCCGCGCACGCTGATGATGTACGAACACCTCAACATGATCAAACCGCACCGGACGGCGACGAACCGGCGTCGCTATTCGCCCCGTGACCTGATCAAGCTGCGGGCGATACAGACGCTGACCCAGGCGCACGGCGTGAACCTGGCCGGCGTGCGCTACATCCTGGCGTTGCTCAAGCAGTTCGAATCGACGGGACTCAGTCCTCCCGATGGTCTGCGCGATCTCGACGTCAGCCTGATCGAGCTCTAGGTCCGGCGGATCGTCGGCTAGAGTCGACCGGCGCGGCGAAGGCGGGAGCGAACCTGGAGCAACACCAAGCCTCCGATCGCGGGTGCCGCGACCGCTATCCAGGCCGCCGAGCCGCCGAGCGGCTCCCCGATCAGGGGGCCGAGCAGGGAGCCGGAGGCAAATCCGGCGAAGAATATCCCGAAGACCGAATTGGGAGCATCCGGAGCGGAGACCGAAGCCAGCTTGGACATGAGTCCTGGTCCACCTCCCACTGGTATCCCCGCGCTCACGCCGGCCGCGAGTATGCCGGCTTCGGTAGAGCCGGCGACGACCATGATCCCGGCCGCGAGCAGGACCATACACAACACCGCCCCCATCACTGGGTCGACACCGAATCGGTCGGTGGCGAATCCGGACACGATGCGGCTGGCAATGTTCGCCAGCGCCAATCCGACCAGCGCAGCGGTACCGATCCAGACCGCCAGGTGGTCAGCGCGGGCGTGGGAGACGAGATCGACGGCGGCGTACGAGCCCAGGTCGGCGCTGGAAAAAAGCATCAGGGTGCTGGTCCAGACCGCTGGGCGGCGAAGAAGCTGGAATTGGTTGGCGGGACGGGCCGCGGTGGCGTGCCGAGCGGGGGGTAGGCGGGGCATGAAGAGCAAGATCAGGGCGGCCACCAGCCCCATTCCCACTCCGACCAGGCGGAGTGCGTTAAACCAACCTATATGGGGGGTGAGAACCGCGATCAGAGGTGCCTCGAACACGACCGCGGTGGCGTAGGCGGCGGTCAGTGCTCCACCCAGACTGCCCACGCGCTGAGGCATGACCTGCGTCGCAGCTGCCACCGCGCCCGTGAGCGCGACGCCTCCGCCCAAACCGAGACCGAGCGCCGAATAGAAGACGACGAAGGTGACTCCCGAGGGAGCGATGAAAGCGACGGAGAACCCGACGGCCAGGAGGGCCATTCCTGCCCAACAGAGCCGGCGGGCGGGAATCCGATCGGCCAGCCGGCCGCCCAGGAGCGTCCCGATCCCGAAGCCGAACGGGGTCCCGGAGAAGACGGCTCCGAGCAGGAGGGGCGGCCAGTGCCATTCCGCGCGCACGTAAGGGACGACGCTGCCCCACGCGAAGACCAGTCCAAAGGCCAGCTGCAGGACCAGGCCGGCGACCAGGACACGCGCCGCCTGACGCCCGTGAGGCGAGGGCGAGACCATGGCACTAGAGGCGATTACAGAATCGTCGCACGTTCGACAGGGTGGTCGCCTGAGCCCCGGGGGCGGGGCTCAGGCGAACGAGCGAGCGCGGGCGCGGGAAGCTAACGAGGTCGGCGCCGCGCAGGTTCTCCTGGACGCGCCCGACCGCTCTCTTTGGACCTCGGGTGGGCCGGGCCGGCGGCGGCGTTCAAGACCAGGGCGGGATTGACCTCGACCGGCGGCGGGGCAGCTGCCGCGGTGCCCTTGTATTCGGTCCAGATCACGGTGGCGATGGCCTGCAACAGTCCTGCCAGTGGGGCGCCGAAGAGCGCGCCCCAGATTCCGAAGAGCTCGGTTCCGGCCACCAGCGCAACCAGGGCCACCGCAGGGTGAATGCCGATCGCGCGTCCCATCACCCGGGGGCCGACGACGTCGCCTTCGATGACGTGGACGACCACGAAATAGCCCAGCACGACGAGCGCCAGCACCAAGCCCTGGAAAAGGGCGATGCTGACGCAGAGGACGCCGGATATGAGCACCCCGAGGATGGGCACGAACTCCATGAAGAACGCCAACACTCCCAGGAGTACCGCGTAGTGAACGCCCATCACCGCCATGCCCACCCCGACCAGGGTGCCGACCAGAAGGGCCATCGTCAGGGTCCCGCGGACGTAGCCGCCGACGACCTGGTTCACGATCAGCACCAGGTTCGTGACCCGGCGCCGATGGTCTCCGGCCGGTGCTTCACGACGCAACCAACGGCCGATGGCGGGCCCGTTGGCGGTCAGGTAGATGCTAAGGATCAGGATCAGGATCACATCCAGGATCGTGCTTGCGGTGGTGACAAGTGCGCCCGGGGCACCCCCGGCCAACTGGGCCCCGGAAGCCTGCAGAGAATGCACCAGCGCAGTCTCGGTCGAATTGAGTTGACTCTGGGTCAGTCCCCATGGACGCAAGAAACCCATCACTTCGGGCTGGATCGCATTGAGCCGGCCCGTATCGGAGGGGAGACTGGTGAGCAGGCGGTGGACCTGACCAGACGCCGTCACGGCCACCAGCCCGATCAGGCCGAAAACCAGCCCCGCACCTATCAGATAGGCCATGGCCACCGCGACGACCCGGGGGGTGAAGCGGCTGAAGACCCGCACCATGGGGGTGAGCGCGTAGGCGATCACAGCACCCAGGATCAAGGTCAGGAGGGCCCGCGTCACGTGGCTCAAGAGCCAGGCGGCGACCGCCGCCACCGCCAGCCAGGCCAGGATGGTGAGAGGGGCCAGCAGGGCTCTGGGCCAGCGCGAGGAAGTGGACTCTGTCAACTCGGTGAGATCAGCCTATCCACAATCGGAGCCGCGTGGCCATTCCCCAGCGGCCGGTCATGGCCGCAAGCGGCGGGGGTCGCGAGCCCAGGGTGAGACCGCCGCCGGCAGCCAGATTGAAGCAGGCCGCGAGCAGGGCCCGGGGACGCGCTGCGCGAACCCTGCCCGCCCGACTGCTCGAGCGATTCGGGACCGATAACGGCGCCACGTATGCGGTGAATATTGCCTGGAACGCGCTCCAGTCCATCTTTCCGATCGCACTTCTCATGACGACGCTGCTGGGGGTGATCTTGGCGCGGGTCGGGGTGACCTCGACCATGGTCTACCAGACCGTGCTCGCCGTCCTGCCCGATCCGTCAGCCCAGGGACCGGCGATGGATGCGCTGGAGAAGATCAGGACCAAAACGGGGCTCTTTGCCCTCCTCGGAGTGCTCGGGTTTCTGTGGTCGGGTTCCAACCTGATCGGAGCCATGGAACTGGCATTCGACGCCGTCTACGGCCTGCGCATGCGCGACTTCATCCGCCAGAAGATGGTGGCCATCGGCGTCATGGTGGTTTTCGCTCTTCTGATCAGCCTCGCCCTGGGCACGGCAGCTCTGCTGCCGCTGCTGCCTCGCCTGCCTGGCGTGCCGGGTTTCATCGCCCATGGAGGTCCGGGAGAGGTAATAGCCCAGGCGGTCTTGGGGGCGACCATGGGCTCCATCACCTATTCCATCCTCTACTACGTGGTCCCGAATCGACGCCAGCGCTGGGCCGAAATTTGGCCGGGTGCCGTGGCCGCGGGCGTCGGTTTCGAGGTCATGGCGCTGGCCTTCCCTCTCTACAGTCACCTCGCCGGCCCGAGCATGAATCAGTACGGCAAGACGTTTGGACTGCTCTTCCTGACCATGTTTTTCTTCTACATGCTGGGCGTGATCACGGTTCTGGGGGCGATGCTCAACGCCATTCTCTTCGAGACCAAGGCCCGAGCCGTCAACGACTGATCAGCAGGTATCCCGCTAGGCCGACGCCACAGATCACGGTGGCGGAGGCGGCGAACCACTCGAGCGCGCCGCCCAGGTGCACTCGATTGCTCTCAATCGCCGCCCGCACCAGCCGGAAGCGGCGCAGGCTGAGCCCCGCACTCCCCACCCCGATGAGTACCAGCGCGACCCCGATCGCCGCCGACAGCTGCGTTCCCAGGGCGGAGGAATGGCTGCCGCGCGCGTCCAGAACGCGCAGAAAGAGGCCGAAACGGGCCACCACGAAGCCCAGGCCGATGAGGGCTATGGCAGTCCTGATCCAGGCCAGAAGGGTGCGCGTGTTGGCCAGGTGATCTGAGAGCCTGGGCACGTCGGCATTACCGGTCGGCGCGGAGGAGCTAACCGCGCGTGGAGTATTCAAGGTCAGAGCCGCCCCCTCACTATTCGATCACCGCCGTCACATCAACCTCGTACATAAGGCCCGGCATGGCCAGGGCCTGAACCCCGATCAGCGTCGTCGCCGGCGGCGGTGAGGTGAAGTAGCGGTTTCTTACCTCGGCCAGCAGAGCCCGGTGCGAGGGCTCGTAGTCCACCACGTAGCTGACCATCTTGACCACATCGGTCCAGTCGGCTCCTGCCGCACGCAGGGCAACCTGGACATTCGACAGGGCCTTGTCGATTTGGGCGGCGAGATCACCGGGGGCGACGACCTGGCCATTCTCGTCGTACGCGGTCTGCCCTGCGATATGGACGGTGGTACCGCCCCGAGTGGTGATGACCTGCGTGTAGATGGCCGGCTTCCAGATGCCGTCCGGATTGAGGTAGCGCTTATCCATCAGATTCTTGCTCCTAAAACACTCGACTCTGGATTCGGCCGGTCGGACTATTCTGGCTCCGCGACCCCAGAAATCCGCAAGAGCGAGCGCGAGGCGCTGCTTTATATCATGGCTATCCTCTACCGTGATAGGTTAGGACCATGCGTACGTCGGATACTGAGCGATCTACCGCGGTTGCCGGCCAGCTGGTCGATGATCTCCAGCGCCTAGCAGCGCTCCAGATCGACATGGCCAAAGCGGAGCTGAAGGAATTGGTGGTCAGCAATATCGTCGCCGGCGCGGGCCTGGCCGTGGCCGGGCTGTTGGTGCTGATCGCACTTCTCGTGGCGCTGCCCGTGATCCTCGTCGCTGCCCTGCCCTGGCACTGGCAGGTGGCCCTGGCATGGTTGGTTCTGTACTTGCTGATCGCGCTGGTCGTCGGCCTGGCGGCGCGATCGCGACTCCGTCTGACCCTGCCTCAAAAAACTCTTCGGGCACTTAAGGAGAACAAGCAGTGGGCGCTTCAACTGATGAACTCGAGCAGGCGCTGATCGCGGTGCGAGCTGACGCCGAGGAGAAGGTTCTGCTGCTCCGCGGGCGGGCACGTCATACCGCGCGAACCGTGCTTCGGCGGGCCGGCCTGGTGGCCGGGGTGTCGGCTGTCGCCGGGGCCACAGCGCTCAGCCTGTTGATGCTCCGGCGCTACCGCCACCGGCCGAATCTGGCCCGACAGGCGGGCGAGGAGATCTCGCGTGCGCGCGCGCGCTGGGCCCGACTACACTCCCCTGTGAGGGTGCGGGTCAGCGCGGGACGGGAGAAGACAGGCGCACCGAAACACCCGGCCTACGGCGTCGCCTGGCGGCTGGCGGGCTCGCTCGGTACCGCTCTGGGAACCGCGCTCGCCACCGCTCTCGCCCGCCGACTGACCCAGGGCAGGCCCGCCGGGCGACGCCCCGACGGCACCGACTGAGCCGACCGACTCAGCTCGATTCAACCGTGGTAACGGGCCGGGACCGACCGCGCGCATTCGATGCTGCAATAGGGGCGACCGGAGCGCATCACGGGGGCGGCGCCCACCTCTCGCGCGCACAGCCAACAGCGGTCGGCCAGGGCCCGCTCGACCTCTCGTTGCGCCCAGGCCGACCCCGCGCGCGGGCTCTGCCGACGTTTACGCGAAACCAGTGCAGCCATCGTCCACCCCCGACTTTCAGAAGCGCCCTGCGACCACAATCCGTTATATCAAAAGCCTAATGATTTGCGATCACCTAGAAGGGCTCGAAGCGAATTCACGACTAGCGGAAGCCGCGCGCTTGCTCACTCCTGATAGCTGCGATATCCTATGAACATGGCTGAACGCACACATAAATCACGATCGGATCTACCCGATAGCGCTTTCGCCTTCCCCGCCCAGCGCAAAGAACCGCTCACTGATGCAAGCCACGTGCGCAACGCGGCGGCGCGCTTCAACCAGGTCGGGGGGGTGAGCGCCAAGGAGCGCTCTGAGGCCAAGAAGCGGATTGAGCGGGCCGCCGACAGCAAGGGCGTCAAGCTGAGCAAGGAACCCGACTGAATCAGATGGGCTCCGATCAGTACCACGAGCCCGCCCAGGAGCTCTCGGCCGAGAGCCGTACATTCGCGCGCATGATCGCCTCCCTGACCGAGGAGACGGAGGCGATCGGGTGGTACCAACAAAGGCTGGAACTTGAGGCAGACGCCCAGGCCCGAGCCATCATGCGAGAGGCCCAGAAGGAGGAGTTCAAGCACTTCAGCATGGATCTCGAGTTCCTCCTCCGTCGGACGCCGCACTGGAGGCAGATAGCACAGGGCGTGCTCTTCACCGATGGGGACATCGTGAGCAGCGGAGACCAAGCCGAAGAGAACGTCTAGGTGGGATTCCGGCGCCCATCTCGCGGGAGCCCCGTCGACGGACGACCCGATGCCCGGGGGGCGAGATCGGGGCACCCCCCGACCTCGCTAAATCCCTTTGGCTCGCTGACACCAGGACACGCACCTTGCTGCCCGGTCGCTCGGCCCCAGGCGAGCGGCCAGGGTCCCGAGGTGAGCACGCCCGCGGCCTAGCGCACCGTGTGACAGCCACGCCTGCGTCACCGAAAGCGACCTTGGCGCCAGGTCGTACCCCGGGCCGACGCCTTGGCTACGTCAGCGTATCCGCGCCCGGGCTGCGGCGCCGTCGCCGCGGGCGCGACTTCGTATACCTGGATCTGCGGGGGGAGTCGATATCCGACCCGCGGACGCTCTCGCGAATCCGGGCGCTGGCAATTCCCCCGGCCTGGACCGACGTCTGGATCTGTGCCCAGGCCAACGGCCACCTTCAGGCGGTGGGACTGGATTCCCGGGGACGCAAACAGTATCTGTACCATCCCGCCTGGAGGCGCCTGAGAGACGAATACAAGTTTTCCCGCATGCTCGAATTCGGGCGTCGGCTCCCCGGACTCCGAGCTCGGGTGGCCGAGGACATGGGGCGAGCGGGCCTTGAGCGGGACCAGGTCGTGGCGGCGGTGGTCCGGCTTCTGGACCGGACCGCGCAGCGGGTGGGAAACGAGATCTATGCCCACCAGAACGGGTCTTACGGCCTGACCACCCTGCGCGAGCGCCACGTGGAGCTGGCGGGATCGCGGATCCGTCTCAACTTCCTCGCCAAATCGCACAAGCGACAGACGGTCGAACTGGTGGACCGACAGCTGGCGCGTGTGGTTCGCTCGCTCCAGGAGCTGCCCGGCCAGCACCTGTTTCGCTGGCTTGATGACGCGGGCACCATCCGGGATCTGGACTCTGCCGACGTGAACGAATATCTCCATAGGACGATGGGACGGCGCTTCACCGCCAAGGACTTCAGGACCTGGTCAGGGAGTGTATTGGCGCTGGAGCATCTGTGTGGGCCGTCAGACTCCGAGGCCGCAGCAGACATAAGGCGCCGGGCGTCGGCGACGATTCGAGCCGTGGCCGAAACGCTCGGCAACACCCCGGCCGTCTGCCGCCGCGCCTACGTTCACCCCGCCGTGCTCCAGGCCCACGCTACCGGAATGCTGGCCGAACTGGCCCGGGAGTCCCCGGTTGGCCTGACGTCGGCTGGTGCCCAGCTGACGACGGGGGAGCGGGCGCTGATACGGCTATTGCGCCGCGAGGCAAGAATGCGACGCCAGGCCCAGCGCGCTGCGGGGAGCCAGGTCTGAGGTTGACGGGAGTGCGTCCCAGACCAAATCATCCCCGGCGGCGCCTCGCCGTAGTTGGAGGAAAGCCAAACGCGCCGGGTCTAGGTCGGCTCGACGCGGCGGCGCCAGAGGAGCTCGCTGGGAGGCACGCGGGGACCGAAGAAACGCTCTAGCTCGGGATCGCATGGGGGCATCGATACGGCGCCCGGCGGGAATGAGCGGCGCTTAAATCCTCGCTCCTCAAACCATTCGGGGCGCAGCGGACTGATCAGGATGATCATGCCGCCACGCCGGGTGCAGCGCTCCATCTCGGCCAGAGCCGCGGGGTCGGGGCTCATGCTAGAACAGGCGATGGAGAGGTCGGCCCATGAATTGTCGATCGGGATCGCCTCCCGCCGCGCGCCCACCACGTCGACTCCACAAAAGCGCCGGCGCAGCAGTCGGCGTAGGACCGGCGCCGGCTCGATGGCAACCATGTCATCCGCCCGGGGCGCCAGATGAACGGTTAACCTGCCGCCACCCGCTCCCACCTCGAGCACCCGTGATGCGTGCTGCGGCAGAGCGTCAAGCAATTCGGGGTTAATGGGTTCGAGGCTGGCCATACGGTCCCATAGATGCGGCCTCAGGTGGTACACCAGCGGCCAAAAGAGAGCCCGAACCACGCGTCGGCGGGCGCCTGGCTCACCTCCCAGGGCCGCCTCCCACTCCTTCGCCGGAACCTCACTCGCCACCTCGACCTGAACCTGGCTCGAGAGCCGAAACAGATCGTCAAAGCTGAAGTCCTCGCTGCCCGGAGGGGCGGAGGATGCCGCTAGACGGTAGGCCGCGACCAACTCGGAAGCGGGTTTGGATGCGCCCGACCGCCCGCCCGTGGAGCCCTGACGCAAGAGATGCATGATAGTAGATCTATCACTTTATAAGGCGCCGGTGAGGTTTGCCTCGGCTCAGTCCCCGGTTGGCGACGCCAGGTCGATGGGGCCACCATCTGGTTCCATCTCGATCCGCACGGCGCCCGCTCCGGATCCGTGAGGGCACGCCTCTGGTAGGCGGAGAACCAAAGGGGAAGAAGTTGGAGCTGACGACGGGTAGCTGGTACCCGTTGATACTCATCGTGACAGGGATCGACGGTGGCGATTATGGGTAGGAGCGGTGCCATGGGACGAACCGTGTACTGGATGAACGTATCGATCGATGGCTTCATCGAGGCTGTCGCCGGCGAACACGTCACCGAGGTCCCTGCCTGGGAACGAATCGACGAACGGCTGTACGAGAGCTTCAACCAGCAGCTCGGCGACCTGGCGTTGCTGGTCGAGGGGCGCGTCATCTACGAGATGATGGAGGCCGCGTGGCCACAAGCAGGGGACGACGAATCACTCCCCGGGTACATGCGGGAATTCGGGCGCATCTGGACCACGATGCCGAAAGCGATCGTTTCGCGCACGCGCAAGAGCGCCGACCACAACACGCTCGTCATCGGCGGCGACGACGTCATCCAGCAGCTTGCAGCGATCCGGGCCGACACTGAAGGCACGATCGGCGTCGGTGGGGCCACGCTCGCGACCGCCCTCCTTCGCGCTGGACTGCTCGATGAACTGCTGCTCTACGTGCATCCCGCCCTGCTCGGCAGGGGCCGACCGCTGTTCGACGATCTCCTCGACCCGCTGCTGTGTGACCTGATCGAGTCGACCGACTTCCCGAACGGCGTCGCACTGCGACGATACTCGGTCCGCGGGGAACGCTAGAGGCGTATCGGTGTCGTGCGAGCGGAGCCTCGCCGTGCAGTTTGGTGGCAGCCGTGACTCCCATCCCGTGCCCGGACGAGGCCGTCATGGAAACGCTGGGGCAATTCTATGAGGACGGTGGCGAGTTGGAGGAGGCCGGGATGTCCTGCAATAACTGCTACGGGCTCGCCCAAGTCCGGTGGATCGAATCAGGGACCGATCGCCGGTGCTTGACCGGCGGGCACTGAGCGGCTGCAACCGCCGGGCGAGCCTGATCGGCCTCCCCATAGCTCAAGTCAACGTCATAGCCTGGGTCGCCGCGCCGGCACCTGCATCAGCCAGACTTTGACGATGCCACTGATCACCATCTATGGCGTATTGGCTCTGAGCTTCATGATGGCCATGTACGCGCTTGAGCGGCGGGGCAGAATCTTCATTCTCGGATTCGCTCTTGGTTGCTTGCTCTCAAGCGTCTATGGATTGGTGTCCGGAGCGTGGCCATTCGGCGTCGTCGAGGCGGTCTGGTGCCTGGTCGCTCTGCAGCGCTTCAGGACCCCGGCCGGGCCAGTCGCCTGAATGCAACTCGGAAGCGCGCTGGGCCAAGCGCGGCTCGCTCAGCTGCTGACGATCGCCTGGATGATCGTGGAGGCGGTGGTCGCTGTGGGTTCGGGCCTAGCCGCCCACTCCCTGGCGTTGACTGCTTTCGGATTCGACAGTCTCATTGAGCTGTTCTCGTCTGCGGTCGTATTGAGGCGCCTGATGGCCCGGTCGGCGGAGGAAGAGCGCGGAACCAGCACCCCGGGCGAGCGGACAGCGTCACGGTTGGTGGGAATCGCGCTCTACCTGCTGATCGCCTACATCGTCGCGGCCGCGATCCTCGGGCTCTTCCTCCACGTCCGGCCTCAATCTTCCCCGATCGGGATCGGGCTTGTAGTCGTCGCCTTGGTGGTGATGGCCGTACTCTGGCGCTGGCGCCTCGCTCTCGCGGATCGCCTGGACAGCCCCGCCCTCCGCGGCGACGCTGCCTGCTCGGTTGTGTGCCTCTACCTCGCCGCCGCGACGCTCGTCGGGCTGACTGTAAACAGCCTCATGGGATGGTGGTGGGCTGATCCCATCGCCGGTCTGGCGCTGATCTTCTGGATTCGCGGTGAGGCCCGCGAGGCCATTGCAGCGGGCGGGGGTTAGCAGCCTCGATGTTTCGAGCGGTGGCTTTGGTACTTCCGCTTGCGCTGGACACCTTCGCCATCTCAGCCGCTCTTGGAATGACCGGGGTCACCGCCCGTCGTCGACTCGGGCTTGGTCTCCTCTTCGCGGGTTTCGAAGGCGGGATGCCGCTGGTGGGCTTGGCTATCGGCGCCACGGTCGGCGCGGTGATCGGAGGCTTGGCCGATTACGTCGCGATCGTGGCCCTCGCCGGGCTCGGCATCTACATGCTCCGCGCCGATGAGGAGAAGGAAGAGGAGCAGGTCAAGCGATTCGCTAACTCGACCGGTATCGCGCTGGTGGCCATCGGCCTGACGGTCAGCCTCGACGAACTGGCGATCGGCTTTGCGCTCGGCCTCACGCGTGTCCCAGTGGTTGCCGCCGTGGTCCTGATCGCGGGCCAAGCCTTCGTCGTCTCCCAGATCGGGTTTGCTCTAGGCCGACGTGTGGGTGAATCAGTGCGGGAAGGAGCCGAGCGACTGGCTGGAATCGCACTCGTCGTCATCGCCGGGCTGTTGCTCCTCGCCAAGTTCGTACCCCTGCCGGTCTGAGGCCGGGGCCCCGCGGACCTGGCGCCACAGGATTGCCCGCAAAGATGTCGCAGGCTTCCTTGACGCGGTCAGAGCGAACCCGCCTTTGCCAGCCACTCGCTGGCGAAGCTCAGATCCGTCCGTGCAGCGATCAGGTCGTAGTCCCGGTCGTAGTGAAGGATCCCGAGCTGGTGACGGTCGGCGAGAGCGCCACCAGGATGTCGACTGGCGGCATGCGATGGTGTCCAGTGCGTGCCAGTTGCCGCTGAGCGTCGACCGCGCGCCGCTCGACCGTGTCATCGATAGCTGCCCAAGGGAGCGCAAGCAGCTCGGCGATGAGATCACGATGATCCTGCGCTGCGCGTGCTGATTGTCCGGCCTCGAGTACGAATGGAAGGCAAGCCACAACCTGACCGGACTCAATTGCAGCGGCCACTTCCTCACTCCGAGACATTGGCAGCCGCAGGTGGCCGAGGCGTGCCCAGGCCGAGTTGTCCAACAGAAAGGAACCGGTCAGGTGCGTGCCCAGCCGGTCCCGCGCACTTCCTCCGCGGCTTTGGGGACTCCGTGGTCGCTTGCGGCATCCAGTGGTCAAGTAGCTCTGGGCTCAGGTAGCCGCGGCTGAAGGCGTCCTGGAGGGTGAGTGCCAGGTGGTCGGCGTTGAACGCTATCGAGGTTGTAGGCGAGGGCACCCTCGACCGTCCTCTTGTGAGTCTTTCCGGGGGAAGTAGTTAATGGCGGGTTCGACCCTTGTATTGTCTGTCGAAGCGCGCCGGGCGTTCCGACCTCGAGCTCGCCTCCTCATCGGCCGGGCGGGCGATCGTGGCCTGCGCGGGCTGGCCGCGGATGGTCGCCGTCTTGAGCGCATTGAGGACCTGGGTCGCCATTCCCGACGGCACCTCGACGAAGGAGAACGTGTCGTAAAGGTCGATGTCGCCGATATCGTCGCCGGTGATCCCGGCCTCGTTCGCGATGGCTCCGACCAGGTCGGCGGAGCGTACGCCGTGACGTTTCCCAACCCGCAGGAAAAGACGCGCCACGCCGTCGCCACCGGTCGCCGGGCGTGCTGTGGGGCGCGTCCGGCGGGGTTTGGCGAACGGATCTGAGCCGACTCGAGGCGCGGCCGCAGAAGAGGGCGCCGGAGACTCGGTCGAGGGTGAGGTCGGACCGGAGGCGACCGGCTTCGGGCTCCGGCGCTGCCGGACCGGCTTTCGCTCGGACGCCATCTTGAAGGCGGCCGCGGCAAGCTCGTTGACGTCGCGAGTCGCGGCCAACTCGTCGACGATCGCCAGGAACGGGTCGAGACCGCCCCCGTCGAGGATCTCGAGCACCTCCTCGCGGAAGTTCTCGCGGCGGCGCATCGCGACGTCGGCCGGCGTGGGCAGCCGCAGGGGCTGGAGGCGATGGTTGATCCCGCGCTCGATCTCGGCCAACTGGCGGCGCTCGCGTGGCGTGACGAGCGTCACCGCCTCGCCCTTCTGGCCGGCGCGGCCCGTTCGCCCGATCCGGTGGACGTAGGCCTCGGCGTCGGCGGGCAGGTCGTAGTTGATGACATGGCTGACGTCGGGGATGTCAAGGCCGCGTCCGGCGACGTCGGTGCCGACCAGGACCTCGGTGTTGCCGGTCCGGAACCGCTCGAGTACCCGCTCACGCTGCGACTGGGCGATGTCGCCGTGGATCGCCTGGGCGATATGGCCGAGGCTGTTGAGATGCTCGGCGACAACGTCGGCGTCCCGGCGCGTGCGTACGAAGACGATCGCCGAATCGGGGTTTTCGAGGTCGAGGATCCGGGCCAGCGCCTCGGGCTTCCCGTGGTACGGGACCTCGTAGTAGACCTGCCGGACGCGGGGTGCCACCGCCTTGCCGGCCTCCAGGCTGACCCGCTCCGGGTCGCGGAGGTACTTGCGGGCCAGCGACTGGATCCGAGGCGGGATGGTCGCCGAGAAGAGCGCGGTCTGGTGCTCCTCGGGCAGGGCCGCGAGAAGCGTCTCGATGTCCTCGACGAAACCCATGTTGAGCATCTCGTCGGCCTCGTCGAGCACCACGGTGCGAACCGATTGCAGCTTCAGCGTGCCGCGGTTCAGGTGGTCGATGAGGCGCCCAGGGGTCCCGATCACGACCTGCACGCCGCGCGCCAGGGCGCGCAACTGGCGCTCATACGGCTGACCGCCGTAGACCGAGAG
>DATLSE010000053.1:0-8826 GCA_035534295.1 Nitrosotalea sp.
CCTCATCGTGGGATTGCGATATCCGCGCGCCGACGGCAAGGCGGTGGCCGGGCTTTTGATCGCCACCATCTGCACCCTCGCCTACGCCTACCATTCCCTGGGCGGGTGATCCCTTGGCGTCCCAGCTGACGCTGTCCGCGAGCGCGGCGGCGGATGCCTTCAGCTTTCGCCGCCGAGCGATCTTTGGAGCTGCAGTCATCTTCGCGGCCGGCGCAGGTCTGTCCCTCGCGGCCCTGACCCAAAACAACGCCGTCGGGGTAAGTCTGCTGCTCGCGCTGTTCGTGGCCACAGTGATCTGGATCGCACCCTGGACCGCCCTCGTGGCGGTGATGCTGGGAGCAACCCTGGTCGAGCAGTTCACGCTCATCGGATCGGGGTCGTTCACCGACGCCACCGATCAGATCCCGCTGTTTCGCAGCCTCAGCTCCGCCGGTCTACCCGGTGTCTATGCCACACCCTTTGAGCTCCTGCTCGGATTCGTGCTACTCATGTGGCTGGCGCGTGGATTTGCTCGCCGTCAGCTCCATCTGCCCAAATCTAAACTCGCCGCCATCATCGGTCTGTTCTTGTTCCTGGTGCTGGTGGCGTTGCTGCGCGGCCTCAGCGAGGGGGCTAACCCACGCAATGCGCTGTGGGAACTGCGGCCGTGGATGTACCTGGGGCTGACCTTTCTGCTCAGCTCGCAGCTGGTCACGCAGGAGAAGCACTTTCGGATTCTGCTCTGGGCCTTCGCAGTCGGGGTCGGCATCAAGGCGACACAGGGCCTGGTCCTGTTCATCCTCCATCCGGCCGATCCCCGTCCCCAGTCCTATCTCGAACACGCCGAATCATTCTTCTTCGGCGTCTTCCTGGCCCTGACGCTCGGGCTCTGGCTGCTGTCTGAGAGGGGCAGGATGCGGCAGTTCATGACCGCTGTGGCGCCGCTCGTGCTGGTGTCCGACATGCTCAATCAGAGGCGGACCGCCTGGGCGATCCTCGCTCTGCTCTTGGCCGCCACGCTGCTCTTGGTGTACGTCCGCCTGCCCCAGCGGCGGAAGCTCATCGTCTTTCTGGTCATCGTCATCTGCATTGTCTCGGGCGCCTACTACGCGGCCTTCTCCAAAGATCCGGGGACCCTCGGACAGCCCGCACGCGCCTTCGACTCGGTCGTCTTCCCGACCGCGCGGGACAAGATGTCGAACCAGTACCGAAACATTGAGAACGTCGACCTCGGCATCGCCATCAGGCAAACCACTCCACTTGGTTCGGGATTCGGCCGCCAGATTCCGCAGCCGGTCCAGAACGTCAACATCGTCAATGTCGACAGCTTCATCAACTACGTCCCCCACAACGGGATCCTGTACGTCTGGCTGCGCTTCGGATTGATGGGCGCGATCACCTTCTGGATGATGATCGCGACGGCGATACTTCTCGCCTGCCGCGTCTTTCAGAGTGAGAGACCGACGATCAGGCTACTCGCGTTTGTGGTGATCCTGGCCGTCATCGCGTACATCGTCCAGGGCTTTTATGACATGGGTCTGTTCTGGTTTCGCATCGCGGCCGTGATGGGAACGCTGCTCGGATCACTCGAGGTTGCGCACCGGCTTGAAGAACCCCAAACCGTTGAGCGCGAGAGCAGATCCAGATCTGGGGTCAAACCGCGGGTTGCGGTGACACCGCTCGGTGCCGGGAACCGCTGAGGGTGGAGGTAACGCCATCCCAGCGCGCCCTCAGTGGTGGCGCCGCGGTCGGAGCCGCCCGGTCGTTCGCCGTCCACGCGATCGGCTACCTGACCAATCACGTCGTCAACCGGATCCCCTCCTACTCGATGCGCCGGGCCTGGTATTGCCGCGTGCTCGGAATCCGCATGGGGCGCGGGGCGTCGATCCAGCTCGGATGCCACATCTGGTCATTCAGCCCGGGGAGCATACGCCGCAGCGGCACGTCGATCGGCGAGCGGACCCTGATCAACCGGAATTGCTGCCTGGACATGCGCAACCCTCTGACCATCGGAGCCGACGTCAGCATCACTGCCGAGGTCGCCATCCTCACCACCCAGCACGACCGCGACGACCCGAGTTTCGCGCTTCAGGGCCTGGGGGTGGTGATCGAGGACCACGCGTGGATCGGAATGCGCGCCATGGTCATGCCGGGAGTGACCGTCGGCCGCGGCGCGGTGGTGGCCGCTGGCGCCGTCGTAACCCGGGATGTGGCGCCGCTGGAGATCGTCGCCGGAGTGCCGGCCCGAGCTATCGGCCGGCGCCGAATCGATCCCGACTACCGCCTCGGGCCGCCCCCGCCCTTTGAGTGACGGCTCAGCTAACGTCGAGCCCGGCGGTCACTCCCTGATCGGACAGCATCTTCGCGTAACGCGCCACCGTGCCCGGTGTGGCGTTAATCAGTCTCCCCGACGACCCGCCCTCCGCCACCCACTGGCAGATCCGCTTCAGCTCGGCCGACCGATCCCATCGGGGTCCGGTAAACGCCCACAGGCAGGTGTCCAGACTCCCCGCCAGCCAACCCGGACGGTGTCCGCGGAGCAGGCGCCGCTCCGCGCGCCGGAGGTCAACGAGTCCGTTCACGGTGACGAAAGGCGTCCATCCGTCCCAGCGCCCGGCGGTCTGGTTTAGAACCGTTAGACCTGCCAGCGTGGTCGACGCCGACACCCCGCCGAACATGGCCTTGGTGAAGGCGTATTCAAATCCGGCAGCCGCGACCGCCTCCAGCACGGATCGACTGGGACGCCCGGGACGCCGGTCGTCGAACGGACGTATGGGCTCGAAAAAGCGCCCCAGCGGCGAGTCTCGCACGCGGCTCCTCAGGTCGGCCGGCCCGCCTCCAGCGGCCGGATCCCCGGGCCCGGAATCCAGCCGGCGGGGTGGGTAGCGAAGCTTCACAAACGGAGCCCTGGACGACACGCCGATTCGCCGCACGCGGTGCGGGTGCAGTGGGGCATCCATCACCGCCCACCATCCCTTGGGCGCCCATCCCGATTCGCCCAGGCTGGAGACGAGCTCCTCAACGCTCTCCAACAAGGTTTGCGCAAAGCGCTCGGGCGGCGCCGCCGATTCGATCATGGCTCCGATCCCGGCGCTGGCGATGAGAGGTTCGACGCGGGGGGCGAGTCCGCCCAGCTCAAGCGGGACCTGAATCAGGCTGAGCGGGGGTTGCGGCATGTATCTAAAGCTCTCAGTGCTGAGGACAATACCGGCGCGCATCCCGGTCAGGCTCAATAGATCGGCCAGCGCGTAGACGGACTCCAGCTCCCGGATCATCCCGGTCCAAAAGAGGAGGGTGGACAGGATTCGGCCCTCCCGGGACCAGATGCGCAGCTGCTCGTCGCTGGGCCCCGCCTCCGGAGTCGGGCTTGTCCGGGCCGGCGGCAGATCGCGGATGATGGGAAATGGGGGACGCCCCGCATCGATGAGCTGGAAGGCGACTCCCAGCTCGGACAGGGCCAGGAAGTCGGCGTCGTCCTGCTGCCGCCCGTAGACAACCGTGGTGGCCCCGATGGACTCCGACATATCGCCGATCAATTCACCCTGGGGAACGCCGAAAATCGGTGCCCACCGGTTGTGCACCGCGGCCGGGATCCAGCGCCCGACGAGCTCGGAATCGCCCAGCAGGAAGGCCCGGGTGCGATCGCCCAATCGCCTCGCCATCTCGGCCGTCCGTGCGCCCAGCAACCGCGTCGCCTCTTGGGCGGTCTCGGTCGGCTCTGCCCCGGCCTGGGGTGACCACAGGCGCTCGACCCGCAGGCCGGGCCCCAGTTCCTCAAGCGCCCCCGGATCACCCTCCGCGATCGCGAGCAGGCGCCTGGAGGTCACCTCGTGGCAGGCGAAGGGGATTAGGCTGGTGCCCGGCGAGGAGCCACGGCCGATCACCAAAAGTGTGTCTGGCCACGAGCCCGAACCCCCTGCAAACAGCTCGCGATAGAACTCGGCGATGTCCCCCGAGCGGGCCCGGATCGGAATGCCGAGGGTGCTCAGAGTGCCCCCGAACGCCGTGTCTCCAAGGCAGGCGGCCTGGCACTCAAAGAAGCCGGCCAGGAGGAGCAACTGCTCCAGGTGATGGGCCCCGGTGAAGGTGCCCCCGCGCAGGTCGGCCGTGTTCACCCGCCATGGCGCTCCTCCTCCATAGTGCGCTCCGCTGCGGAAGCTGTCGTAGTAGCACTCAAACCGCAGCCCCTCTGCGGCCGCGACCCAGGCCAGGGTGGCGCAGGCTGCATCCCGGTGCGGATGGTCGGCCGGAGCAAAGAAAATGAGCAGCCCCGGCCGATCGACATCCGGGGAGCCAGCGGCCGTGCCGGACGGCGTCAGCGGGCGTACCAAGGACGCGGAGCGTCGCTCTGGGGAAGCTCGTCGGCCCACCGCTTTGCGACCTCCTCGGATGACGGCGCCGGCTCCGCCAGGCGAAATCTCTGCGGGTCGATCCGCCAGCGCAGCGCCAGAGCTACCGCGGTGGCACGATCGGGAGCGATCAGCAGCGCTGAGCTCCGCGCTTGGCGACGTTCCAGCCAGTTCTGCAGCCCGCGATCCGGAGCGAGATTGGATCCGGCCTCGATCGTGGTCACGAGGCGGCGGCGGGAGCTCCCACCAACCAGCCCGGCGACGCCACCCCGGAGCGGCACCACCAGCGGGGCGCGCTCCCCAATCTCAGCCGTGCGACGAAACGCCAGGGCCGCGCGAAGCCGGGCCAGACCTCCGGCGTGGGCGTCGGATTGGCTCCGCCTCATGGCTCCGGGACGATCGCCGCGGGATCGGGGAGGAATTCCAAAAACCAGGCCACAAAGCGATCCAGCCCCGCCCCCAAGGTCGTTTTGGAGGTCCATCCAAGCGCCTCGGCAGCCAGAGTGCAGTCGGCCCAGGTGGCCGGGACGTCGCCGGCGGGAAGGTCCGCCAGACGAACCCGGGCCGGGCGGCCAAGCCGGAGTTCGAGCCCCTTGATGACGTCCTTCACCAGCGCCGGTTCCCCCCCGCCGAGGTTGCAGACCAGCATCCCGCGCGGTCGCTCGAGAGCGGCCATGACCCCATCGACAATGTCGTCGATGTAGGTGAAGTCGCGCTTGGTGCCCTGTCCGTAGAGGGAGATCTCGCTCCCGTCCAGAATCGCCCTCGAGAATCGATACATGGCCATATCGGGCCGGTTGCGGGGACCATAGGCGGTGAAGAAGCGCAGGCAGGTGACGCTACTACCAGTCAGATGGTTGAAGGTCCAGCACTGGAGCTCGTTGGCCAGCTTGGTGGCCGCATACGGCGAAACGGGATGGAGCGGATGCTCCGACTCCGAGAACGGCGCCGCCTGGCTGGCCCCGTAAACGGACGATGAGGACGCGGTGACCACGTGCCGCACCTGGGCTCGCGCGCAGGCTTCGAGGATCACGGCCGTGCCGGTCACGTTCACATCTGCGTACAGCGCGGGACTGACCAGCGAGGGCTGAACCCCCGCCCGAGCCGCCAGGTGGACGACCCGGCTTATCGGCCCGTGCTCAAACGCGGAGCGGACTGTGCGCGCGTCGCGGATGTCGCCCTGGATGAAACGAAATCTCGGCGATTGACGCGCAATCCGGAGGTTCTCCACCTTCCAGGCCGGAGAGTAATAGTCGTTGAGGTCGTCCAGGACCACCACGTTATCCCCCGCCGCGAGCAGGCGGTCGACCACGTGCGAGCCGATGAAACCGGCTCCGCCGGTCACCAGCGTCGCCGACGTCACCGACGTGCCTGACGGACGGCGGCCGGGGACCCGGGCTGGCGCCGTGATCTATCAGTTGGATCGCGCTGCCCAGGCACCAGCGGAGGGTACAACGTCCTCCCGCCTGAGGTGGCCCACCAGATCCGGCCGGGCAGCTCTGGGGGCGAATCTGGGCTGCAACCTGGGACATCTACTCCAGCCCTTGGGCGCCTCTCCCATTAGGGGGCTGCAAGCCGCAGCACTAGTCTTCGCAGGTGGAGATCCTGAAATCTGCCGCCGCGCCCGTCCCCGAGAGTGCGGGGACGCGCTCGGACGCGCTGGGCGCGGCAGCCACGCCCGGCGCGGTCTCGGGCGGGCGGCGCCTGGCCAGCGTCGACGGGCTTCGCGCGGTGGCCGCGATGTGGGTGGTGCTGTTCCACATCCGGGTCTTCAGCGGAGCCCACCTGACCATGGTGCGTCCGCTCGACTTCCTGATCCGAAGCGGCTCCACCGGGGTGAGTCTATTTCTGGTTCTGAGCGGGTTCTGCCTCTACCTTCCGTTCGCCGCCGGCCGCGCTGCGCGCTTCAGCGCGGGCCGTTTCCTGATCCGGCGCGCCCGGCGCCTGCTCCCCGCCTATTACGCCTCGCTGCTGCTCGCGCTGGTGCTGAACCTGGCGGGCGCGGGACGACTCGGGTTCGCCCAACTCAGCCCGCAGGCAGCGCTGGGGCAGATCGTGACCCACCTCACGCTTACCCACACCCTGCTGCCGTCGACCTTTTACGCGCTGAACGGCGCCTATTGGTCGCTGGGCCTCGAGTGGCAGCTGTATCTGGCACTTCCCCTTTTGATCATCTCCGTCAGGCACTTCGGGCTCACCCGAACCGTACTCGGCGTGAGCCTGGTGAACGTGGTCTATAGGTTGGCGCTGGCGGCCGCGGCGGGCCAGCATCTGATCCCGCCCGGGACCCTCCTGAGCGTGGTCCTGCCCAATCAGCTGCCCGGGCGGTGGGCTGAATTCGCGTTCGGCATGGTCGCCGCCGAGCTCTACGCCAAGGGGACCCTGGATCGCTGCATTCCCTATCTGCGATTCGCCTGGCTCCCTCTCGTCGTCGCCGCCGTGGCGACTAGAGGTGATCCTTTGAGCCACATTCTTTTCGGCGCGGTGTTCTTCCTACTGCTGGTGGCGGCATTGGGGCAGATCAGATTTGTGAGCGCGATCCTAGCCTGGCCGCCTCTGGTCGCGCTGGGAGTCATGTCTTACAGCGTCTACCTGGTGCACCAACCTCTCATCCAGGCCGGGGCGTACGTGCTCCGACATTGGCTGCACCTCTCTCCGCTGGACACGTTCGCCGCGCTTCTCGCCCTGCTTCCGGTGATCCTCGGGGTAGCGTGGGTCCTCTTCGTCACCGTCGAGCGCCGGACCGTGACCTCCCACCCATCGGGTCTGTCACGCACCGGATCCCGGCTGCTCTTCCCGACCTGGCACACCCCGAAACAGAGGGTGACGGCGGCGGAGGCACCAGCCGCCGCCACTCCCCACATCTAATGCCCCGGGCACGGTGTAGCGCTTGTCACCGCCGCCACCCGCGCCACCGGACCGCTGCGGCCCCGAGCAAAATCAAAAGCGCGATCGCGATTTGCCAGTCGGCGATGGCAAGTCGGCCGGCGGCGAGCAGCCCAGCGCCCCCGGGATGCCCGGACGCCGGGCTGATCCGCCCCGGCCCAGATGGGCTCGGACCGCTCGCAACCGCCGGTAACGTGATCGAGGGTGGGGACGACGGAGCCGCCTCCTGGGCGGCAAGCGCCGCCAGATGGTCGTGGAAGTACTGGCCGTAGTTGGCGCTCGGAGTGCCCGACCAATTCTTGACCAGGACGTCTGAGCAGTTGCTCCACGGGTTCCACGTCCAACCCAGGTAGGAGATCCCGTGCGTGTCGGCCCAGGGCAGAAACGTGGGATCGTAGGTGGGGGCCTGGCAGACCGAATCTCCCGTCTCCCCCACGACCACCGGAACGAGGACGGCCAGGGGGGCGATAACGGCGTTCCAGCAGGCCGGCGCCGAGCACTGCTGCCCCGGGTAGCTGTGCCAGGAAGCCGCCAGCTGGCCGAGAGGATCGTACGGGAAGTGGCTGGACCAGCCACTCAGGTCGTTGGCCCAATTGAGCCCTGCGATCATGATCGGCTGAGTCGCCCCGGTCGCCCTGACCGCGTTGACCAGCGTCTGCATCCCGACCGCCGTCCAGTTCTGGTGCGCGGTGTAGGCCTTGCCGTTCCCGGTCAGGTACTGGGTGAAGCCGCAGCCCTCAAGCCAGCACCGCCAGGGATTCTGAGAGGGATCTTGGAGATAGCTGGCGTAGATGAAGGGTTCGTTGTACAGATCGAAGATGACCGCCGGGTCCGAACTGAACGCGCTCGCCACCGAGGTCCAGAAAGCGACTGAGTGGTCGGCGTCAGGCATCGGCTGCTGGGACTGGGCCGGCGCCGAGCCGGGTGCGCTCCAGTGCAGATCCACGATTACGTAGAAGCCGTACCGGTGCATCGACTCGACATAGCTGTGGATCAGGGATCGGTATGACTCCCCGCCGTAGCGCGGATTCACCCCGTTGATCCCAAGCCAGCAATCCTCGTTCAACGGCACCCGGACCGCGTTCCCGCGCCAGGCGGCCATTGCCTCCATCACCGCAGAGGTGTCATTGGGACCTCCGAACACGCTCCACCCGTAGGGCGCAGAAGAGCCCTGGTCGCAGGCGAATTCGGTCGCCGATATGTCGTACCCGTGCAGGACCAGGGGCAATCCGGAGGCGTCGACCAGGTGGTTCGCGGAGACGTGGACGGCCAGCGGTTCGGGACCCGCCATCACCTCAGCCGGCGCGAGATGAAATGCGACCAGGACCGCTGCCACGAGGCTGGCACGGCTGGCAACGCGCATGCAGGTCAGCATCGGATCCTGGTTGTCCTCAAGGACTGGGGGATGTTACCTCACCGATAGCGCGATTATTGCGGTCGCTAGGCGAAGGCCGACCTCGATGTGGGCACAAAGAATCGGGCGCATGTGCGAGGCCGCCATCCGTGGAGCCCCGCAGGGGATCGTTCGTGATGGCCGCGACGCGGGTACGATCGGCGTGTGGGGGCAGCATCCGGGTTGTCGACGACAGAGTTTGATCGCGCCTACAGCGAG
>DATLSE010000054.1:0-46686 GCA_035534295.1 Nitrosotalea sp.
GTCGCGGCCAAGCATGTCTGGCAGCACCGCCTGAGTGACCAGAAACGGGCCTTCCAGATCAGTTGCCATAACCCGTCGCCAGGTCTTCAGGTCCAGGTTCCGGAACGGCTGCGAGGTAGCTGCCCCGGCATTGTTAACCAGAATATCGATCCCTCCCAGGGCGGCCTGGGCGGCAGCAACCGCGGCGTTCACCCGTTCCGGACTGGTGACGTCGAGTTCGATCGCTACGGCTCCCGGCCCGCATTCAGCGGCGGCGGCCTCGATCTCGAACCGCGTCCGCGCCGCGCACGCCACCCGCGCGCCCGCACGAGCCAGACCCAGTGCTATCTCGCGCCCCAACCCCCGTCCAGCACCCGTCACCAGAGCGCGTCGACCTGCGAGCGAAAGCGTGTCGGCCACCCGCCTAGGTGCCGTCGGCCGGTTCGGGGGAGACATCCCCGAGGCCAACGATCCGCTCGGCCAGATCTTGGCGCTGCCTCCAGTCGACCAGGCGCTGAATCACAACTTTCTGTGCCTGGGGCGAGCCCGCTCCGTGCATGCACTCCACGATCGGGCTGGCGCCGGTCATGTTCTCGATCAACCGCCCCAGGCGGATGCGCTCTTCGGCCGGCACGTCCGGATCGGTGGTGAGATATTTGCGCACGAAGCCAGCCACACGCGGATTATCCAGTTCGCGCTCGGAGGGCATGGTGGCGAGGAAACCGCCCGCGACATCTTGGGCCAGGCGCGTCACCTCGGGGTAGCCGCGCGCGGTGTTGAGCTTGGCCGAGTTGGCCAGCAGGGGATTGACGAATGCGGTTCCGCAGCCGAGGGTGCTGCACTCGTAGCTGCAGGCCAGCGCTCCTGAAAACATGGACTCGCACTGGTGGGCCATCTCCGCCAGCTTGTCCCGGACGTGGGCCGAGCCCAAGACCCCGTGCATTCTGGCCACCGCCGCGGTAGCTCCCACGAGGACGTCGAGGTTGCCGCTTTTGCAGGCTCCGTAGTTCTGCCGATGATAAGCGGCGAATCGGTCCACCAAGGGACCGGCGAAATCGCTTTCGCCGCACATGAAGACGTCTTCCCAGGGGACGAAGACGTCGTCTAGGATCACCATCGCCTCACCTCCCACCACTCCGTAGCGGGCGTTGCCCTGGTCTACGCGACCCTCCCACTTGCGGCTGTCGTTGACCTGCCGTCCGAATACCAGGATGACTCCTGGAGCATCGGCGGGGATGGCACACGCTACCGCGTAGTCGGCGTCCTCGGGGGACAGTGCCTGGCCGGGCATGATCAGGAATTGGTGCGAGTTGACCGCGCCGGTCTGGTGAAGCTTGGCCCCTCGGATCACGATCCCGTCCTCCCCGCGCTCCACGACGCGCACGAATAGGTCGGGATCGTGCTGGGCGTGCGGGGGCTTGCTGCGGTTCCCCTTGGCGTCGGTCATGGCGCCATCGGTCATCAGGTCCTGATCTTGGGTCTGGATGAGAAACGCACAGAAGCGCTTGTGATATTCGGTACCGTGCCGCTCATCGATCTCCCGAGTGACGCTGTAGAGAGTGATCAGGGCGTCCATTCCCACGCAGCGTTGGAAGCAGGTCCCGGTGATCCCGCCCGCCACGCGAAGCATCTTCACCTTTTTGACCAAATCCTCCTGGGACCGGGGAATGTGAGTCCAGCGGTTGACCGGACGACCGGTGAGGTGGGAGACGGCGCGCACAAGCTCACGGTGGACGGGGTCGTGGGCAAGGTCGTAGGTGACCGCCGCCGCGTTGACGTGGGGCCGCATGGCGGGGTGATCGACCACCGATTGGACCCGCTCACCCATGAAGTGGACCTCGGTCTTAAGCGCCCGCAGACTCTGGATGTACTCCGCCCCGGTCATCATCGAACTGTCCTCCCTTGGCAGCCGTAGGTCTGGCCACCACCCCGGATCTCGCGCTGCTTCGGCCAGCATGACGCACGCCATTGTGTCGAGGGCACATCACTCGTCAGGCGGTGGATGCCGCTCCCGCTCCCGCTCTCGCAGCACGTACTTTTGAATTTTCCCGGTCGACGTCTTGGGCAGTTCGGCGAACTCGATCACCTTTGGCACCTTGAACCCCGCCAAACGGGTACGGACGTGGGCGACGATGTCGTCGGCGCTAGCGCTGCAACCGGGCCTCAGGACCACGAAGGCCTTGGGGACCTCGCCCCATTTGGGATCGGGAATGGCGATGACGGCCGCCTCCATGACGGCGGGATGGCTCATCACGGCCTGTTCGAGCTCGATCGTGGATATGTTTTCGCCACCCGATACAACCATGTCCTTGATCCGGTCCCGAAGCTCAATCGAGCCGTCGGGGTGGGTCACGCCAACGTCTCCGGTGTGCAGCCAGCCACCCCTAAAGGCGCGGGACGTGGCCTGCGGTTCCCGAAAGTAGCCCGTCATCAGGGTGTTCCCCCGGGCAACTACCTCGCCCATGCTGAGGCCGTCGTTCGGGAGCTCGTCCATGTGTTCGTCAACCACCTTCACCTCGCCCGCAAGCAGGTGCGCGAAGCCCTGGCGGGCTTTGTACTGAGCCTGTTCGGCCGGGGCCAGTGGGTGCGACGGGGGGACGTTGATGGTCAGGGGACCGTAGGTCTCGGTCAGGCCGTAGAGGTGAACGAGCTCGATATTGAAGGACTCCATCTGCGCGATGAGGGTCGGCGAGGGCGGGGCTCCGCCGGCGCACACTCGCACCGGGTGCTCAAGCCGGTGGGCGGCGGCGTCGTTGGCAAGCATGATGAGGACGGTGGGCGCAGCGTTTAGGTGGGTTATCCGGTGCTCCTCGAGAAGCTGCCAGATGAGGGGAGGATCTATCCGCGGAACACACACGCTGGTCACTCCGGCCGCGGCCATGGCCCAGGTGTGGCTCCACCCGTTGCAGTGGAACATCGGTAAGGTCCACAGGTAGGTGGACTGGCTGTCGAGACGATCTTCCACCACCATGCCGATGGCGTTCAGGAAGGCTCCGCGATGGTGATACATGACTCCCTTGGGCCGGCCCGTGGTGCCCGAGGTGTAGTCGATGGCGATGAGATCGTCCTCGTGCCGCAGCCAGGAAGCAACCTCGTCATCCGAGCCTAGGGCGAGGAATTCTTCGAACTGGCTCCCAAGAGCGATGCGCGGAATCGTGTCTGGCACCTGTTCCAGCTGCGAGGCGAGCCCGGGGGAGTGGAAGATGAGGCGGCAGGATGAGTGCTCGATCACGTAGGCGATCTCGGACGCGCTGAACCGCGTGTTGATGGCCACGATCGCGGCCCCGGCCTGGGGCACGCCGTAGTGGGCGAGAAGTAGGGGCTCGGAATTAAAAGCCAACCACCCCACGCGCTCTCCGGCTCTGATGCTCGCTTTGCGCAGCGCGGAGGCCAACCGCCTGGAGCGGGACCTGAACTGCGCCCAGGTATAGCTGACATCGCCGTCGATCACCGCCACTCGACCGGCGTGAACGACACCAGCGCGCTCTAGGAACGTCACCGGCGTCAACTCCTGACGGAAGGGAATGGGGGCGAGTCCGCCCGCCCGGGCCCGCGGGCGACGGTGCCGGCCCCCTCTCACCGGGCTCGTACCGGGGTCCTGTGCCCGCTCATCCGGCTGTCCAGGTCGATTCATCGCAGGAGGCGTAGCACCAGCATCGCCAGAGTCACCTCGAGCAGCGTCTCTGGCCGATCGAGGTCGGTTCCGGTGAGTCGCTTGATGCGTTGCATTCGATTGCGGACCGTGTTGGGGTGGACGTGCAGGCGGGCGGCGCAGCGCTTGGGGTCACGGCCGGTGTCGAGCATGGCCTCCAGAGTGTCCAGAAGCGGCCCCTCTCGCGTCCCCGGCTCGACCAGAACCCCGAGTATTCGCTCGGCGAATCGCACGAGGTCGGCTGGGCGCCGGGTCTCCGCCACCAGGAGTAAAAGGCCCAGGTTGTCGCTGCACAGGCACTGCGAGTACCGTTCGAGCTGTCGAATCAGGTGCAGGCAGCGCGTGGCTGATCGGTAGGACTCAGCGAGATCATCCGGCGTCCGAGCAACGCTACCGATACCGGCGGACACCGTGAGGGCGGGGGCGATCCGAGAGATCTGAGCCTGGACCATGGCCACCGTGTGGTGCATTCTTTCCTCCAGGGCCCGCCCGTCGTCGCCAGGGCTGACGCAGGTCAGTGTGTCGCTGAGGCTGGCCTGGAGCGAGCCAGGCAAACAGCGCTGGGCGGTGTCGGCCATAAGACGCACAATGCGGGCGCGGAGCAGCCCCGAATCCTGCTCGTTGAGAGCCCGAGACCGCTGATAGCCACCCCAGTCATCAAGGTCCATGACCAAGATCCGGTGCGTTGCGTAAAGCTCCAGTCCGTAGTGCTGGGCCCTCTCGACGATTCGTTCCGCCGACCCATAGCGTCCGTTCAGTAGGTCGTGGAGAAAGTCGGCGTGGAGGCGTTCTTCGGTCTCCCGAGCGACTCGTTCGCGCGCGGTGATCAGGGCCACCACCGTCGCCCCATGCTCCACCGCCATCAAATCCAGGTCCTCGACGGGCACGCCGGACTCTTCCACCGACACGTATCCGACCAGTTCGGACCCGACGGAGACCTCAGCCACAACCAGCGCCGGCGCGCCTTCGGCTGCAGGGGCGACCAGCGTCCGTCCCGAGTCAGCTGTCCGGGACCCGAATCGGTGCAGGTCGCCGAGGCGTGGACGGGCAACGTCAGACTCCGACCCTTCCCTGATCCGCGCCGGGGCCGAACAGACCTGGTAGCCGCCCGTGTCCCAAATCGCCACCGGACGTCCGAGCAGGCCAGCAAGCGTCGTCGCCACGCCTTCAAGTCCTGACCCTCCCAGAACCGCTGAGGTCAGCCGGTGGTGAATCTGCTCCGAGCGCTGCAGGGTCGAGCGCTGCCTTTCAAGGCGACCATTGAGCTCGGTGAGTTGGTCGATAGTGGTTTGCTGATCGGCCAGCAGCGCAGCCAGCCGCACCGCCAGCGCCGCCTGATCGGCCAGAGTCTGGATAGCTTCAAGCTCACTGTCGGTCGGCCGCCGAATCCGATCCGAGTAGCCGTTCAGAACTCCGATCACGTCCCCGCGCACCCGTAGCGGAGCCGATACCAACGACCGGTAGCCCTCGGCCACAGACAGGGGATGCCAGGGACTGAATGACGGATCGTCCGCAACATCCGGCACGACGACCAAGCGGTTGTTCTCGAAGGCATGAGAGGTTGGTCCCCCCGCCAGGGGACCCGGCATTAGGGTGTAGAGACCGAGGGCATGCAGGCGATCGGCGTAGTCGGGTTTGAATCCGAATCCGGCCACGAGCCGGATTCGTCGCGAGTCGGGATCGGGAAGCATGACTCCGCATTGATTAAACCCACCCAATTCGGCCACCCTGCGCACGACCAGCGCGAGGGTGTCGGACAGTGGGCGCTCCGCCATCAGACTGTCCAGTACCTCCTGCACCACCGTGCTCAGGTTTGGTGATTCTGGCATCTCCGGTAGTGTGCAGCGGGACATATTTCCACGCAAGGTCTGTGGCCCTGCACATGCCGGTACGGTCCCCGTCCGTTCGACAATGCACGTGTCCGTCAGCTCCTCATCAGGCCATGACTTTGTCGAGAGGAACGAATATGAGCGTTATCGAGATTCCGACCCATACATCAAGCACCGACTTTGAGTGGCCGATGCTGGAGGATCTCCCCTTCCGCGCTATGGGCGCCTCGAACATGAGTTGGGGCGGGTACAACATCGACGTCGGACGCATGATTCGCTACCGGGTCGGGCGGGTCAAGGAACAGCTCGACCGCCGCGGGATCGGAGCCATCCTGTCCCTCAGCGAGTGGAACAATCAGTACGTCACCGGGGTCGTAGCCCCCTACTGGACGACTCCCAGCTCTGGCCTGCGCTACGCCCTGTATTGCGGCACGCTGGACAACGCCATCCTCTACGAGCAGGGCGAGATCGGTTATCACGCCCGCTCCTCGTGTCCATGGCTGCACAAGGTCAAGGTGGCGATCACCGGCGCCGGATGGATCGGACGCACGATGGGACCACACCATGCCGGCGAGCAGACCGCCAAGATGGTGCGTCAAATCAGCCAGGACATGCGTGACGCCGGACTTGACCCCGCCCAAGCCGGCCTGGCTATCGACACTTGGGACCCTGATCTGTTCGCGGCATTTGAGAAAGCAGGGGTCAAGCTCAGCATGGACGGGGTGCAGCTGATGCTCGAGGCTCGCAAGATCAAGAGTCGCGACGAGGTGGAATGTATCCGCGTGGCCTGCGCCATCGGCGAGTCGGAGTTTGAAGCCCTGCGCTCCGGGCTCCGTCCGGGAGTGCGTGAGTCCGAGCTCGTGGGCGCCATGCATAAGCGCTGCTACGAGAACGGTGGACGCATCTACTCCGGGGTCTTCGTGGCTTCCGGGCCGGGCGCTTGGCCCAATCCGAGGGACGAAACCGACCGCATGATCCAGCCTTCGGACATCGTTTACTCGGACGTCTACAACACCTCTTACATGGGTTACAAGATCTGCTACTACCGTACGTTCAGCTGTGGTAAGGCGTCGGAGGCGGCCAAGGACGACTACCTCCGAGCTCGGGAGTGGCTTTACAACGCGATCGATCTGATCAAACCCGGGGTCACCACCCGCGAGCTGGCCGAGCAGTGGCCGGTTGCGGCCGAGGTTTGGAAAGACATTCACATCTTCTACGAGGATCAGACCGCGGGCAGCAACTGGGGTCACGGTTGCGGGCTGACTCTTTACGAGCCGCCCATAGTCTGGCGCGAGGCATCGCTCAACGATCCTGTCCCTCTCGAGGAGGGAATGACGTTCGCGATGGAGACACAGCACGGCCGACCGGGTAAACACGGGGTCCGGATCGAAGAGATGGTGCACGTCACCAAAAACGGGGTCGAGGTGATGAGCAAATGGCCGGTAGACACCATCCTGGAGGTTCCGATCTAGCCCCAGCGGCCCAAACGACGACTACCCTCTCTGCGACGCCCGCCCGACCGTTGTCGGGTGGGCGTCAACTTGTTACCGGCGCCCGACGGTGACTGGGGCTGTCCAATCTCCCGGTCATCTTCTCGGTTGGAAATAGGCCCTTGTGACACATGTGTGCGTGGCTGCCGATGAGATCGGACTGGCGCCCGGTACATGCCACCCATCACCCTTACGGCGGGAACGGCAAGCGACCGCGGCTACCGCATCCTCGCGCTTGATCATTCCGATCTCACCCTGGATATCGGTCCAACTCGAGTCCGGCCTCACACATGGCAGGAGGCCAGGGAAATGGATCTCTGCCCTGCCCTCTAGAAGAGCCCAGGCACCGGTCGGAGGGATCCCAGGGCGGGACCCGCTTAGATCAGCCCTTGCGCGGAGGCGCAGGTACGTGGGAGAGATCGGCTACCTAGCAATGTTCGACCTCCTTCAGGCGTAAAAACCCGGATTCGGCGTTATTTTCCGGATTCCCTCAGTTCAAACCTTCGTGCGTAATTATTCGGACGTACACCGTGGGGCGCGGAAGAAGATATGACTCGTAGGCGGCTACCAGAACCGAGCCTTGAGCTACTGAACGATCTGCGCATGGACGCCAGTAGGTGTGGTCGTCTTCTCAAAGGCTCCTCCGCCCGGCCGTGGACGTAGCCAGTAGTCACCTCGGGTTCCACCGCGACGATTTATGCTGACCGTGGGATGGGGATTGACCGGGCGGCATGGCCAAAGCAGCCACCGGGCGCGATTGGGCATGGTCCGCATTGGATCTCCATCCCCGACCTCAGGGGGAACGCCGTGGGCTCAGCGTGAAGCCCGGCTTTCGTGTCCTAGCCATCGTGACGGCGATATGCGCCTATGCGCAGATCGCACTCGGAGGTGTGGTCCGGACCTCCGGGTCGGGACTCGGCTGCCGCGACCAGTGGCCGCTCTGCAACGGCCATCCCTATCCTGGCTGGAACGTCCACGCCATCATCGAGTACAGCCATCGCACTTTCGGAGCTGTGACCGCGATCCTGATGCTGGCCACCTTTGTGGCGGCGGTTGTGCTGTACCGGCGCGGCCGCCCGCTGCTGGCCTGGTTGTCGGGCGGGGCGCTGGCAGCGGTATCGCTGGAGATTCCGCTGGGTGCCCTTGTCGTGTTTCGTGACCTGGCCGGATTGCTGGTCGTGGCGCATCTCATGGTGGCCATGCTCACCCTCGGGCTACTCTTGGCGACCGCGGTGGCGGCGAGCGCTCAGGGTTGGCTGAGGCGACGCGCAGGGACCGGCTTTCTGCTCGCAACCGCGCTCCTCGCCTATTTCACTCTTCTCACAGGGGCGGGCGTGGTCGCTACCGGGGCAGACAATCAGTGCCACGCCTGGCCCCTCTGCGGGAGCGGGTTGATCCCTGATTTCTCCGGCGTCAACGCGTTCACCATGATTCATCGCCTGACCGTGGCCGGCCTCATCGGACTCGCAGCCTGGACCGCCTGGCGTCACCGACGCGAGCCCGACCGGACCCTGGCGGGATGGTCGACGGCCACCGTGGCTGTGATCCTGATCCAGGCTGCGATCGGAATCGGTGCTGCGTTCGCGGTCCGGCCCACGCTCTTCGACAGCCTGCACGTGGCGTTGGCGGCGGCGGCCTGGGGCACCGCCGCGACCGCCTTTCTCCTCGCACTCGATCCCGGCCGAACGCAGCGGGGAGGTGACATCAGGAGTAGCCCACCTTTCAGCCTGCATTGATCGCCAGCGGGTGATTTTTCAAACGAACGACCTGACATCGGCCGCGCCGGCCGATCGGTTGCTGGACGTCGATCCTGAGGCTGGGGTGCTGTTCGCCGCCATGGACCTTAATCACCGGTCCTGCGTCGCAAGGCAAGGCCGCGAATCTGCGAATATCGTGATATTATGCTGTGGCTCGCCCCTCAACCCATGGCTGAATCACTCCAAGGCTTCAAAGCCGACCTGTTCAAGGCTCTTGGGCATCCAGCCCGAATCCGCATCTTGGAGCTGCTTCGCGACGGCGAGAAGAACGTCAGCGAATTACAGCTGGGACTTGGAATCGAAGGCTCGACCGTATCCCAGCAGCTGGCCATCCTGCGCATGAAGAACCTGGTGCAGACTCGAAAGGCGGGCACGCAGATCTACTACCGCATTCGGGATGACCAGGTGAACCAGATCCTCGACGTGGCTCGGGCGATGTTCGAAGCCCACCTGACCTATCTCCAGGGCATTCCCACGGAGCCGGGACTCCCGGCGAGCGCGGGCCGATAGATCCCAGGCGGTGACGCTGCGGGTTCGGCTGCCCGGTCCCTCGGAGCCGGAGTGGGGTGCCAGGCGCCCGGGCTACCGGCCGAGCCCGGCCGCCAGCGCGGCCTCCAACGCCGACGCGATGGCAGCCGGACTTGGCGGACAGCCCTCAATCCTGACGTCGACATGGAGCACGGATTCGACTCCATCGAGGTGTTCTGACGGCAGGCCAAGCAGGTTGCAACCGAGGGCGCAGTCTCCCAAGGCGGCGACCAGCCGAGGCTCCGGCATCGCTTCGTAAGCCCGCAGCAGCGGCTCGCGCATGCGACGAGTCACCGGACCGGTGATTAACAAAACATCCGCGTGCCGGGGAGAAGCCACGATGTTGATCCCAAAGCGCTGCAAGTCGTAGAACGTGTTGGCAACGCTGTTGAGTTCGCTTTCACAGCCGTTGCAGGAGCCGGCGTCGACGTGTCGAACGGCCAGGGAACCGCCCGGACCTCGCTCCAGATCGGCCTGGCGGCGAAGACGGTTCAGCTTGCGCAGAAGCAGGAACATCAGCGGTCCACGCAGGCATAGCAGAGTTCAAAACTCTTGTTGATGAGCGGGAACTCCGGCAGCAGGTTGCCCGGCACTACGTCGATGAGAGCGGGCCAGTTCGCGTAGGAGGCGGTCCTGAGGTGGAAGCGCTCAATCCCACCCGACTTACCTTCAACCACGCACACTGTCTCGCCGCGCGGACTCTCCACGCGTCCGAATCCCATCCGCTGCTCTTCGAGCTGACGCCTTCCCCTCTCCGGCCGGATCCCGTCCTGCAACAGAGGGTCCAGAAGCTGTCCTGTGGCCTCGAGCTCTATTTTCCGCATCTCCGCTCGAGCTGCGACGTCACCCGTGGCGTCCACCAACCTCGCCGATCGGAAGCCGGGGTAGAGCAGATCGGGCGCGCTCGACCGCGCGTCCAGATCCACGCCGGACGCGCGGGCGGATGGGCCCACGGCGCCGGTTCGCAACGCCTGGTGATGACTTAGAACGCCAACCCCGCAAAGGCGGTCCTGGACCGATCCGTTGAATGACAACTCCCGCCAAACAATTCCAGCGTCGGCCACGATGGCAGTCACTTCCGCACCAGCTCGGCGAGCGTCCGCAGAGGAGATCTCGATACTGGTTCCTCCCACCTCCACCGTGTCGAACAGGAAGCGGTGCCCGAACAGTTGTTGATTGAGCCGCTGGGCGCGCTCCTTCAAGGCTGCCAGCGCCATGCCGCCAGCGGCGAAACCGATCCCTGCGCAAATGGCGGAAAGGTCGCCCAGATGGTTGTAGAGACGTTCCATTTCCAGCAGAAGGGTGCGGGCGTGGGCGGTTGCAATACCGCACTGCAGGCCCAACACGGTCTCGGCCGCCTGCGCGTACGCGACCGAATTGGCCACGGCGCAGGTGCCGCAGGCCCGCTGGGCATAGACGATGCCCTGATCTAGGGCGACCCCGCGGGCCGCTTTCTCGAGGCCGCGGTGCTTGTAGAAAAGGCGGAGGTCGAGTAGCAGGATCCGCTCCCCCACGGCGTGGAATCGGAAGTGCCCGGACTCGATCACACCGGCGTGGATCGGTCCCACTGCCACATCGTGCACCCCACCGCCGGTGACGGGCACCCGCCACTCCTCGGCGGAGTGAAGTACCAGGGGGCGCATGGGGTCGTGGCCCAAGAACTCGATGCCGTAGAGGTCGTGAGCCTCGCGCTCGGCCCAGCCGGCCGCCGGAACGTCGGCCACGATGCTCTCCACCTCTGCGCCGCCTGTAATCAAGAGGGTGCAGCCCCCTCCCGGTAGGACCAGAAGAAGTCGCACCTCGCCCGCGGTGGCGTGAAGGGAACCGAATCGCGCCCCACTCGCTTGGCGCTCGACGACGGTGCGTCGCCATCTACCGGGCGGAACTCGCTCCGACTCCAGTCTCACGTGGCTGCCCGCTGGAAAGCCTCGAGGAGGCGGGAGCCGGGTAGGTAGTAGGCCAGCGCCGACAGGATCAGCAGGCCAGCCCCGGTCGCGATGCTGAGCTCTCGGATCCGGCTCCTGCCCGGTCCACCCCTACCCAGCTGGCGGGGGCGCCCGAGGAGACCTTCGATCAACTGGCTGGCCAGGCCGATGAAACCCAGTGCCAGCATCAAGGACATGAAGACCACGACCACGTTCTGGTGCGCCGCAAGACCGCCCATGAGGATCAACAGTTCGCTGAAGAACAACGGTGAGGGCGGAAGCCCACTCAGGCCCAAAATGCTGAGGGCGAGCGCGCCCCCGGCATCGGCGCTCAGTCGGGCGATTCCCACCGCCGGCCGGCGGGAGGCGGTGGGCTGCAGTCGGAATATGGGCATGGTGGCGTAGAAGCCGAGCGACTTGGCCAGGGCGTGGCCCCAGACATGGAGGATCACTCCGGCCAGCGCCAGCGGCTGATCAAAACCGATGCCGAGAGCCATGATCCCGACGTGTTCGAGGCTGGAGTAGGCGAGCAGCCGCTTAATCGCCATCGGACGCCAGAGGAATGGCACCGAGACTCCGAGGGAGATCAGCCCGAAGGCGATAAACAGGTCCCGCGACGCGCCCGACCCCGCGCTCGAGCCGACCGCCAACTGGACCCGCCAGGCGATCAGCATCACGCTCGGCAGAAGAGCCCCAGAGAGCATGGCGCTGATGGGTGCGGGCGCCTCGCTGTGAGCATCGGGCAGCCAGTGGTGGACGGGTGCCCAGCCGATCTTGGCAGCCAGGCCGCCGATGATAAGGACGAGCGAGATCATGGCCGCCGGGTGCGGTATCTGGGGAGCCGCCCTCCGCAGGGAGGACCAATCCAGCGCCGCCAGGCCGGACCCGTGCGGGGCCGATGCGGCGTAGAGGAAGATGATGCCGAGCAGGGCCACAGTGAGCCCTAGGGTCGTGAGCAGGAGGTACTTCCAACCGGCTTCTAGGGCCCGCCTCTGGCCTGAGTACGCGACCAATAGTGCCGATGCACCCGTCGTCATCTCGATCAGCAGCCACGCCAAGCCCAGGTTGCCGACGAGCGGGACGGCCAGGAGCGCCGCCCAGAAGAGGTAGAGGCCGAGGTAGTACCAGCGCGCTCCACTGGCAAAAAGCCCGCGTTGGCTGTGCGCCAGGTAGACGGGCGAGACAAACGCGCTCATCCCCCCGATGAGCCCGTTCACGCCGAGGAACACCGATCCCAGCGGATCGAGAAGAATCCAGGTGTTCCCACTTTGAGCGGAGTTGGCGCCGATGACCGCGGTCGCCAGGGCCGTGGCCGCCACGGCGACGGCGAAGAAGCGGTTGAGTCGATGGGCCAGGCCCGGCTTGGAGATCGGGATCAGCGCCGCTCCCGCCAGGGCCAGTAGAGGGGGGGCAGCGCCCAGTTCAATCACGCAGTTCGGTCAGCAGAGAGCTGTCTCCAGACCCGAGCAGCAGATAGATGCGGTCGTGGAACGCGATCGCGACCGAGATCACCAAGGTCACATCGAAGAGCGCCCCGAGCTCGATCACCGCCGGTATCCCGCCCGCAACCGAGATTGCGGCCAGCGCGAGCCCGTTCTCGGCGATGAGCACGCCGACCAGTTGCAGAATGGTGGCGCGCCGAAAAATAAAAACCGCGCCACCGATGCACAGAAGCGCGATGCTCGCCCGCTGTACGTCGGGATTGATTCCGGGCATCGAGGGGAGGAGTAGGTTCACCGCCAGAATCGCGACCAGCGTCAGCGCCATTCGCATCAGGGGATTCACACCCGATCGAATACGGGTCTGCTCTCGCGTACGCAGCACCGCCGCCCCCAGGAGCACGCTCAACACCGCCGCCTTCACGATCAGTACGGCGGCGGCCGTGAAAAACTCCTGAGACCGGCCTGGAGACAGGGACACCGCCGCCATCCCGATCGCTGCCGATTGGCAGCCGACGAGTAGAATCGCGACCGACCGCCGGCGAACCACGACGACGCCGAAGCCGAACCCCACGCTCAGCCAGGCCATCATCTGAATCATGGCCGCCCCACCGTGAACCAGCTCACGATTCCGATCGTCGCGATCCCCGCTCCAGTCCCGAGGAAAACGGGGATACGAAGCAGTCGCATCTTCACGACCATGGTCTCGGTGACGGCGAGGCCAGCTAGGGCGACGAACATCCACCCCACCAGCTCGACCAGGCGGGCCACCGGCGGTCCGGCGTGGGGCAGGAAGAGTTCCGCTCCCAGGACCAGGATCACCCAGTGCCGAGCGGATGCAGCCCACTGAAGGTACGCGAGGTCGCGACCCGCGTACTCGAGCAGGGGCCCCTCGTGGATCATGGTCAGCTCGAGGTGGGTATCCGGATTGTCGATCGGCTGACGGCCGGTCTCCGCCACCGCCACCAACGCAAAGGCCACCAGCCCACACCAGTGCTCGGGCGAAAGCCAGATCGCACCGCCGGCTGCGGCCTCCTCCATGGCTCGCAGATCCGTGCTGCCGGCCGGGAGGGCGGCAAGCGCCAGGCATAGGATCAAAAGCGCCTCCACCGAGATTGCCACCATCAGGTCCCGAGCCGCTCCCATGAGTGCGAATCCGCTGCCCGTGTCCCAGGCCGTGAGGGCAATCGCAAAGCGCGCCAGAGCGAGCAGGCCGACCAGGAGCACGGCGTCGTGTCCGATTGGTGATGCGGTGGGAAGGCCGGGGACGGAGAGGACCATCAGCGCGCTGGCCAGCGCTGCCACAACCACACTGGGAGCCCACTGGTAGACGACGGTCGAGGGCTGCGGCAGGAATCGGCTCTTACCCCACAATCGCCTCAGTTCGCGGTACGGCTGAAGCGGAGACGGCCCCCGCCGTCCCTGGAGCTTGGCCTTAAGCCACTGGACCACACCCGGTAACAGCGGCGCCACTCCCACGCCGAGCGCGATTTGCCCGACTTCCACCGCCACCGCCGTCAGGTTCATCCGAGCCATCCCAGACGGACAACGGCGAGCAGCGCCAATATCAGACCTACCAGGTACAGCGCATAGCTCCTGAGGCTTCCCGACTGCAGCCGCCGAGCTCGCGCTCCAAGCCTCGCCCCCTGGCGTATGAGGGGTAGGTAGAAGACGGTATCGAACAGGTGCGGCACCTGGCCCCGGTATCGGGCTGATTGGACCACGCCGTGAGCGGTGCTGATCGTCACATCCCGCTCTGGCCTCAGGACCAACTCCCAACCCAGGCGTAGCGGTTTGGTGAATGCGCTCGACGTCCAGTTGAGCGAGGGTTCGACCACCTGGCCGCAGGTCCAGGCCGGCGCTGGGGCCGCGACCCGAGCCCCACGGGCGCGCACCAGGATCACGATCAGTAGACCGAGTATCACCGCTATCGCCAGGGTGGGCAGGCCTCCTGTGCCTGGAGCCACCAGCACAATTCTGGGTGCCGCAGCCGGCGCTCCGGTTCGAATGCTGGCGAGGTAGGGGACCAGCAGCCCCGGAGCGAGCCCAAGCCCCACGCAGAGGGCGGCCAAGAACAGCTGGGCCGCCCTCATCTCGTACGGAGCCTCCCTGGCGGCTTCGAGGTTGGGATGGCGCGGCCGCCCAAGTAAGGCGAGACCGACGACCTTGACGAAGCAGAGGACTGCCATCGCGGCGGTCGCCGCGAGCGCCGACGCCGCCAGGGGGCCAACCCAACCAGCTTGAGCCCTGTCGATCGCGAGATGGAGCAGGGCCTGAAGTGTCAGCCACTCAGAGGCAAAGCCGTTGAGGGGTGGTAACCCCGCGATCGCCATCGACCCGATCGCGAAAGCAACGCTGGTGACTGGCATGGTCTGCAGAAGCCCGCCCAGGTGGTCAATCTCGTGGCCGTGCGCCAGTTTCTCAATGGCACCGGCGCCCAGGAACAGAAGGCTCTTGAAAGCTGCGTGGTTGAGCGTGTGGAGAAGTGCTGCGGCGAAGGCGATCGACGCCCACGTGGGCTGTCCGGAAGCCTCGAACATGAGCGAGGCGCCCAGCCCCAGCGTAATGATCCCCACGTTCTCAATTGAGTGGAATGCGAGCAACCGCTTCAGCTCATGTTGGAAGAGCGCATACAGCACTCCGCCGATCGCAGACAGGGCTCCAATCAAGATCAAGGCCAGCGCCGCCCACAGAGCGGATCGGGGAGCCCACTCAAAGAGAACCCGGATCAGGCCGTACAGAGCGACCTTGATCATCACGCCCGACATCAGCGCCGAAATGTGGGCGGGAGCGACAGGGTGGGCTCGCGGCAGCCAGGAATGCATGGGCATCAGGCCGGCCTTGGTGCCGAAACCAACGATGGCCGAGATTGTGACCAAGGCTTGGATGGGGCCACCCAGGGCAGCTCCGGCGGCCGGGTTGCCGAGAGCGCCGTGGCTTGAGAGCACCAGCAGACTGATCCAGACACCAGCGCCACCGAGGTGGGTGACCGTGAGGTAGACGAAGGCGGCGTGTCGGACCGGGCGATCAGGTCGCAGCACCAGCATTGACGCTGCTGGAAGCAGGGTCATCAGCTCCCATCCGATCAGAAAGGTCGTGACGTCGCGAGCCACCAGAACCAGCAGAAGGGCGGCCACGAAGGCGCCGCTTAGAGCGGCGATTGCATTACGGCGCGGGGTGCCGTCCAGGTACCGACTGGCGAATATCAACGCTGGGACTGCCGTCAGCGCAACCGTTAGGACAAAGAACGCGCTCAGACGATCGAGGCCCAGAGCCGGGCTCACTCCGTTGACGAAGCGTGAGCCCACGGACCCCCCGGCGACGAAGACGACCGCCGCCACGGCGCCGCACGCCCCAACGCCCGCTGCCTGAATCCAGAGCGCAGCCCGCGTCCAGCTTGGAATGAGCGCGCTCAGCGTGCCCAGAATGAGGACCGACGCCCCGAGAACGAGGGAGTCGAGAAGGCTCATCGGAGTCCCCCCTCGCAGGATCGGTCGGTGACCTCAGTCCCTGGTTTCACTTGGGCATGGAAAATGTTGGACGCGATCGTCGACCTGCAAAGATTACTGTGTTCAGAAATTACGATTTAAGCGAAAGCCGTCCAGCCAAACGTCAGCGGATGACAAATGGGGCGGTATCGTCGGGGCGAAACGTAGGCTGCGCACATTCTGGAAGCGGCCACCCCAAAGTCGGAGGAGCGCCTCAAGGGCGAGAGCACCCGGGAGGAACCAGCGGTCGGGCGCTCCCTCCAGCAACACGTCTACGCCGACTACCAAGGGATCAATCAGACGCCGGGAGTCATCCCCGGGCTACCGATGGGCCTGCCCGAGAACGCAACCACCGTACGCGTCGAGGGTGACGAGACCGTGACCACGGCCGGCCCCTGCGTCGGCACAAGGGAGGCTGTAGGCGGCTGCTTCATCCTCGAGGCCGACGACCTCGACGCGGCCGTCCAGGTGGCCGCCCGGGTGCCCGCCGCCCGCTATGGGGGCGCAGTCGAAATCCGCCCCGCGGAGGTGTATTGGTAGCGAACTCAAACAAGTCCTCGCCGAGGCGCGACGCCTGCAGTCCACCTCGCCCGGCTTCGGCCCGGGCGCGCTCGCGGCAGCGTCGGGCGGAAGCTGCTGGTGATGGATTTCGCGTCTCGCTCCGAGGTCTGGGACCAGTCCCCTTCTCCTCCTCCCGATATCGCATCAGCCGGCGCGAATTACACTTCCGGCATGGGTGAGGTCCGGATCGAGCGCGACTCGATGGGTGAGATGGAGGTGCCCGCCGAAGCTCTGTAT
The DNA here is from genome assembly GCA_035534295.1 of Nitrosotalea sp. Classification (GTDB taxonomy): domain Bacteria; phylum Chloroflexota; class Dormibacteria; order Dormibacterales; family Dormibacteraceae; genus DATKQJ01. The sequence continues at coordinate 16,886 of DATLSE010000054.1, forward strand.
GGGGCATCGACCCAGCGCGCGGTGATCAATTTCCCCATCTCCGGCCAGCGCTTTCCGCGGCGCTTCATCCGGGCCCAGGCACTCATCAAGAAGGCCGCGGCCGAAGTAAGCGCGGAACTCGGCTTGCTCGACCTTGACATGGCGTCGGCCATCAGCCTGGCCGCGCAGGCGGTGGCGGACGGAGATTTCGACGACCAATTTCCGATCGATGTTTATCAGACCGGTTCAGCCACCTCCACGAATACCAATTTCAACGAGGTCATCGCCCACCTGGCCACTCGGCGTCTGGGCGATGGGCGAGTGGTCCATCCCAATGACGATGTGAACAAGTGCCAATCCTCCAACGACACCATCCCCACCGCGCTTCAGCTCGCCGGGGCGATGGCCATTAACGAGGACCTACTCCCAGCACTCGAAGAGCTGGAGTCCGCTCTGACGGCCAAGTCCAAAGAATTCATGCCCGTGATCAAGACCGGACGAACACACCTTCAGGACGCGACTCCGATTCGGCTCGGGCAGGAGTTCTGGGGCTACGCCGGTCAGCTCAAGGAGGCGCGCCGGCGCGCCGCGACTGCGCTGGGCGAGCTTTTGGTGGTTCCTCTGGGGGGAACCGCCGTCGGCACCGGCGTCAACGCGCACCCGGATCACGCCGCCGCCGTCTGCGCCCGGCTCTCGCAGTGGACCAGTCTTGAGGTCAAGGAGACGGGCAATCACTTCTATGCCCAGTCGACCCTGGACGCCGTGGTCGCCGCCCACGGTCAGTTGCGCGCCGTGGCCCTCGGACTCTGGAAGATCGCCTCTGACGTCCGCCTCATGGCCATGGGACCGCGGGCGGGACTGGGCGAGTTGGCGCTGCCCGAGACCCAACCGGGCAGCAGCATCATGCCGGGCAAGGTAAACCCCGTGATCGTTGAGTCGCTGACCATGGCAGTGGCTCGCGTGCTCGGCAACGACACCACGATCGGCTTCGCCCAGACCGGGAGCATGCTCGAGCTCAACGTGATGATGCCGGTGGCGGCAATCTCGCTTCTGGAGTCAATTCAGCTCCTCGCCGCGTCGGCGCTCAACTTCTCACGCCGTTGCGTCGTCGGTATTCAAGCCACCGAACGCGGACCGCAGATGGTGGAGCAGGGTCTGATGCTGGCGACCGCCTTCGCCCCCGTCATCGGCTACGACGCCGCCGCACAGATGGCCAAGGAGGCGCTCAAATCAGGGCGCACCATCCGCGAGCTGGCCCGAGAGAAAGGATTTTCAGAGCCCGATCTGGACCGCATCATGGACCCCGCCCGCCTCACCGAGCCCGGACTCGAGTCCTAGGCCGGAGCGCCTTCCCTCAGGCTCCGCGGGTCGGCCTCGACGAGGAGTGATCCAGCCGTCGCCCTGAGGCGATCGCCCGCATGGCCTTCAGATCGACATCTCCAGCAGCACCAGGGGCTGGCGGAAGGGCGGGCCGTCGATCCGAACCGATTCCTTGAATCCCAGACTGTGGAAGAGGGCCAGGGCGGCGGCAAGCTGGGGGCTGGCCTCGGTCCAGACCCTGGTCACCCCGGCCCGACGGGCCCGGTCGAGCGCGTGCTCGGCGATCTGGCGCCCGATCCCACGCCGGCGCTGGGCCGGCGCCACCACCAGGCCGTCGACGTGGCAGGTGCTGGTTGGAAAGCTACAACGGACGGCGCCGGCCAGATGACCCTGGTACTCCGCCCGATAGATTTCGAACCCCCCTCGCATCCATGCCGCGACCTCGCCCGGCAGAGGGCGCATCAAATCGAGCAGGCCGGCGTCGAGTGGGTCGCCTGAATCAAGCCAGCTTTCTTCGTATAGTCGGCTCAACGCGGGCGCGTCCGCGGATCCGGCCAGACTCAGGTGGGGTACGGGATGAAAAAAACGCATGACCTCCATCGGGTAGAGTAGCGCGGCTGTGGACCTGCTCCAAAGCACCCGAGCACTGTTTGTCGCTGGGCGCGTGCACGACGCGCTGGAGAGCGCGCAGGTGGCGTGCGAGCGAACGCCGCGTAGCGCTGACGCCTGGGCCTTGCTGGCCCGGGTGGCGCGGCACGCCGGACTGCCGGCCACCTCCGAAGACGCCTTCCGGCGTGCCGCCGCCCTGTCCACCCGGCACCTGGTGCCGATACGCGTGCCCGGCGCGGAATTCGAACTCCTCATCGCGCGGGCGCGCCAGACTCTCTCCCCCGACGCTCACCGCCGGTTGCGCTCGACCGAGATCGAGTTCCAGGCGATACCGGACCCCGCCGACATTCTGAGTGGGATCGACCCGGACGCACTGAGCCGCCGGGTACGCGAGCCCCGAGACCGGCTCGTCATATTCCAGGAGAACCTCGAGAACCGTTGCCGCGACCGCGAGGAGCTGGCCCAGCTCGTGGCCCGCGTGATGAGCCGGGCCTGAGGGCTTCTCCCGGTGGCGGGCCGACAATGAGGCTCATGAGCCGCCGAGCGATGCCGGGACCGTGGCCGATCCGCGCCTGAGCCGTCGGTTGCGCGTCGCCGCCGGATCGCTGGCAGTCGACTGCGTGATGCTCGTGGCCAAGCTCAGCGCCGGCCTCGCCACCGGCAGCCTGGGACTGCTCAGTGACGCCGCCCACTCAGCCCTGGACCTCGTCGCCTCGCTCTTCGTCCTGTTGGCGGTGCGGGCGGCGGGCAAACCGGCCGACCGCGAACACCCCTACGGCCATGGGCGAGCTGAGAATTTGGCCGGTTTCATCGAGGGGTGCATCCTGGTCGTGACGGCGATCGGCGTCGCCTATGTCGCGCTGCACCGCCTGCTCGGCCAGCCTCCTGCGGTTGACGCGGCCTGGTACGCGTTTGCGGTCGCCGGGGCCACGATCGTGGTCGAGGCCGGCCGCGCGACCATCCTGCGCCGAGCCGCGTACGCGACCTCAAGCCCGGCGCTCTCGGGCTCGGCTCAAAACCGCATGGCCGACATCTTCTCCTCCACCGGAGTCCTGCTCGGCCTGATCGGCGTCAGGCTCGGCCTCGCCTGGGGGGACGCCGCCGCCGCGTTGCTGGTGGCCGCGCTGATCATGTCGAGCGCCCTGCGCCTGCTCTGGAGATCCGGTGACATCCTGATCGACCGGGCGCCGCAGGGTCTGGAGAGCGACCTGCGCGACGTGATCGGAGCCGTCCCCGGGGTGCGTTCGGTGGGCGCGGTGCGGGTGCGGCGCTCGGGTTCGCGCCTGATCGGAGATACCGCCGTGCTGGCCCGGCGCCTGCTCTCGGTGGAGGCTGCGCAGGCGCTCGGGGATCGGATCCGCAGCGCCGTCGCCACCACCCATCCGGATCTTGAGCTGACCCTGGTGGTCGAGGCCGACACCCAGTCGCAGAACCTGGTGGAGCGGGTCCATGCCGTGGCCGAGCGGGAGGGCGAGACGCGCGACCTGCACAACGTGACCGTGGAGCGCGAGGAGGACGGATCTCTCCACCTTTCGATGCACGCCAAGATGCCAGGCGAGATGAGCCTGGGCGAGGCCACGCGCGCCAGCGCGTTGCTGGAACAGCGCCTTCGGGAAGAGTTCCCCAGCGTCTCCCGCATCGACATCCACCTGGAGCCACTCGAACCGGACCTGGTCAGCGGTGCCGACGTGACCGCGCAGCGCGGCGAGCTGGTGGCGGTGCTCCGGGCCCTGGTCCAGAGCCACCCTCGCATAACCGCCTGCCGTGACGTTGAGATCAGCTCACGCTCGGGCCACCTGATCGCCCACGTGGTCGCCGTCATGGCGGCCGACGCCAGTCTCAATGACGCCCACCTGGTGGAGAGCTGGCTGGAAGAACGGATCCGCCGCGACCTGCCCGAGCTGTCCGAGGTGGTGGCCCGGGTCAGCCCCTGATCCGTGGCGTCTGGTGAACCTGGGCCACCACCGCCTGCAGGACCTCGACCTTGGTCTGGGGCAGAACGCCATGGCCCAGATTGAATATGTGGCCGTCGCGGCCCGCCGCCAGGGCCAGAACGTTGGCCACTCCCTGGGAGACGCGGGCGGAGGGGGCCAGAAGCAGGGCGGGATCGAGATTGCCCTGAATCGCGATCTCGGGGCCGACCATGGCCCAGCCCCGATCCAGAGGAATGCGCCAATCCAGGCTGATCACGTCGGGAGCCGAGGAGGCGATGTCCTCGAGCAGAGCTGAGGTGCCGGTGCCGAAATGGATTCGAGGCACCCCGAGCGGCCGCAGGCCGGCGAGCAGCCGGCTGGTGTGGGGAAGGACCAGGTCTCGGTAGTCCTCCCGGCTCAAGACACCGACCCAGCTGTCGAATATCTGGACCGCGTTGGCCCCCGAGGCGACCTGGGCCGAAAGGTAGTCGACCGCCAGGTCGGCCAGAAGCCCGAGCAGGCGGGCGAAGGCTTGAGGCTCATGCCACATGAACGACTTGACCAGGTGGTGGTCCCTGGAGGGCCCGCCCTCGACGATGTAGCTGGCCAGTGTGAATGGGCCACCGGCGAACGCCACAACGGGGACTAAGTCCTCGGCCACCACCCGCCGCACCGCCGCCATCATCTCCGGCACCGCCTCCTCGACCGGCGCCAGGCGCAGCACCTGGACCGCCTCGGCGGAGCGCACGGGTGCGTCGAGGACGGGGCCCACGCCATCAACCAGTCGGAATTCGAGCCCGAGGGCGCGCAGGGGCAGCACGATGTCGGAGAACATCACCGCGGCGTCCACCCCCAGGCGGTGGACCGGCTGCAGAGTGACCTCGGCGCAGAGATCGGGATCCGACACGATCTCGAGCAGTCCCCAGCGCTCTCGGACCCGGCGGTACTCGGGCAGCGAGCGCCCGGCCTGGCGCATGAACCAGACCGGCGTCGCATCCACGGGCTCGCCCCGAGCCGCCTTGAGGAAGCGCTGGTTCACGCCAGCGCGGCCCCGACCATGTCCAGATCCGCGGGCTCGTGGGCGGTGGAGATGAACCAGGCCTCGTACTGGGAGGGCGGGGCCAGCACGCCAGCGTCGCGGAGCCGCCGATGGATCAGCGCGAACTCCTCGGTCGAGCGGACGAAGGGGGTGAGGAGGGACCCCACGCGAGACACGCGCGGTACTCCGGCGGCGCGCAGAACCGCCTCGAGGCGTGTCCCCAGTGACTCCAGGCGAGCGTATGCGGAGACGTCGAGCTGCGCCAGCGTGGCCTGCCCCGCCGCCATCACCAGGGGGTGGCCGGAGAGTGTTCCGGCCTGATACACCGGGCCTTGCGGGGCGACCAGGTCCATCAAATCGGCCCGACCGCCAAACGCGCCCACCGGGAGGCCGCCACCGATGATCTTGCCCAGCACGACCAGGTCGGGCTGGACTCCGTACAGTTCCGTGGCTCCCCCGGGGGATACCCGGAACCCCGTTATGACCTCATCGAACACGAGCAGCGCTCCCTCGCGCCGGGTCAGCTCGCGCAGCCCGCTCAGAAATCCGGGCGCGGGCGGCACGACCCCCACGTTGGCCGCCACCGGTTCGACGATGACGGCCGCGACCGCGCCCGGGTGGGCTGCGAGCAGATCCTCGGCCCCCTGAAGGTCGTTGTACTTGGCCACCAGAGTGAGTCGGGCCACGGCGTCTGGCACCCCGGCCGAGTCGGGCGTGCCGAATGTCGCGAGCCCGGAGCCGGCTCGAACCAGCATGGAGTCGGAGTGGCCGTGGTAGCCGCCTTCAAACTTGAGCACCAGGTCGCGTCCGGTTGCCGCCCGGGCCAGGCGTAGGGCGCTCATCGCCGCCTCGGTGCCGGAGTTGACAAAGCGGAGACGCTCCACCACCGGCATCCGGCCGGTGATCGACTCCGCCAGGGTGATCTCGGCCTCGGTGGTGGCGCCGAATGGGCCACCACGCTCTAGCGCCGCGGCCAGGGCGGCGACCACGGCCGGAGCGGCGTGCCCGAGCACCAGCGGCCCGAAGGCGCCGATGAGGTCCAGATATCGCCTCCCATCGGCGTCCCAGACGTGAGCCCCGCGCCCGCTCACGATCACCGGCGGATCGCCGCCGACCGCCCGGTAGGCGCGCACCGGGCTATTCACGCCACCGGGGAACAACCTCAGGGCGCGCTCCCAGAGCCGGTCCGTGTTCACGCCCCGAGCAGGTCCGTGATCTCCCGGATCGAACGCAGGCGCCCGACCAGGATGGGCGTGTCGCGCACCGTGGAGCGCCTCGATTCGCTGCCCCGCAGGGCCCTGACCAGATCTCCAAACTCGGTCAGATCGTCGGTCTCGTAGGCGACCAGGAAATCCATGTCGTCGACCCCGAAGGAGTTGGCCAGAAGCTGACGCACGCCGGGAAAGTCGTGGCCGATGCGGATGTGCTCGTTCATCACCCCCTGTCGCACGTCGCGGCCGAGCAGGTACCACTCGCTGCTCTTGGTGAACGGATACACGATCAGGTGGCGAGCCCGATCGCCGGTGAAAAGCGACTGCTCCTGAGTGGTCGGCTTGCGCACGTACTGGGAAGGCTTGACGATTCCGAGCAGGCTCTCACGGACGTGTAGCCAGCGGCCCAGGCCCGAGCGCAGGGTCAGCGCCGCCGCCTCCTCCAATTCGTCGATGCCATCGGCGATGCGCCAGAAGAGAAGATCCGAACCGGCCTGAAGCCCAACCATGGAGTAGGCGAAGCTGGTCACCGCGACCGCCTCGAGCGCGGACTCAAACTCGCGCGCATGGGCCCGGCGCTCCTCGTCAGGCAGGCGCCGAAAGGAGGGGTCGAGGCCCAGGGCCAGGGCCTGTACGAACTGCTGTTCACTCATCGCTGCTCCTCGGAAAGCCAGCTCGCGACCTCGGCCGCGAGATAGGTGATGATGATGTCCGCGCCTGCGCGCCGAATGGCCAGCAGAGTCTCGAGCGCGGCCGGTCGCCGCTCCAGCCAGCCGCGCTCTGAGGCCGCCTCGAGCATGGCCAGCTCCCCACTCACCTGGTAGGCGGCCAGCGGTAGGTCAAACCGCATCCGCGCCCGGGCCAGCAGATCAAGGGAGGTGAGCGCCGGCTTGACCATGAGCACATCGGCCCCCTCCGCCTGGTCCAGCGCCATCTCCCGCATCGCCTCGCGGGCGTTGGCCGGGTCCATCTGGTAGGACCGCCGGTCACCGAAGGCGGGGGTCGAGTCGGCGGCGTCTCGGAAGGGTGCGTAGAAGGCCGAAGCGTGCTTGCAGGCGTAGGCCATGATGCCGGTCTGGACCAGCCCGGAGTCGTCCAGCCTCGAGCGGATGGCGGCGACCTGGCCATCCATCATCGCGCTCGGTGCCACCAGGTCGGCCCCGGCCTGGGCATAGGCCAGGCCGACGTCGGCCAGCGCGGGCAGACTCAGGTCGTTGTCAACCTCGACCCCGTTCAGAATCCCGCAATGGCCGTGGATGGTGTACTCGCACAGGCAGACGTCGGCGACCAGTACCAGCGGGAGGTCAGAGGAACGGAGCAGGCGCAGAGCTTCGGGCACGGGCCCTGCAGGATCGGCCGCGCCCCGGCCCAGATCGTCCTTGGCGTCGGGCACGCCGAAGAGCACCACCCCGCCCACGCCCAGCTCGGTCAGGCGCCGGGCCTCCTGCAGGACCAGGTCGGGACTCAGCCGTGCCTGCCCGGGCAGGGATTCGATCGGCTCCCGGCGCAGCCGGCCCGGGACGACGAAGAGCGGAGCCAGCAGGGACGCGGCATCGAGGCGCGACTCGCGCACCAGGTTCCGCAGCTGGGGCCGCGAGCGGAGGCGGCGGGGACGGTCAGCCAAGGTGCTCCACCGTGGCCCGGAGCAGTCCTTCAAGACCGGGCTGGGAGGCCTCGGCGAGGATTTTGAAGCCGAGCCTCGCCGCCTCGGAACTGGTCCTCGGCCCGATCGTGATCGCGCCCACGCTGGGAGCGGACCCGTGCAGTAGGCAGACTCCCTCGGCCGCCGAACCGGAGGCCAGGATCACCGCCCGCAGGCCCGGGTCGCCCAGGGCAAGCTCCAGCTCGGCCCGACTCTGCGGGGGCCCGATCCGAGTGTGGTAGACCACCTCGTCGACCACCTCGGCACCCAGCCGCTCAAGCTCTCGGGGCAGCTCGGATCCGGCCAGATCGCCGCGCAGCAAGAGCACTCGATCGCCACGAAGCGGGCGCAGGGCCGCCATCGCCTCGGGCAGGGCCATGGCGCTGGCGCGAAGTGGCACGACGTCGACGTTCACCCCGATCTCGGCCAGCGCCTCGGCCGTGGCGGCGCCCACCGCCGCCCACCGGGTCGACGAGGAGCCGAGTTCTAATCCCCTCAGCCTACGGGCGCCGTTGGGGCTTGTGACCACCACCCAGTCGAAGCCCGCAGTCGCGGGGAGCGGACCGAGGGCCGGCTCGATCAAAACGGTGGGCACGGCGTGAACCCGAAATCCCATGTCGGTCAGGCGACGGCCGAGCTCGGCCTCAGACCCCGCGGGGCGGGTCAGGAGCACTGAGGCGATCATCGGATGAGGCCCGCCCGTTCGGCCAGGGATCGAGCGGCGGTTCGGCCCAGCTCCTCCGCACTCTCGAGGCTTGCGGGTCCGCGCAACCGAACCGAGTGCGCCCCCCCTTCGCCGATGGCGGCCGCAACCAGGAACAGGGTGTCGGCGTCGACGTGGGCCAGCGCTCCGACGGGCGAGCTGCAGCCGGCGTCGAGCTCGGCCAACACCGCCCGCTCCGCCACCACGGCCAGCCGAACCGCGCGCTGGTCGAGACCGGCGAGCAGCGCGGTCAACTCGTCGTCCTGGGCCCGGCACTGCACCGCCAGGGCGCCCTGGGCCGGCGCCGGTGGCATGATCTCAGGGTCCAGCCGCTGGTCGGCGCGGCCACCCTGACCCAGCCGGTCGAGCCCGGCGGCGGCGAGAATGGCCGCCTCGGGGGATCCCGAGTTGAGCCTGCCCAGGCGGGTGTCAACGTTGCCGGCGCATGGAACCAAGCGCAGGTCGGGGCGCTGACGAAGCAGGAACGCACGCCGGCGCGGGCTGTCGGTCCCGATTTCGGCGCCCACGCGCAATCCGGCCAGGGTGGTTCCACCGCCCGCGCTGACCAGCGCGTCGCGGGGGTCGCCGCGCTCGGGGTAGGCCCCCACGACCAGACCCGGAGTGCCGGCCATGGGCAGGTCCTTGGCGCTGTGCACGGCCAGATCGATCTCCTGCGCGCCCAGGGCCACCTCGATGGCGCCGACGAAGATGCCCTCGCCCAGTTCCTCGTCCGGTCGCCTGCGATCGCCCGCGGTCGCGATCACCACCAGTTCGACGCGGCAGCCGACCTGTTCCAGGCGGGCCGCCACCGACTGACTCTGGATCAGGGCCAGACGCGACCCACGACTGCCCAGGCGAAGCGACCTCAAAGGTCGAACAGCCTGCGCGCAGCCCGCCCGGCTGATCCGTCACGATCGCGACGGAGGCTGCTCACCGGCTCGTGCATGAGGTCGGTGACGACCTGGCGCGAGAAGGCCTCGATCAGGTCGCGGTCGCGCGGGGACAGAGCCGGCAGGCGGCGTAGGAGGCGTTCCAAGCGCTGCTCTCTCCTACCCTCGACCCGCTCCCGCAGGGCCTTCAGCGTGTCCACCGAGAGCCGGCCATGGTGCCAGTCGAGGTATTCCCGCACGCCCTCCTCGACCAACGACTCCGCCCCCGACACCCAGGCGGCGTCGACGGCCGCGCGGCTGAAGAGGTCGTCGACCCCGAGATAGTTGGACCCGAGGGCCTCGCGCACGGCGACGGGTACCGCGGCCGGGGCTGAGAGGTCGGCGATCGGGGGCAGCGTGCCCGCGCCTTCGAGCTCCAACCAGGGGCCGGAGAGGGCGATGGCCAGCCCTGCCGCCGAGGGGGCGAGCGCGGCCCCTTCGGCCAGGCTCAGCACATCTCCGCGCGGGGTCCGGCTGATGACCTGGACCGTGGCCCCGGCCGCCTGCGCGGCGCGCGCCAGACTCTCCCCCATGACACCCGCCCCGGCCACGATCAGCGGCCGCCCGGTGATCGACGAGCGGGCGGCGAGCCACCCCAGCGCACGCTCTGCCAGGGCAGGCGAATGCGGCCGGGAGCGGGCTCGGACCCGCCGACCACAGGCGATGGCGGTCTCCAGCAGACGCACCAGATTGTGATCTGGCGGCCGCCGGCGCCGCACCTCGGCCAGGGTCTGACGAACCTGGTGCAGCACCTCGTCCTCGCCCAGCGAGGCGCTCTCCAGTCCGGCCGCGATCCGCATCAGGCGCCGTACCGCCGCCTCGCCCTGATGCTCCCGCATGCTCTCCAGGTGCGGCGGCTGGCCCATCCCGTAGACCTCGACCCGGTGGCAGGTGCTGAGTACCGCCCACCAGGGGTGATGCTCGACCAGAGCGGTGAGCTCTAGCCGGAGCCGCTCGCGCACATCGACCGGCGCGTCCCCGGCATCTATCGACAGGGCCCAGGGTTCGGGGCTCATGGCGCCAGCCAGCCTTCGATGAAGCTGATCAGGAGCTTGTCCATCGCTGCCTCGGCGTCGACCAGCAGACCGGTCGCCTCCCGCGTGTCGAGTCCGCGCTGCCGAGCGGTGGCCGCCAGGGATTGGATGAAGGGCGAGCGAAAGCGCAGGAAACCCTCCACCGCCTCGGTCAGGGTCGCGCCCAGGAGCGCGGCGTGATGTCCGTATTCGGTGCCGTGACGCGCCGCCTCGTGCAGGTTGGCCATGGCGCTGGCGGGTCCGTCGGCGTCGAGATGGGCGAGCAGGCACTCACTCATGTGTCGGCCCCGCTCGCGCAGAAGATCGCGATCCTCGCTCTTGATGTCGGTGAGCCAGCGGATGGGTTCGCCGCCCGGGGCGGGGTGAAGGCGTCGATAGGCCATCGAGATCTGATTCCCGTCCGTGCCGAGCTCGGTCAGGGCCGGGCGCCTAGGGCGTAGCCGGGGGAGCAGAGCCACGATCGTGGTGTGGGGGAAGCGGCGATGACCGCCGGGCGTGGTGAAGCTGGCGATCTGGCCCCGGTCAGCCCACCGGCGCAGGGTGCTGGGCGTTATCCCCAGCAGCCGGCTCGCCTCGCCCAGGCCCAGATAGGCGCCGGTGGCGGGGGCGGAAATCTCGTCAACACTGCTCAAATCTGATCAAATCTACCAATCTGAGACCACCGCCGCTCACGTCCGCTGCGCTCCGCGGTGATCGGGGCCGGGAAGTCAGTCCGCCAGGCGTTCGACCAGATAGTCGATGCACGCGGTTATGGCCTCGGCGTCGGCGGGTTCGACGGCGGGAAACAGACCCAGCCGAAGCTGGTTTCGACCGAGCTTACGGTAGGCGTCGGTATCGACCACGCCGTTCTCGCGCAGGGCGGCCGAGATCAGCTTGGCATCGACCTTGGGATCGAGGTCGATGGTGGCGACGACGGGGCTCCGCATCTGCGGGTCGGCGACGAACGGCGAGGCCCAAGGACGCGATTCGGCCCAGTTGTAGACGGCGGCCGAGCTCCGCTCCGAGCGCTGCGCGGCGAACTCGAGTCCACCACCATCCAGAATCCAGCGCAGCTGGTCCTGGAGCAGGAAGAGGGTGGCCAGCGCAGGCGTGTTGTAGGTCTGGTCCAGGCGCGAGTTCTCGATCGCGATGCCGAGATCCAAGAAGGCCGGTGTCCAGCGGCCGGCGGCCTTGATCCGCGCCACCCGCTCCAGGGCGGCCGGGCTCATGAGCGCGAGCCAGAGCCCGCCGTCGGAGGCGAACACCTTCTGCGGGGCGAAGTAGTAGCAGTCGAAATCGGCCGGATCGACGCGCATGGCCCCCGCCGCCGAGGTGGCGTCGACCAGGACCAGCCCGGTCGGATCGGGGCGCCTGATCGGCATCGCAACCCCGGTCGAGGTCTCGTTATGGGTCAGGGCGTAGGTGTCAATGCCTTCCCCGGGTTGCAGGGCGGGATGGGTGCCCGGTTCGGATTCGATCACCTCCGGGGTCTGGAGGTGGGGCGCAGCCGCAGCCGCCGCCGCGAACTTGGACGAGAACTCGCCAAATACCAGATGCTGGCTGCGACGCTCGATCAGGCCGAAGGTGGCGACGTCCCAAAAGCAGGTGCTGCCCCCAACCCCCAGCACCACCTCGTAGCCCGCCGGGAGCTGGAAAAGCTCGACCAGGCCCTGCTTCACCGCCGCCACCAGGGAGCGCACGGGGGCCTGCCTGTGGCTGGTGCCCATGAGCTGCGATCCGGCCTCGGCCAGAGCCTTCAAGGCTCGGGGGTCCACCTTGGATGGACCACATCCAAAGCGTCCGTCCTGGGGCAGCAAATTGGGCGGGATACGGACCTGGGCAAGGTTGGGCATGTGGACTATTGTGGCGCCGAGCGCAACCGGGCGTGGGCGGCGGGGGGTGGCCGTCAGATCGGCTCCGGCGAGCCCAGGGCAGGATTCTGGGATCGCTTCAGGGCGCCGGCCCGAAGTGACCAGATCGCGGCTCCCCCAGCCGCGAGGGCGGCGATACCCCCCAATGCGAGCGCGGTCCGGCCTCCGTAGTGCTGGCCGATGTACCCGATCAGCGGACCGCCGATCGGCGTCGTACCCAGGAAGACCATCACGAAGAGCGACTGCACCCGGCCCCGGTGTTGAGAGTCGGAGGCCAGCTGGAGCATGGCGTTGTTTGAAGCCTGGAAGGTGATCATGGCCGCCCCCATCAGGGCGAGCAGGATCAGCTCCAGGGCCAGGGTCGGCGCCCACGCGGCGCCCATCATCAGGAACCCGAAGACGACTATGGCGCCGAACATGAGCGCGTGGGTGGGCCGGGCGCGGCTGGCCGCGACCAGGGCGCCGACCAGGGCGCCGACGCCCTGGGCGGACAGAAGCAGGCCCAGGGTGCGAGGGCCGCCGCTGAAGGAATAGCGCGCCATGAGCGAGAGCACGACCTGGAAGTTGAACGCGAACATCCCCACCACGGCCATGGTCAGGATCGGCACCCTAAGCGCCGGGCGGGTCCAGACGTATTGGAACCCCTCTCGGACCTGACCCCGTGCCCGCACCACGGCCTGGGCCTGATGGAGCTCATCGCTGCGCATGAGGTAGAGGGCGCCGATGGTGAACGCGAAAGAGAGGGCGTTGATCAAAAAACACCAAGCGATGCCGAAGGCGGCGATGACGAATCCAGCGATCGAGGGCCCGATCGTGCGCGCAGAGGTGAAGGTGGCGGTGTTGAGGGCGATGGCGTTGGGCAGACGGTCGGCGCCCACCATCTCCACGGCAAAGCTGGACCGGGTGGGGTTGTCCACGGTGTTGACCAGGCCCAAGCCCAGGGCCAGGAGGTAGACCATCCAGACCTGCACCCGATTGCTGAAGGTGAGCAGGGCCAGGGCCAGGGCCAAGGCCCCAGAGAGGGATTGGGTGACCAGGAGCACCCGGCGCTTGTCCAGGCGGTCCGCCACCAATCCGCCCCAGGCCGCGAATAAGAGCATCGGCAACTGCTGCAGGGCGGTGGCTATCCCCAGGTCGATGCCGCTCCCGGTCAGGCGCAGGATGAGCCAGGACTGGGCCACCATCTGCATCCAGGTCCCGACCTGGGAGAGGACGGAGCCAAAGAAATAGAGGCGGTAGTTGTAGATCTGAAGCGAGGAGAAGGTCCTCGCCAGCCGGCTCAGACCTCGGACTCCAGGAGCCGGCTCAGGGCCGTCACCGCAGTCCGCACCGCATCCAGCTCAAGCGGCGTGAGCCTGACCAAGAGCCGGCTCAGGTAGAGGTTGCCCTGGGTCCGGCTGGCGAGCACGAGTTCGCGCCCCTGCTCGGTGCACTCAAGCCAGCTCAGGCGACGGTCCGAATCGTCGCTCCTGCGGGCCAGCAGGCCGCGGGCCTCAAGCCCGGCCACCATCGACGTCATGGTGGGTGGGCGGACCCGCTCGCGCTCGGCCAGTTGACCCACGGTCAGCGGACCGCGGCTCAGCACCGCGCTCAGGGCGGAGAGCGCGGTGGCTCCGACCGGCACGTCGGTGTTCTGCCGCAGCCGCCGGTTGAGACGCCCCGCCAGCAATCTGAGGGCGGCCCCGATCTCGAGCAGGTCCGACTTGGCGCTTGTCATTAGGATGGCTAATTAGCCATTCTAAGTTCTTTGCCAGGGGCACGGGCCCCCGCGGACTTTTTTAGATCAGACCTTCGAGCTTGCTCTTGAGGTCGCCCTTGAGACCGGGCCGAAAGCCCACTATGCGCTCCTTGGGCTCGCCGTTCTTGAAGATGATCAGAGTGGGAATGCTCATGATCCCAAGTCCCCCCGGGGTGCTGGGATTCTGGTCCACGTCCATCTTCACCACGCGAACGCTGTCGCCCATCTCGCCTCCGATCTCCTCCACGACGGGGGCGATCATGCGGCATGGGGCGCACCAAGTGGCCCAGAAGTCCACTAGCACGGGCTTGTCGGACTTCAAAACCGTGGCATCAAAATCGGCGTCGGTAACCGCTGCGACCATGTTGAACCTTCCTCCTCAATCCGCTGCGTTCGGCTTGCTCTGCGCGCTCTCGGCCGGACCAGTGGTCTTGGCTCCATCGGCGCCAGCGGTCGGCGTGGAGGCGGGCGCGGGACCGTCATCCTTGGCCGCCTTGGGCGTGACCTTGTAGTCCGTGCTGTAGAAGCCGCTGCCCTTGAACTGCACCCCCACCGGGTAGAGCATCTTGTGCAGCGCTCCACCGCAGCCGGAGCAGACCTTGAGCGGAGCGTCGGACATGCTCTGCATGATCTCGAACTCCTTCCCGCAGCCAGCGCAACGGTAACCGTAGATTGGCATCGCTATACCTAACCGGTCGATCCGGTACCTATGTTCCGACCTGGATCAAGTTGGTGCAGCGCCATGCCCGACGGTGGCTTGGGATGGAAGTAGGTTGCCTTCTGAGGCATGGTCTGGCCCTGCTCGGCCACCTTGAGGATGGCCGACACGTCCGGGGCGGGAAGCAGGAAGGCCGCGACCCCCCTGCCCTCGTCGACCCAGCGCACCGCCTCGGCGGCGTCCCGGGTGTACTCGAGGGCCTCCTCGGCCGTGCGCCGGCCGACCACGTTGTCGAGGATCTGGCGGTGAAGTTCCATCACCGCCTCGCCTCCCTCCAGGCGGAAGATCTCGAACGCGCCAGCCTGGTAGACGGCTGTGGCCGGGCCCGCCTCCAGCGCCGCCAGCGCAGAGGTGAGGTCGGCCACCGGGTCCCCGCCGCGCACCGGCAGCCCCGAACGCAGGACTCGGTGGGTGGGCAGCACGGTGAGCCCAGGATCGGCGATGTCGGTCAGGCAGGCCAGGGTGAAGCGCGAGGCCGCCTCTTCTGCCCCGCCCAACTCTTGCGAGTAGGCAAGCGTCGTCTCGTATCGGTGATGACCGTCAGCGATCAGGACCGGGCGCTGGGCAAAGGCCAGACTCACCTCGGACATGAACCCGGCATCGCGGATGGTGTAGAGGGTGTGATCCTGATCCTGAAATCGGAAATCCACGCGGTCTTGAAGGGGAGCCCCGGACATCAGTCCCGGCAGATCCTGATACAGAAACCAGAGCGGCTCCAGGCTGGTGCCGGTCGCTCTCAACAACGCCAGGCGATCCTCTTTGGGACCTCGATGGGTTCGTTCGTGCGGAAGAACAACGCGGTCCTCGTAGGGCTGTAGGCGGAGAGCCGCGATGAGATCGCGGCGCACCGCACCAGCCCAGCGGGTCTCGTGCAGCATCATGACGGGCTCGCTCTCCTGGATCCAGCTGCCCTCCTGGAGCCATTTCCGAAGCAGCGCCGCCGAGCCGTCGTAATCACGCCCGGGCCGGGTGAGATGGACGATGTTGTGCTCCGAGCGCGCCTTGAGCGAGGCGACCTGATCCTCATCGAGCACGTCGTAGGGCGGGGCCACGGCCGGCTCTAGAGGCCCGGCGCACCGAATGGCCCGAAAGCCGCGAACGTCAGCCATCGGCACCGAGCTCGATGAAGCTCAACTCCTCCAGCCCCTCAAAGGCGCGGAGCTCGGCCAGCGCCGCCGCGTCGACCACGTCGTCCACGGCGACGAACATCATGGCTCCCCCCCGTGGGGCGTCGCGACCCAGCTGCATGGACGCGATGTTGACGTCGCGGGCCCCCAGGATGCCGCTGATGTGGGCCACCACCCCCGGGCGGTCCCGGTGGCGCGAGACGAGGAAGCGCCCCAGGGGCGAGAAATCGAAGTGGAAGGGTCCGATGCGGGTTATGCGCGGCTCTCCCCAGAGCACGCTTCCGGCGATCTCGCGTCCGTCCGCATTCAGCGTGATTGAGTTGGGATAGCCGCCGGCGCTGACCGTGGGAGATTTGCGCTCGGTCAGCCGCAGCGATCTCTGGGCTGCGACCAGGCGGGCGTTGACCGGGGTGACCCTGTCTTCAGTGAAGCGCTGCAGGATCCCCTTCAGCGCCGCCGCCGTGGCCGGCGAGAGGTCGTGACTGGCCAGCTCGCCCTCGAAGGTGAGCTCCAGACTCGATACCCGCCCCCCGTGGAGCTGGACGTGCATGTCCGCCATGCGCTCGGCCAGAACCGCGAAGGGGCGAACGAATGCCATTTCCTCCGGTGCCAGCGCCGGGGCGTTCACCGCGTATCGAGGAGCACCGCCACCCAGCACGGCGATCACCTCCTCGGCGACGTCGGAGGCGACCGACTTCTGCGCCTCAACCGTCGAGGCGGCGATGTGCGGGGTGGCGATGAAGTTGGGCAGCTCGAGCAGGGGACTCTCGCCCAGGGGCTCGTGCAGAAACACGTCCGAGGCTGCTGCCGCAAGCCGCCCCTCGCGCAGCGCGTCCGCCAGGGCGTCCTCGTCGACGATACCGCCCCGGGCGGCGTTGACCAGGCGCAGATTGGGCCGGGCCAGCTTCAACACCTCGGCCCCGATCAGATTTCGAGTCCCCTCGACCAGGGGAGCGTGCACGCTCACGAAGTCGGAGCGTTGAAACAGCTCCTCCAGCCCAACCAGGGCGACGTTGAACTGCTCGGCGCGCTCCGGCGCCACCGCGGGGTCGTAGGCGATGACGTCCATCTCCAGGCCCTGGGCTCGCTTGGCGACCTCGGAGCCGATGTTGCCCAGCCCCACGATGCCGAGGGTCTTGCCGCGGATCTCCACCCCGGTGTACTTGGACCGCTGCCACTCGCCCCGGTGAACCGAGGCGTCTGCCTGCGGAACGTTGCGGGCGACGGCGAAGAGGAGCGCTATCGCGTGCTCGGCGGCGGCGATGATATTGCCCCGCGGAGCGTTCACCACCAGCACCCCACGCTGGGTGGCGCTGGCCACATCGATGTTGTCGATCCCGACCCCGGCTCGCCCGATCACCTTGAGCTGAAGTCCGGCCGCCAGGACGCGCTCGGTCACCTTGGTCTCCGAACGCACCACCAGCGCTTCGAAGCCAGGGATCAAGGCCACCAGGTCGTCCTCTGACAGCTTGGTCTTGACCGTGACCTCGGCCACTTCGGACAGGCGCTTGATGCCGTCCTCAGCCAGCGGGTCGGAGACCAGGATCCGGGGCCGGCTCACGCCCCACCCCGCGCACTGCGATTGATAAAGGAGCTGGCCGCCTGCACGCCGCGTCCGTCCGCCGGCGCCAGGTCCATCTCCTCCAGCGCCTGCTCGATCGACCACAGCACCTGGACCACGTCTCCAGCGCTGATCGCCCCGAGATGCCCGACGCGGAACATCCGCCCCTCCATCTTGCCCTGTCCGTTGCCCACGACGACGCCGTAGCGCTGCCGGAGAAGGGTGCGGAAAGCGGCCAGGTCAAGCCCCGGAAGGGGCAGCGCTCCGGTCACCGTGTGAGAGCGATAGCCCTCGGCCGCGAAGAGCTCGAATCCGAGGGCCGAGAGGCCGGCCTGGGTGGCGCCGGCGAGGTCGGCGTGACGCCGGTAGACCTGCGGCAGGCCCTCCTCCTCGAGCATTCGTATGCCCTCCTGCACCCCGTAGACAACACTGATGGCCGGGGTCCACGGCGTCGACGAAGAGCGCAACAGGTCCCGGTGGCGCTTCCAGTCGAAGTAGTAGCGGGGGGCTCGAGCGCTCTCATTAAGGGCCCAGGCACGCTCACCAATGGTCACGAAGGCGACCCCGGGAGGCGCCATCCAGCCCTTCTGGCTGGCGCTGACACAGACGTCGATCTGGTTCTTGTCGACCTCGATCGGGACCGAACTGACGGAGCTGACGGCGTCGATCAAGCTGATCCGGTCCGCGTCTCGGACCACCCGCGCCAGGCTCGCGATGTCGTTGCCGACGCAGGTCGAGGTCTCGTTGTGGGTCAGCAGGACCACGCCCGCCCGGGGGTGATCAGAGAGGACCTTGGCCAGGTCGTCGGGGTCGGTGGGCTGGCCCCACTCCGAGAGCAGCCTGATCACCTCGGCGCCGAAGGCCTCGGCAATCCCTGCCAGTCGGTCGCCGAACATGCCGCAGCCTGCCGCCACCACCTGGTCTCCCGGCGAGATGACGTTGGCCACGGCAGACTCGAGGCCACCGGAGCCCGATGAGGTCAGCAGGAGCAGATCATTGGAGGTCTCGAAGACGCGCTTGGCCCCATCGATCACATCGCGCAGAACTTCGCCGAACTCGGGGCCACGATGATCGAGCATGGGCCGGGCCATGGCCCGGGTCACGCGCTCGGGCAGGGGCGTGGGACCAGGGATCCGAAGCTGCTGCTGAAAGATCATGGCTTGGGCTCCTGCGCGACCGGAATTTTCAGCGCGCCGTGTCGGTCGTATAGGGCAGAAGGGCGATCGATCGGGCACGCTCGAGGGCGCCGGTCAGCGGACGCTGGTGCTTGGCGCAGGTGCCGGTGACGCGTCGAGGCAGTATCTTGCCGCGCTCGGAGATATATCGGCGCAGGCGACCGACCTCCTTGTAATCGATGAAATCGATCTTCTCGGCACAAAAGGCACAAACCTTTCGATTCGGTCGCTTGCCGCGGGGATTGGACTCTCTTCTCTCTGCCATGGTGCCTCGCTAAAAAGGGATGTCGTCGGGATCGACGTCACGAATTCCCGATTCTTCCAAGGGCGGAAGGTCCTCGGTGGCGGCGGGCGCCGATCCTGACTGGGTGGAACGGGAGTCGAGGAACTGGACGTCCGAGGCGACGACCTCTGTGGCCCTGCGCTTCTGACCGTCCTGACCTTCCCAGGAGCGGGTTTGAAGTCGCCCCTCGACGTATACCGACGACCCCTTCTTGGTGTAGTTCGCGACGAGCTCGGCGAGGTTGCGACGCCCGATGTTCCAGGCCACGATGTTGTGGTAGTCGGTGAACTCTCGACGCTCGCCGTCAGCCCCGGATGAGTAGCGGTTGGTGGCGATGCTGAAGGACGTCACGGGCTGACCCGAGGGCGTGTAGCGCATCTCGGGGTCACGGGTCAGCCTACCGATCAGCATCACCTTGTTGAGGCTGCTCACGGCTACTCCTCCTCGCTGCTGGAGGCGGCGGCCGCCGTCTCCGGCTCCTCCGTTGGGGACTCCTCGTCGGCCCCCGTGGGCTCGGGCTCGCCCGCGCCCTCAGGCGTGGCGGCCTCGACATCGGTAGCGGCGACGGTCTCGACCGGCGCCACTCGATCTGGCCGGCGAACGATCAGGTGGCGGAACACCGACTCCGAGATGTGCAGCGCCGCCTCCATCTCGGGTACCGCGCCGGGCTCGATCTCGAACAGCTGGAGCACGTACTGTCCCTCGCGCAGGTGCTTGACCTCGTACGCCAGTCGTCGCCGCCCCCAGACGTCGGTCCGAGTGGGATTTCCGCCCAGGCCTTCGATCAGCTTGTTGACGCCCTGAACGGCCTCGCCCAACTGGGACTCGTCCAGTTCCGGCCGCACGATATAAAGGATCTCGTAATCCCTGAGCAATTGAAGTACTCCTCTCTATGGGTTCAGGCCCCCGGCGCGGCGTAGCGGCGCGGCAGGACCAGAAAGGACTGGGCTATTTTAGCGTGAGCTGTGGCCCCATCGTCCAAGAACCGAAAGCAGACGCGAGGCGATAGACGCCCCGGTACCCGCCATACCCGGGCGCCGGAGCCGTTCCCGATCCTGCCCTGGATTGTGGGCGGGGCGTTCGCGATCACAATCATCGCCCTCCTGGTCGCGATCAAGATCGCCAATACGACCGGCCTGCCCTCGCCCGTGGCCGGTGTGAGTTGCCAGGCGGGAGAGCAGTTGGCGGTGCATTATCACGCCCACCTGACGATCATCTACGACGGCACCAACGCCAACGTTCCAGCTCAGATCGGGATCAAGAGCAAGTGCCTCTACTGGCTGCACACCCACGACACCACCGGGGTCATCCACATCGAGGCGCCGAAGTCGGCCGCAGGGCGCCAATTCACCCTGGGCGATTTCTTTGCCGTCTGGCAGCAGCCGCTCGGGCCCCGACGTGTCGCCACCCTTGCCGTGCCCTCGGGCCAGAGCCTGAAGGTCTGGGTCAACGGACACCCGTATAGCGGCGCCGTGACCGGCGTCGTGCTCGGCTCGCACACCGACGTGGTGCTCGAGATCGGACCGCCCTTCACCGAGCCGCCACCCCAATTCACCTGGCCCGCGTCTCTTCCGAAGTGAGCGATTCGAGCAGAATGCGGGTCGCCCGAAAGTGCTCCAGCGCCATGCTCAGGCGTCCCTCCCGCAGGGCGTGCTCGGCCAGCCGCAGATGATCTCGAGCCTCCAGGCGCTTTGGAGTCCCTGATTCCACATCCTGGAGCCGGCTCAGCCTGGGCTCATCCGCCCGCCGCGTGAGCTCCTCCCTCAGCTCCTGAGCCAGGGCGGCCGCGGCCGAGCGCCGGCCGATGGCAAGAAGCGCGCTCAGGGCACACAGCCGGGTCTCCGCCGAGAAGGGCCAGTCGGATACGCCTCCCATCTCGTCCAGGAGTTCCAACGCCAGGTGGGGTCGACCGCGAAGGACGGCGACCCGAGCCCGCTCCAGCCTGAGCTCGCGCTCCTCGGTCCGACTCCCAGGCAGGATGTCGTCCACGCGGGTTCCGAGGCGATCGGCGATTATGGTCAGGACCCGCGTGGAGGGGCGGCTGCGCCCGGTCTCGACCTGGCTCAGAAAGGCACGGCTGAAGTCCCCCCCTGCGACCCGGGCCAGCGTCATTCCGCGCTCCAGACGCAGGCGCCTGATTCGGGCTCCCATGTCCTCCTCCGGCTGGGGATCGGGTCCCACGGGCATCAGGCGATTTTGGGGCGTAAACCTTAGCTTTACAAGTAGTCGCGAGGATCAAGGCTTCGGGGGAGGTTCGACAGGCTTGTGAAGCCGGCGTCCCCGATCCAGCCCGTGTCTTCGACGCGAACGCCCCCGACGCCGGTCTGGTACAGCCCCGGCTCGACGGTGACGACGTCGCGGCGTCGGAGCGGGTATACGGCGTCGCGCAGAAGTGGGGCCTCATGAACCTCCAAGCCCACGCCATGCCCGGTGGAGTGGATCATGACCGGCCCCTGCCCCGTCCCTTCCAGGCCCGGGGTGATGGTTCCAAAGCCATGCTCAACCAGGGCTCGGCAGCAGGCGCGATGCGCGTCTCGGCCGTCGGAGCCGGGTCGAATGGTCGCGATCGCGGCCTCCATCGCCGCCACGCACGCCTCGTGCCAGCGCCGGATCTCATCCGGTATCGGGCCCGGAACGACCGTACGGGTCAGATCGCCGTGGTAGTGACCGGCGGCCCCGCGCGGGAAGATGTCGATCACCACCGGCCGGCCGGCGGCGATTTGACCCCGGCCCCGGTGGTGGGGAAGAGCGGAGTCGGGGCTGCCGGCGATGATCATGTCCGGACAGCTGTGGTCGAGTTCCAGCAGAGCCCCCTGGGCGCGGGCCATGAGGATCTGAGAGGTCAGTGGACGGCCACCACTCCAGAGCCCACCGTCCTCCCCCACCTGCGCGGACGCGAGTTCTCGAATCACGGCCACGCAGCTCACCTCGGCCGCGCTCTGGGCGGCGCGCACCAGCTCCAGCTCAGAATCGGACTTGGCCCGCCTTTGAGGTCCGAACAGATCGGCCCCCAGATCCACGTCGAACCCGCACTCGAGAAGAGCCCGATAGAGCCCGGCCTGCAGGCGTGAGGAAACCTGGATCGAACGCACGTTTCGTGCCTCAAGCTGGCGCCGGCAGAGATCGATCCACGAGCCGCCGGCGTCGCCGCGCTCAATCCAGCCCGCCTCCCGAAGGCTGATCACCCGGACCGCCGACGACTCCCCTCGCGCCCGTCCGAGCTCCATCTCCGGCACCACGAGCACGTCGTCGTCCGGGGCAAAACGCAGGTAGAGGGCCTGCTCCAGAGCAGTGCCACACGCGTATCGAAATTCGGGGTCATCGTCTCCCGATCCGAACAGGACCAGCGGACGAGCGCTCACCTGGAATCCGCCTGGTGCTCGATCGCGCTGGCCATCAGCGACGCCAGCGCCGCCGGAATCAGAGCCTCCACGTCCCGAACCACCGGGGCTGCCAGAGCCGTGGGGAGTTCGCGCTCAAGCACAGCTACAAGGCGGCGCAGACTGAGTTCAAGGCCGGAGGCGCCAGCTCCGGCCCCGTCGAAGGCCAGCCCCTCCCAGAGCTGATATCCATCGCGATAGCGGATGTCGTAGCCCAGACCGCGCAGCCGCCTCACGTCGCGGCGGAGCGTGCGCTCGGAAATGCCGACCTGCGCGGCCAACTGCGCCGGTCTCAGTCCCGGCTCGCGGGTGACTGCCGAGAGCACTCGCAGAGAGCGTGCCAAGCGCATCGCCCGACCCAACTCGTCAGCTCGCCGAGCCTAGCCGATGTCGTCCCAGGAGTTGCTCGTTCCGGCCTCGAACGGGTCCGGCTCCGCCTCCTCCGACCCACCCACCTTCTGGTGATATCGGCTGGCGACCATGGTGTAGGCCATGGACTTGGGGATTCCGAGCTTGGTGTACTGCTTGACCTCGTCCGCCATGACCTTGTCACGAGCCGACTCGATGGCGGTGAGGACCTCGTCTATCGTCGCCATCCGCTTCCCCTTGGCCACGCAACCGATGATACTGGCAATCATCCTCGCCCGACCTTAGACTCAGCGAGTGCCCAGCCCCGGGCCCGAGCGTATGCGCAACGTGGCTCTCGTCGGTCACTCGCACGAGGGCAAGACCTCCCTCGCGGAGGCCATGCTGGTGGCCGCCGGAGCCCTCGCTCGTGCCGGCTCGACCGAGGCGGGCACGGCGGTTATGGATTTCGAGCCCGAAGAGCACCGACGCAAGGTATCGGTCAACCTCGCCCTGGCCGATCTCGAATTCAACGGCATCAGGCTGAATCTCATCGACACCCCCGGCGTGGCGGACTTCGAGGGTCAGGTCGTGAGCGCTCTGGCGGCTGCTGAATCTGCCCTGGTCGTGGTCTCGCCCAGCGACCGCGTGGCGGTGGGCACAGAGATAGCCTGGCAGCGACTGAACTCTCAACGCCTGCCCCGGCTCGTGGTGATCAACAAAATGGACCGGGAGAACGCGGATTTTTATGGTGCCCTGGATGCACTCCGCGGGACCCTGACACCGCGGCCGGTGGCATTGAACCTGCCCATCGGGTCGCAGTCGGATTTCCGCGGCGTCATCGACCTCCTGCACATGAAAGCCACGTTGTCCACCCCCGACGGTATGGGCGCCGAGGCGCCGATACCGGACGACCTGAAGAAGCTGGCCGGCGAACGTCGCGAGCAGCTGGTGGAGGCGGCAGCCGAGGGCGATGACGCTCTATTGGGTAAATACCTGGAGCTGGGAACTCTGAGCGACGATGAGGTTGAACGGGGCTTGCGGGAGGGCGTCAGAGCAGGCTCGGTCTGCCCCGTTCTGTGCTGTTCGGCGGCCGCGAGGCTGGGGGTCCGGACCCTGCTCCGAACCATGGTCGAGCTCCTCCCTGCGCCGAGCGGGGACCCCGCCGGGACCCCGGCGGCCCTCATTTTCAACACCACCGCCGACTCCTTCGTAGGTCGCATCAGCTATCTGAAGGTGCTCTCGGGGCGGATTCGAGCGGATCAACGCCTGTTCAACTCGACCCGCTCCTTCGAGGAGCGGCTGGGCCAGCTCTTCACGCTGCGAGGCAAGGAACACCAGCCCGTAGAGGAACTGGTGGCAGGGGACATCGGCGGCGTGGGCAAGCTCGCCCACAGCCTCACCGGAGACGTGCTCGGCCGCGCGCAGGGCCCGTCGATCGAATTTCCCGAGCCGTCCTTCTCCCTCGCGATCCTCCCTCGGAGCCGAGGCGATGACGACCGCATATCGGCGGGGCTGACACACCTGCTGGAGGAAGATCCGAGCCTGCGGGTGGTCCGGGATGAGGTCACCCATGAGGTGGTCGCCTCCGGACTCGGCGATGTCCACCTCGACGTCCTGCTAGAGAAGCTGAAACGCAAATACGGGGTTGAGGCCACGACTCGTCCGCCTCAGGTCGCCCACCTCGAGACCATCTCTCGCACCGCCCGGGCGGAGGGCCGCCACGTCAAGCAGTCCGGCGGCCATGGTCAGTACGGCGTCTGCACGATTGAGATCGCGCCGACCGCCCGCGGCGAGGGATTCGTCTGGGAGGACAAGGTGTTTGGGGGCGCGATCCCACAGAACTTTCGTCCCTCGGTGCAGAAGGGGGTGATCGAAGCCATGGCGTCTGGCGTTGTCGCAGGACACCCGATGGTCGACGTTCGGGTCACGCTGCTCGACGGCAAATATCATCCCGTCGACTCCTCCGATATGGCCTTTCAGTTGGCCGGATCGATCGCACTGCGCAAGGCTGTCCTGGAGGCTGAGCCGCTGGTTCTGGAGCCCGTACTGGAGGTCCAGATACGGGTTCCAGAGCGCTGTCTGGGCGACGTCATGTCTGATCTAAGTACTCGGCGGGGCCGCATCTCCGGCACCCAGGGCAGCGCGGGTTGGCAGCACGTGCAGGCCCAGGTTCCAGCGGCAGAGATGCAACGCTACGCCCTGGATCTGCGCTCCATGACCCAGGGTAGGGGCGTCTTCAGCACCGCCTTCTCGCATCACGAGCCGATGCCCCCGGCTCGGGCCCAGGCCCTGATCCAGGCCCACCTGAGCGAGCGTCAAGGGCGAGACTGAGCCGGCTCACCGGGCCCAGTGCTGCACGGCTGGGGAGCGCTACAGAGTCGGTCGATTCCTCAGGTCGGGGGTCTTGAGCGTCCGGCCCGTCGCGTCCAGCGACCACATCCCCGATGCTTGGGCGGGGACTGCTCGGGCCGTGACCGCAGCGCGCCGAGCGCGGCCGCTCGCATCCGCACCAGGCGACCGTGCCTGTCCGCCATTGGGATTGCAGTATATCCACATTCTGGGTAATGTCTGTGCATAACCCACAAGATATGGTGTCACTGATGCGATTGCTCAGACGCCTCGTGAACTCCCAGTCGGGGTTAGGGACCCTCCTGGCCCGGCTCAGTGGCCCCTTCAATACCTGGGCCGCGGATGATTTTTCCAAGTTCACCAACTCGGGCTCGCTGCCCAGTGGGGTCCATGTCCAGGACGCCACTGCGCCGCCCGCGATGCTGCCCATTCAGGCTCCTGAGGCCATCTCCATCGCACCGGGAACCTTTGAGCTTCGCTTCACGCGGCTGCAGCAGGAGGGCGCTTACGACGACATGTGGGACCTGATCGCCGAGGATGCCAGGCGCGCCTGGGGCGGTCGCGGTCGCTTTGTCGACCGCATGTCGCGCCAGAATCAGCATGGCCAGGTGATCGGGGCCAAAGTGGAGGGCGTAGACATCCTGGATAGGTGGACTGACGCAGAGCGCGGCCGCACATACAGAAACGTGGCCAAGGTCAGCGTCCGCTACCTCATCCGCGACGGCTGGCGCGAGCTGGAGGTGGACCGGAGGGTGCACCTCATCCCCGCGGCGGGAGGCTGGCGGACCCTGTACTACCCAGTGGGGGATTGATCGGCCGACCCGGGTATAGTGGCCAATCAGCCAATGATCGAGCAAACGGTCATGGAACAGGAACGGGCGCTCTACTGGCACCGGCGTGGCCAGGAGGAACGCACGCCACGACGGTTGCTCCGGGAGTCGGACGAGATCGCCTACTGGCTGGAGGAATGCCTGGTCCAGGACCTGAAGCTGGTTCCTGGTTGGCTCCTTCCCCGACTCGTCGCCTTGCTGGCCGTCGCCGACCCCAGGCTGCCCCAACAGATGGGGGGCGAGCGGCGTCCGGCCCAGGTTTTGGAGTTCTTGTACCAAGCCCAAGAGGTACTCATGGAGCGCTCCACCCAGGATCGCCGGCCCGCCCGAATCATCCCCCTCTTCGGCTGAGCGCTTGCTGAGGATCGATCTCCACCTCCACAGCGAGTTCTCACCCGACAGCCGCACCCCCCTTGACCAGCTGGTCGAGGCCTGCGCTCGCGTTGGGCTCGATCAGGTCGCGCTGACCGACCACAACACCGCAGCGGGCGCCCTGGAACTGGCCCTCCTCGCCCCCGACCTCGCCATCGTGGGCGAGGAGGTCAGAACTGACCAGGGTGAGATCATCGGTTTGTTCATGAGCTCAAGCCTGCCCGCGCGAATCACGGCGGTCGAGGCGTGCGATCTGATCCACGGAATGGGTGGCCTCACCTATGCCGCACACCCCTTCGATCGCCGGCGTGCCCACTTCGACCAGGTCAGCCTGGACCGGTTGGGGGATCGGCTGGACATCGTCGAGGTGTACAACCCATGGAGTGGTCCCGAGGCCAATCTCATGGCCGAGGAGTACTGCCGGGCCCGCGACAAGATCGCCGCGACCGGCAGCGATGCCCATTCGGTCGAAGAGTTGGGCCTCAGCTGGATGGAGATTGACGACTACGGAGATTCGGCCGATTTCCTCCTCAAGCTGAGATCTGCTCGCCACGTGGTCACCCCGCTGAGTGGTCGCGCTCCTCGCACCCGCTGAGCCCAACGCGATGCGTCTATTCGTCGTCGGCTCCGTCGCGCTCGATTCAAGTCCGGGCGGTGAACTCCGGGACGAGCTCGGCGGATCGGCGCTCTACTTTTCGCTGGCGGCGTCGCGATTCCACCCGGTCGCACTCTCGGCCCCGGTCGGACCGGACGGCGAGGGCGCGGTACGCCAGCTCTTGAGGCGACATACGGCGATCGACGACTCGGGCCTGGACGTCGTCAACGCACCGACCTACCGCTGGCTGGTCGGATCGGCGCACGGCCGGACCGTGGACCTGGGCAGCCAGGACTCGATCTACGATCGATGGCAGCCACGCCTTCCGACTGGCGGAGCCGATTGGATCTTCATCGGCTCAATGCGCCCAGACGTACAGCTGGCCGTCGCGCGCCAGGTCGCAGGCTGCCAACTTCTGGCGGCGGACGCCATGCTGTCCTACCTCCACGGCGACGCCGACGTAGTTGGCGAGTTGATCGACCTCTGCCACTGGTTCTTCTGTACACGTGAGGAGCTGGACATGCTGTGGTCTGGGGATGCCGAGGCCTTCCGGATAGGGAGGCGGCTGCGCGGCCTGGTGGTAAAAGACGGCCCGGACGGCGCGGTCCTATACACAGCGGACGGGGTCAGGCACCAGCCAGCGTTGGCTGCGCGGGTGGTGGACACCACCGGCGCAGGTGATAGCTTCGCCGGAGGCATGCTTGGCTACTGGTTAAGCCACCATGGAGGACCAGCCGCATTACCGCTGGCCTTGGCGGCCGGCGCCGAGATGGCCGCGCGCACCATATCGGCGGTCGGGCTTAAGGCTCTCGCCGACTAGATTCGGCGACTCGAGCGGGCTCCTTTCACCGGGGGTCGGCCCGAGTCAATCGTGCCCCATGGGTCGCACGAGCTTGCAGATAGTGTTCAATAGGGGTCGGGAGCGGCTTCGCGCCGGAATCCACCTCCCTGAGTCGCAGAATCTTTGAACATCAAATAGGAGAGGAAATAACACATGGAAGGGTATTGCCTTAAGGACAAGCAGAAGGTCGAGATGCAGAACCCGGAGCCGATCACGATGAAGAACGGCAAGCCGGCGACCATCGGAACCTGTCCCAAGTGCGGGACCAAGATCTACAAGATCGGCAAGGCCAGCTAGTCGGGCTGGATAGGCAGGGCCGCCTGCGCTAGGTGGCCCTGCCTTTTGCCCGCATCATTCGGATATCGGATTCTCCAGTGCGCCAAGGAGCACCTCCGTCGCCGAGACCGCTTGGTCCACCCCAAGTGTCTTAAAGATCTCCACGTTGGCTGGGTTGTTGACCCGGGCCACGGTGAGAGGGACGTTGAAGCGTTTTTTTGCCAACTGCAATGCGACCAAGTTGTCCTCGTCGTCGCCGGTGACCGCCAGCACCGCGTCAGCGCGTTCGATTCCAGTCGTGCTTAGGAACGCCAGCTCGTCGCCATCGCCCCGCATGACGATGCTGCCCAATTGGCTTTCGAGCCATTCGGCACGAGGCCCATCTTTCTCCACCAGAGTGACTTCGTGCCCGCGCTCGAGAAGGTCCCGGGAGAGGTAGTAGCCGACCTTCCCCCCCCCGACCACTATCGCGTACAACTAGGACTCCTCCTGGATCATTTTGAGTACGAGGTTCGCACCCTCCAGGGTGGGGCAGAAGGTGGTTAGCCCGAACTTTCGGTAGGCCTCCTCTCGCACCGGATCGTATATGCGACAAATGACCTTTGGGACCTTGAATAAATACTGTGCAATTTGCGCTGCCATGATATTTCGGTTATCACCCTCGGTTACAGCGATGAATGTATCCGCGTTCTCTGCGCCAGACCTACGCAGGGTGTCCGCATCACAGCCGTCGCCGACGACCAGGTTCCCCTGAAACTCGGAATCCAGAATTCCCTTGGCGGACGCCTGCATGAAGGCGGCGGGATTGCGATCGATCAAGGTGACCTCATGCTCCTGCTCACTCAGTTGACGAGCAAGTCGCGCTCCAACCCGGCCGCAACCCACGATGACCACCTTCACAGGCCTGGATTATAGGTAGGTCAAGGCCGGCCCCCTGCTACCATGAGCCGAGCCGTGCGATTCCCGTTCACCCTGATGGGGGTTGTCTCACTTGCTCTGGGGGCTTGGGTATTCATTTACTTTTTGCTCCGTGGCCCTGACGGCCCGGTCAGCGGGGGAATCGAGGTCGCGACCGCGTTCCTCATGGTGGCGTTCGGATCCTGGGTGGTCTGGCGCAAGTTCACCGGTCGCGAGATCTCGGAGTGAGCGACACCGAATACAAGGTGATGGTCTCGGTCGCCGGCCATAAGGTAGATGATGAGACCGTCCGACTCGCGTGCAGGATGGCCAGAGACCGAAGCCAAGAACGCATCAAAATGTACGCGGTGCACGTCATTGAGGTAAACCGCTCGCTTCCCTTAAGCGCGCCGGTCGAACAGCAGGTTGACTTGGCGGAGAGGGTCCTAGACGCCGTTGAGCAGCTGGCCAAGGAATACCACGTAGAAGTTGAGACGGAGATGGTCCAAGCTCGAGACACTGGCCCCGCCATTGTTGGCGAGGCAGACGAATGGGGCGCTGATATTATCGTAATGGGACTTCCGTACAAACGAAGGTTCGGCGAATTCAATCTCGGAAAGACAGTCCCGTATGTGCTGAAGCATGCGTCGTGCAGGGTAGTCTTGCTGCGCGAGACGCTACGTTCGTAGCAGCAACGACGGCTCTCGCCGGATCACTCCACATGATCATCTGAGGCGACTACGGGCTCGGTATTTAACCACCTGCCTCGTCATCCGCGTCCAGGCGGTAATGCTGCTAGGTGTGCTGCTGGTACGTAGGATTCCCCCTTTGAGGCGTAAGCCATGCACAGGGAAAGCCGGCACGGTGGAGCGCATATCTAACGATTGCCGCTAATGTCTTCAAGCCGTAGACAACGCTGGTACGCAAGCCAATCGAGCTGGCGTCTTCAAAGTAACGACCAATCGCAGGCACTTCAGCGATTCTGAATCCGATAGATGCAGCTTGGATAAGTATTTGACTATCAAAGACGAAGTCATTTGAATTCTCGAGAAATGGCGCTGTCTCAAGGAAACGCCGAGAGT
>DATLSE010000055.1:0-10217 GCA_035534295.1 Nitrosotalea sp.
GCAGAGGCCGAGACCATGATCGTCAACGGCTTCATCGAGCCCTTCACCAAGGAGCTTCCGCTGGAGTATGCGATCGAGCTCAACCGCCTCATCCAGCTTGAGATGGAGGGTTCGGTCGGCTGATGGCGTTCACCAAAGAGGCGGCGGAGGAGCTCGGCTCGCTGCACGGCGAACCGGAATGGCTGCGGGCCGAGCGACGGCGCGCGTTCGAGCTCTATGAAGAGCTGGATCTGCCCTCGGCGAGCGATGAGGAATGGCGCCGGACCGACCTGCGCGGCCTCGACCTGAATGGATTCGAGCCGCGCGAGGAGGCACGGGGAAAGCCCGCCGCCGAGACCATCTCGGACGTCTCAGCGGTGCTCCGGCAGAGTGGCAGCGAGCCCGGGGTAGTCCAGATGGAGCCCGGCCTGGCCGAGCGCGGGGTCATCTTCATCCCCCTCTCCCAGGCGGCGAGGGAACACCCCGATCTGGTCCGCACCCATCTCTTCAAGCAGGTCATGCCCGAGCGCGACAAGTTCTCGGCCCTGCACGCGGCGCTGTTCAGCGGGGGCAGCTTTCTTTATGTGCCGCCCGGGCTCCGGATCGAACGCCCCATCGTCAGCCAGTACTGGTCGGGGGCGGGGGGCGCCGCCGTCCTCCCCCACACCCTGATCCTGGCCGGGGAGGGATCCAGCTTCAACTACGTCGACGAACTGCTCTCGCCTGAACTCGAGCGCGCCGCCCTGACCAGCGGGTCGGCGGAGGTGTATCTGGACCGCGGCGCGCAGGTGGGCTACGTCAGCCTGCAGCGCTGGGGGCGCCACGCCTGGCAGTTCGCCAACACCATCGCCCGCCTCGGAGAGGAGTCGCGCTTCCAGTTCATCGGTGTCGGCCTGGGCGGCCGCTTCTCGCGCCAGCGCGTGGAAGCTCGCCTCGAGGGAGCGGGCTCGGTGGCCGAACTCAAGGCCCTTTTCTTCGGCAGTGGCGAGCAGTTTTTCGACTACCACACCCTGCAGCAGCACCAGGTCGGGCAGACCACCTCTGACCTCCTGTTCAAGGGCGCGCTGAAGGACACCGCGCGCAGCGTGTACGCCGGGCTGATCCGGATCGAAAAGGGCGCGACCCGGTCCAACGCCTACCAGGCCAATCGCAACCTGCTCCTGTCCGACGCCGCCAAGGCCCAATCCATCCCCATGCTGGAGATCTTGAACAACGACGTTCGCTGCACCCACGGCGCCACCGTGGCCCCGGTCGATCCGAACCAACTGTTCTATCTCCAGAGCCGAGGCATCCCGGTGCCGGTGGCCGAGCGTATGGTCGTGCGCGGCTTTTTCGCCGAGGTCTTGGAGCGGATACCGGTGGCCCAGGCACGCGAGCTGGTCGAAACCGAGCTGGAAGCCCGGCTGGGCTGAGGTGCCAATCCCCAGCCCATTCCCGCGGAGGGCCGATCACGGCCAGGCTTAGCCCGGGCAGACTCGACGTGGCCGCGGTTCGCGAGGACTTCCCCTTCTTTAAGACCGGGATCGCCTACCTGGACTCGGCCAACACCTCCCAGCGCCCGCGCGCCGTGATGGAGGCGATGGAGGAGTACTACACCCTCTACAACGCCAACATCCACCGCGGCGCTTACGCCATCTCCGAGCTCGCTACGGAGCGCTTCGAGCAGGCCCGGGCCAAGGTGGCGGGGTTCATCCACGCCTCCCCGCGGGATCTGATCTGGACCCGGGGGACGACCGAGGCCATCAACTTGGTGGCCGCGAGCTGGGGCCGCCAGCACCTGGGTCCGGGGGATCTGATCGTGCTCACCGTGATGGAGCACCATTCGAATCTGGTCCCCTGGCAGATTGTGGCCGCCGAGCGCGGCGCCACGATCGAGTACGTCGACGTCGACGACTCGGGTGAGCTGCGCCAGGAGCAGTACCGCGCGCTGCTCGAACGCGAGCCCAAGCTGGTTTGCTTCACCCAGGTCTCCAACACCCTCGGCACCATCAACCCGGTGGCCGAGATGACACGCCTGGCCCACGCCGCCGGGGCGGTGGTCTTGGTCGACGGCGCCCAGGGCGCTCCCCACCTCGGCTTTAACGTCGAGCAGGCCGGGGTCGACTTCTACGCCCTGAGCGGGCACAAGATGCTGGGTCCGACCGGCATCGGCGCGCTCTGGGGGAGGCGCGAACTTCTCGCCGCCATGCCCCCTTACATGTCCGGCGGGGACATGATCCGCAGCGTCACCCTGGCCGGCACCACCTACGCCGATCCGCCCCAGAGGTTTGAGGCCGGGACCCAGGCGGTGGCAGAGGCGATTGGATTCGGTGCCGCCATCGACTACCTGGACCGGATCGGACTGGAAGCGGTGCAGGCCCACGAGAGCGAGCTTTTGGGCTACGCCTTAGAGTCGCTCTTGGAGCTGGAGGGAACGGTGGTCTACGGGCCGCCGGCAGAGCGGCGTTCGGCAGTGGTCTCGTTCCAGGTCGAAGGCATACATCCCCACGACCTGGCTACCATCTTGGATCGCCACCAGGTCTGCATTCGGGCCGGCCACAACTGCACCCAGCCCCTGATGGAACGCCTCGGCGTCGCCGCCACCGCGCGCGCCTCGTTCTACGTCTACAACCAGAAAAGTGAAATCGACCGCCTGATCGAGGGGTTGGAAGATGCCAAGAGAATCTTTCGATGAGTGACGATCAGTTCTACCGCGAGTACATCCTCGACCACTTCAAGAACCCGCGCAATTTCGGCCACCTGGAGCATCCCGACATCGCTCACGAGGAGGTCAACCCGCTCTGCGGCGACGTGGTTGGGATGGAGTTTCAGGTCCGTGACGGCCGCATCGACGACATTGCCTTTCACGGCCGGGGCTGCGCCATCTCGCAGGCCTCCGCGTCGCTGCTCACCGAGCGCCTTCGGGGCATGACGCTGGAGGACGCCCGCGCCCTCAGCCGCGACGACGTACTCGAAGAGCTCGGCATCAGCATTTCGCCCGCGCGCCTCAAGTGCGCCCTGCTCCCGCTCAAGGTATTAAAGGTCGGAGCCTACGGGCTGGCCGACGTGGATCTGGATTGACGAACAAGGAGAGCATCATGGCCCAAGCCGAAAGCACCTACCGCGACCTGCGTCTGGAGGAGATAAGACCCCTGATCGAGGGCGGTGAATACCAGGTGGTCGACGTGCGCGAGGGCTGGGAGCGCGAGCAGGGGCACATTCCCGGCTCCCGCCACGTGGTCCTGGCCTCCATGCTGGCCAACCCGGGGGCGACGCAGTTTGCCGATAAGACCATCTTCGTCTGCGAGGTGGGAGAGCGTTCGGCCGTCGCCTGCGAGATGGCGGTCGCCCTGGGCGTCGGCGATGTGGTCAACTTCCGGGGCGGACATCGCGCCTGGCGCGAGGCCGGAATGCCGATGGAGCTCGGGATATGAGCGAGGTCCAAGCTCCCACATCGCCCAGCGAGGACCAGGTCATGGACGTCCTGCGCGAGGTCTTCGATCCTGAGATTCCGGTCAACATCGTCGATCTGGGCCTGATCTACGGGATCACGGTCAATCCCCAGCGGGTCGACGTCCGGATGACCCTGACCGCGCTCGGATGCCCGATGGCGGCGGACGTGATGGCCGATGTCAGAGATCATCTGCTCACCCTTCCCGGTGTGCTCGAGGCCGGAGTGGATCTGGTCTACGACCCGCCCTGGTCGCCCGAGCGGATGACCGAGGATGCGCGCTGGGAACTGGGCCTGATCTGATTTAAGCCCGTCGCGGCCAGGCCCGACGGGCGCCTGTCCCGGCTTTCCATCGAGGCGTGGCCCCCACCGCCCGTCCTGGGCATGGGAATAGAATTCGGCCATATGGCGAATGAATTCGTACCCGGATTGGAGGGCGTCGTGGCCGCCCAGACCGAGATCTCCGAAGTCGATGGGCAGAACGGGCGTCTGATCTACCGTGGTGGATACCTGATCGAGGAGATCTGGCAGCTGAGCTTTGAAGAGGTTGCCCATCTGCTCTGGAAGGGTGTCCTGCCCGGCCCCGACGAGCTGGCTCAACTCAAGTCCCAGCTCGTCGCCGGCCGCGCCCTCAATCGGGCCGCCGAGGCCGCCGTCCTCGCCCTGGACCCGGGCGTTGACCCCATGGACGCCCTGCGCACCGGGCTCTCCGCCTACGGCGCCGGGCCCGGGTGCCCCAAACCCACCCTCGAGCAGGCCGTGAGACTGGTCGCGGCCACCCCCACCATCGTGGCCGCATTCCACCGCCATCAGCTCGGTCTGGATCCGCTGGCCCCCCGGGACGATCTGGGGCACGCGGCCAACTTCCTGTGGATGATGAACGGCAGCGAGCCCCAGCCTGACCAGGTGCGCGGCCTCGACGCCTACCTCATCCTGCTCGCCGACCACGGGCTCAACGCCTCTACCTTCGCGGCTCGGGTCGTGGCCTCCACTGGCGCCGATCTGACCTCGGCCATGGTCGGGGCGGTGGGCGCACTCAAGGGCCCAGCGCACGGGGGGGCGGCGACCGCCGCCATGCAGATGCTGGAGGGCGTCGGAGGGGCGGACCGGGCGGAGGACTTCGTCGTCGACCTGCTCGACCACCACGGCCGCCTGATGGGCTTCGGCCATCGCGTCTACCGCACCTACGATCCGCGGGCCAAGGTTCTGCGTGAGCTCGCGCGTCAATCCAACCCGTCTTTCTATGACGTCGCCTCGCGGGTCGAGGAGGTCGCGCTGCGGGAGCTTCTAAAGCGCCACCCCGAGCGTCCCAACGCCACCAACGTGGACTACTACTCGGCTGGTGTGCTGGCCGCCAGCGGGCTTCCCAAGGAGTACTTCACCTGCGCCTTCGCCATGTCCCGCATGGTGGGTTGGTCGGCGCACGTGCTGGAGTACATGGCCAAGGACGGTCGCATCCTGCGTCCCGCCTCACAGTGGATGGGACCCGACCCAAGCCGGCGCACAGCACCGGTTCCGTAGCCGCGTCCCCGGCCGGCCGAAGGCTCCAGCTCTCGGTTGTACTGCCCTGCCTCAACGAGGCGGTGACGGTGGGCGACTGCGTTGACGAGGCCCTCGCGGGTCTGGGTCGGCTCGGGATCGAGGGCGAGGTCGTGGTGGCCGACAACGGCTCCGGCGACGGCTCGGCGCGCATCGCGCAAGCCCACGGGGCGCGCGTGATCCAGGTCGCAGAGCGCGGATACGGACGCGCCCTGCGAGCTGGGATTGAGGCCGCGGGGGCCGAATTCGTGGTCATGGCCGACGCCGACCGCAGCTACGAGCTGGACCGGCTGGAGGCATTCTGGGAGCGGCTCCAGGAGGGCGACGAGCTGGTTTTGGGCAACCGCTTCCGGGGCCAGATTCTGCCCGGCGCAATGCCCTGGATCAATCGGCATCTGGGCAATCCGCTCCTGAGCTATCTGGGCCGGCTCTTCTATCGCACCCCGGCGCGTGATTTGCACTGTGGGCTGCGTGCCCTCAGCAAGTCGGCCTTCGAGCGCATGGCGCTCAGCACCTCGGGCATGGAGTTCGCCAGCGAGATGGTGGTTCGGGCCTCGCTCCTGGGACTGCGCGTGAGCGAGGTGCCGGTCAACCTTCGTCCCGCCGGCCGCCAGCGCCCGCCGCACCTTCGTCCCTGGCGCGACGGGTGGCGCCACCTTCGCTTTCTGCTCCTGTTCAGTCCGCGCTGGCTATTCCTCTATCCCGGCCTGGTGCTGATGCTGCTCGGATTCGGCCTCGGTCTCTGGCTCCTGCCGGGTCCCGAGCGTCTGGGGCGCGTCCGCTTCGACGTGCACAGCCTGCTCGTGGCCTCCACCCTGGTCATCCTCGGATATCAGGCGGTCACCTTCGCCCTTCTGGTCAAGCTCTTCGCCCTGCGCGAGGGCTGGCACCGGCCCAGTCCCCGGCTCCAGCGCTGGCTGGGGCGAATTCGCCTCGAGCGCGGCTTGGCGCTGGGCGGACTGCTCACCGCCGTCGGCCTGGCGGTGCTCTTAGGCTCCTTCCTGGTCTGGCAGGCGCGCGGCTTCGGCAACCTGAATCCGGATCAGACCATGCGCCTGGTCATCCCCGCCAGCACCCTGCTGACTCTGGGGATGGAGACCATCTTTGCCAGCTTTTTCGTCAGCCTGCTCGCATTAGAGTCAGCAGCCTGAATCCGCACTCCGTTTTACGCCTGCCCGGGCAACGGCGGGGCGAGTCCGTTGCGCGCCTGAAGACCTCGAGCGTGCGTACGCCGGTGCCTTCGCCGGCGCTGGGTGGGGCGCACACCAAACGCAGCATGAATTGAGCTGCTTCAAGGTTGGACGGGCCTGAATGTCCAACTCAGCCAGCTTCATAGGACGAGCGGCGCACCGGCTCGGGAGGCTGGTGATATTGGCCGACGTGGTGTTGGTGTTCGGGCTCATCGATATCGGTTTAGGAGCGGGTCTACTCATCGCAGACGGCCGACCCCTACCCGCCCTGGCCGTGAGCATCGTGGCGGTCAGCCTTCTTTTGGTCGCGGTCAGCCGATCGTCAGAACGGACCCGTGGGATCGCCATCTGCGGACTGGCGGCGGTCGTGGGGGCGGGCGTACTCACCCTCTTCCTTCTCGGCCACTCGGTTCATGCGCCCTACCACGACAGCGTCCTGCTCGAAGATGCCGCGGCCAACTGGCTTCTGGGCGGACATGACCCTTACACCCAGGACTATCTGTATAGCTCGACACGCATCTTCTACACACCCGACATGCCGATCAATTTCGGGGTCAATCACTTCGTCTATCCCCCCGGTCTGATCCTGCTTGACCTGCCTCTTCGGCTGGCCTCGCGGCTGGGAGGACCGGACCTGGGGGTGATCGTGCTCTATCCGCTCGCGCTCCTGGCGCTGGTGTGGGCAGCGGCGTCCTTCGGGCGCACATGGGCCGAGCGAGGCGCCGCCGTGACCGCGCTTTCGCTAAACCCGATCCTGCTCCTCGACGTAAACACCCAATTCTTCAATGACATCTTCTTCCTGGCCCCACTGGTAGGCGCCATCGCTGCCCTGAGATGGAAAAGGACGTGGCTCGCCGGCATCCTTTTCGCCTTGAGTCTGACCATCAAACAGCAGGCCCTGGTAGCGCTGCCGTTCCTCCTTCTGGGCGCTGCCGTGCTGGTCGGCCGGGGCGGCCTGCTCCGTGCCGTTCTGGCCGGCCTGATCACCACGACTGCCCTCAATCTGCCCTTTCTTTTATGGAACCCACACGGGTTCGTATCCAGTGTGGTCGGGACTTTCTACGCGTCTGGCGTCAACAACTATCCGATTCGAGGCGTCGGACTGGACGGAGGGCTGCTTCGTGCCGGCATCATCGCCAGCCGTTGGTCGATGTTCCCCTCCCTCCCGCTACAGCTGGTCTTCACCGCTCCGTTCGCGGCCATCGTCCTACTCCGGCTCAAAAGGCACTGGTCATGGACCATGGCTTGGATGGGTCTGGGGGGGACCACGTTCCTGCTCTTCTTCCTTGGCCGGGGACTCGTGATCAACTACCTGGACCTAGTCTTGATCTACCTGTCGGCCGGCGTGATCATCCCGCTGAGCCGCGATTCAGGACGCTGTCGACACCATCCGCCATCCGGAAGCGGTGTCCGCCCAGACGCGATCCCCACCGGCGGTAACGGCGTATAGCATCGATCCTGACCGCACCAGGGCGACAAACTCGGAGCGGCCCAGACCCACCAGTTTGTCTCCCTGATAGAGTCCCGAGGTCGTCGCCAGCCAGGCGCCACCATTGAGTGCCCATATCCCCCCCGGCACCTTCGTGATTGACTGGAACCCTGAGGTGCTGGCTAAAACCTGGCCCCGCCAGGTGCCCACGAACACCGCACCACCGACCTCAGAGAGCGCCGTCAAGCGATCCGGCAGCCCTTTTAGGGCCGTCCAGGTCGCGCCCCCGTCCAAAGACTCAAGGAGGGCGAGTTCGCTGGCTGCGTACCATGGTCCCCCCGGCTCTATGACGACGCTGTTGACCTGGAGGTAGGCAGCACCGACCAGGCCCCGAGCCCAGCTGACACCACCGTTATGCGTATACCAAAGTGCTTCTCCCCAGGCGACAGCGAGGCCGTCGGCACCACTTAACGCCGTTGCCAGAAAGTGAGCGCCGGGGACCCCCGTATTCCGCCAGCTGCGACCTGCGTCTGATGAGAAGGCGAGCTCGTGCTCCATGCCCAGGAGAAGGTCTGAACCCGAGGCAGAAAGGGACAGAGGCGCTCTGGGTGGCAATAGACTCAACCTTCGCGCCCGGGCGCCAGGCGCCACCAGGTAGAGAGCAGGGACAGGGGAATTGGCCGCCAAATACAGGCGCTGGTGCGGGGCTGGAGCGACCGCTACTCTGGTCGGCGCGGCGCCGCCCGCGCCGCGCAGAGCCAGCAACCCAATGGTGAGTACGCCGACGAGTAATGCGGCCCCCGATCGCCGACCGATTCGGCTAAGGACGCTCAAGACCCTCATCTCCGGGCGGCGATCCCCACCAGAACGGGGGTGGCCGGTCTCATTCATAGTGGACAGGATAGTGCTGGTGCAAACCCTCAGCCGCCGTGCGGCCTCGTCCCAGATCGCGGCAACGTCTACCCTAAATCGCGACAAACTTTCGGGCGCAAGACTGGAGCATTGATGGCGGACTTGGAACTGGCGCTGCTGATCTCCGTCGTAGACCGGCCCGGATCGCTCTGGCGCGTGACGCAGGCGATATTCGAGCACGGCGCCAACGTCACCTACATCTCCAGCACCCGGGGGGCGGGGGAAACCCAGATCGAACTGAACGCGGTCTCGGACTCCGAGCGTCTTCTGTCCGATCTAGAGCGCCTCGAGGTGGTGAATTGGGTGCGGGCGATCCCGCTTCTGAGCGAGGTGTTCGGCAAGCGCGTGATCGTGATCGGCGGGGGCGCGCAGGTTGGCACGGTCGCGCAGGGCGCCATCGCGGAGGCAGACCGGCACAACATCCGCGGGGAGCGCATCTCCGTCGACACCATCCCGCTGGTGGGCGAGGAGCAGCTCGCCGGCGCGGTCCGAGCCGTCGCCCGCCTGCATCGGGCCCAGGTCCTGGTCCTGGCCGGCGCGCTGATGGGCGGGGACATTTCGGTGGCGGTCACCGAGGTGCGCGCGATGGGCGTGATCGTGCTCTGCACGAGCATGGCGGGATCGCTCGTCCGCGCCGTTGACGCCGTCATCGGAGACCCGCTCGAGGCGGGCGTGATGGCGGTCATGCTGGTCGCCGACACCGCCCAGTTCTCGATCGAGAAGATTCGCGGCCGGCGCTTTTAAACCACCCGGTGGAGGGCGTGTGCGTATCCTGTGGAAATGGGGGAAAAGTGACCCCGACGAACCGTCGCCCATGGCTCATGACCGCCCTTTCGAGCGTCCCGGACCACCCGCACGGCTTCCTCGTGGCCGTGGCCTAGGTTAAGGTTCGCGGGCCCCTGGGGCAAGCCCGAAAATCGGTTCGCTGCCAGGCGACCTGAGGTAGCCAGAAGGCCACGACGGGGGGCACGCACAAGGCGGGACGAACGCGAAGGAGGGGTAAAAAAAGTGACCCCGGCGGACCGCCTCTTGGGTTCCGGTACCCGCCTTACGGCCGGTTCCGGCTCCCTCGAACGTATCCCTCGGGGCCGGGATCTACTCTAGCCGCGGGCGGTCCCAGACGCAAGCGCCCGCATTCCCTCACCGAGAATCGCACCAGAGCCCCATCGTTCCCTCAAATAGGAATCACACCGAGGCGCCTTTGGCCGCGGACTCGGCTGAAGGGGGGCGGATGCGGATCAAAGAGAGGTACGAGCTGGCAGCCGAGTTGAAGATGCGCTACCTAGCCGCGGGGCGCCAGGAGAGGGGCCAGATACTGGACGCGTTCTGCCTGGCGACCGGCTACGAGCGTAAGCATGGAATGCGGGTGCTGGGAGGTCGGAAGCGGCGGCCGCTGTTTGGCCTCCGGCGCCGGCGCAAGGCTCGCTACGGACTTGAGTTTCAAGCCGCGTTGAAGATTCTCTGGGAGACGGCCGGGTACATCTGCTCCGACCGGCTGCAGCCTTTCCTGCCCGATTTGATTCCTCTCCTCGAACGTCACGGCCAACTCCAGATCGACCCCTCGACCAGGGAGTTGCTGTGCTCCGCCAGCCTCTCTACGATCGAGCGCAACCTGGTCCCGATGCGCCGCGGCCTAATCACTCGGAAGCTGTCCCAGACCCGGCCCGGCGCGCTCCTTCGGCGCCAGGTGCCGGTCATTGTGGGTCGCTGGAGAGAACTCGACCGGCCCGGCTACCTG
>DATLSE010000056.1:0-26306 GCA_035534295.1 Nitrosotalea sp.
TGCTTGGCCGCGACTACGGACGGGTGATAATGATCGGCTCCATGCTTTCATGCGCGGGTCGGCCGTACGTCGCTGCTTACGCGGCGGCCAAACATGGTCTCCTCGGACTCACGCGTTCGCTCGCCGCGGAATACGCTCGTAGCGCCGTCACGTTTAACTGCGTCTGTCCCGCCTACGCAGCCACACCCATGACACAAGCCAGCATTGCCAACATCGTCCGGGTCACTGGGCGCAGTGAGCAGGAGGCGAGGCGGTCACTCCACACTCCCCAGGACCGTCTGATCGAACCGGCGGAGGTGGCGGCGGCCTGCGTGTTTTTGGCGTCTGCGCTCTCCGGCTCCATCACCGGGCAGGCGCTGATGCTTGACGGTGGTGAGATTCAGGCCTAGCAGACCCTGCCGAGTCGCGTAACTTTCGAACCGGTCCGCACCCCCTGACCAAGGGGCCCGCCAAACCGATTAAGCAGGGCTACATCGCGACTAGCGATCGGATTCGAGCCATTGGGCGGCGTTGAACCCCGGTAACCGGGCAGGCACTACTTGAGGACATGGAGGCGGTGACGGCCCTGCGACAGGGTGACTTCGATCTCCGCCGACCGGTGCCTGGCTGTCCTCTCCATCTGGTCACACGCGGTGATCGTTCGCCTTCGGCCGGCCTCCGAGACAAGCCGCACCCCACACCTTCTAAGACTCACGGTGTTGGGGAGCTTTCGGCCAGGAGACCTTCCACGGCGGCGGGCAGTTGGTCCGGGTGATCGATGATCAGGTCCGCTCGCGCCGAGAGAAGCTCCTCGAAGCTCCCGATTCCCCAGCTGACGCCGATCGCCGCGATCCCGTTCGCGTGGGCGGCCGTCACGTCGAACGAGCGGTCCCCGACCATAACCGCGAGCCCGCCATCGAGCCCGGCCAGCGCCAGGCTGACCGTGCGGGCCTTATCCTCGCGCAGCGAGCTCAGGTCAGGCCCGCATACGACGCTGAAGAAATGACGCAACCCGACCGCGGCCAGGATCGGATCGGCGAAGGTGACTGGCTTGGAGGTGGCGACTGCCAGGAGGTATCGTCTCGCCAACTGCACGAGTACCGGCTGTATGCCGGCGACCACAGTGGTTTGGCTGAGCGAGGCCCGGGCGTAGCGGGCCCGGTAGCTGCGGATGCACGAAGCGACCAGCTCGGAGCCCGGATCCTGCTCAGTCAGCTCGGCGAAGGCGAGAGCGAGGGGTGGGCCGATGAACCGATGGAGGGAGTCGGCGTCCCGGGGCGGGAGCCCATTTTCGGCCAGTGCCTGGCTCAGACAGCCGCCGATTGCAGCTCGCGAGTCGACCAGCACCCCGTCCAGGTCGAAGAGGACCGCTGCCCGTCGAAGCTCGATCACTCCGCCATCCTGCCCGATCGGGCGCGGGAGCATCAACCAGCCCCGGGTCCCCTTCCGGCGCTGGCTCGCCGCCTGCTCAGGTCAGGATGGCGCCTTCCTGAGCCAGGATGCGACGCGCTACCGCCACCGCCGCGGCGTACGTGGAGTCCATGCCCCGGTAGTCCAATCCGCGGGCGCCCAGCGTGCGCGCCTGTGTGTAGGGGGTATCGGACGCGTAGTGGACGATGCCGAGATCGAAGCCCAATCGGCTCATATTGACGTGCTCCCCCGAGGGGTGTCGGTGGGCCGCTCGGATCTCGTAGCCTGCGTCGAGGTACGGCCCCGCCTCCATCTCGACGATGGTGTAGTGCCCGTGGTAGTAGAGCTCGAGGTAGTCGCGGTTCTGTAGAAAGGTGCCGCGCACGGTCACGGCGCGCTGATTGTCGAGAGCGGACCCGAAGGCGAGCTGCGGCTGGACATCCCCGGCGGCGAAGCAGTTGTCCAGCCAATAGGTGTTGCCCGAGTGCTCGTTGTAGACCACGTTGGGGATCATCACGTCCCCGACCTCGGCGTTGAGGGTGGCCGCCTTGCCCATGATGTAGACGCCGCTGATCCAGGGCACGCTCTCGGCCACCTGGCGCAGCAGGTGGTAGGAGGCCAGTCCCAGCGGGTAGTCGATGTTGATGATCGCGGCGGGCGACTCACGCAGGGCGGATGGATCCACGCGCCCGACGCGCGGGTCGAAGAGCCGAGGGTCCAGCTCTGCCAGGCGGAAAATCTGCGCCGCCGAGTCAACTCCCACCGTCCGCGCGGGCACGTGCCGGATTCCAAGTCCGCGCTCGATCTCGGACCGAGCGGCTCGCAGACGGGCGCGTTCGGGGTGCCGGTCGAACAGTGAGCGGGCCGCGAAGTAGAGCCAGTTATCGCGGTTGGCGCGGCTCACTCCCTGCTCCACCTTGATCAGCTCGTGTCCCAGCTCGGGCTCCTGCTCGCGTACGAAATCCACGATCTGGGATTCGAAGCGGTTGGCGACTCCACTCAGAACGTTGACCAGGCTGTGCACGTTGGAGGAACAGAAGTAGACCGGCGCCTGGGTCAGCTCGAGTTCGGCCAGGGTCTGTGCGATCGGGGCCCACCAGCGTTGCGCCTGGCGAGCATAGCCCAGATGCGAGCCCCCGATGAGGCGCAGGCGGAGGCGGCATTCACGCTGGCCGAGTGCGGCCAGGCCGCTTCTGAAGTCGTCCCCCCAGGCGGTGCGCAACCGCTCCCAGTCGTCCTCATCGGCCCCGATCGCGCTCCGGGCACGCTCCGGATCAAGCTCGCAGCCGGCCAGACGCAGGTGCATCTTGTTCCACTCCACCTGGTAGGCGACCAGGGTCGGGATCAGATCGTCGATGTCGGAGGGAGAGGCTAAAAACGCGGCCAGTCGGTGGCCGCGGTCCCAGTACCAGATCCGGCGCCGGGCCCGGGCCCGGACCTGTTCCCAGTCGCCCACGTCGGTGTCGAGCCGAGCCTGCAAGCCCATTGCGCTCTGCCCCAGAATCACCTCGCGGGCTTCGCGCACCGCCGCCGGCAGGCGGCTCACGGCGTACAGAAATGCGCCCATGTCCACGTTCTCGGAGGCGCCCAGCGGGTGGAGCGAGGAAGCCATGTCCAGGTGGGCGTGGACCAGGGCGTCGAGCCGGATCTCCCCTGAGCTCTGCAGCATGGTGGAGTAGGTCCGGACGTAGAGCTCGACCGCGTGACGCCCGCTCCAACCGGGTCGGGTCTCCGCCTCACCCATGCCCGCCGGCGGTTGCATCGAGCCGGACCTAGGGGGAGCCGTCGGGGCCCGAGGAGGGACCTGACTCGGGCGGCGCCCCCAGTTGATGCATCAGCTCCTCGAGCAGGCGCCGCGCTTGGGGGTCGGAGAGGACCCGAGCCTGCATCTCCTCCGCCGCCCGGCGCAGCTCGGGGTCGTCCATCAGCCGCTGTGCCATCTCGCCGAAGCGCTCACCCATGTCCTTGAGTGAGGCCTCCTGCGCCACCTGCAAAAGCACGGGCTGGGAGGCGGCGGCCGTCACCGC
Source organism: Nitrosotalea sp. (assembly GCA_035534295.1). Taxonomy (GTDB): domain Bacteria; phylum Chloroflexota; class Dormibacteria; order Dormibacterales; family Dormibacteraceae; genus DATKQJ01. The sequence continues at coordinate 3,417 of DATLSE010000056.1, forward strand.
CTCCATCTGCGCGCGCAACATCTCGACTCCACGGCAACCCAGGCATTCACCCCTGGATCCGCAGTGACAGAGCTGGCGGCGAAGACCATCGAGGGCGGCGTGGGCTCCGGACAGATCGACCGGCTCAGTCATGGAGATCCGGCTCTGGATCGTAGGGTTGGGAGTTGGCACGCATCCTTCGATTGTGCTCCCCCTCGGTTCGGACCGGGTGGCGCGCCTGCGCGCCAAACACCCGGGAGCGGACTAGGCGACGCTAAGGACGGTCAGCCTGATCTCGCCTGCGGGAGCACTGACCACGACTTTGTCTCCCAGCCGCTTGCCCACCAGGGCCCGGCCGACCGGGGATTCGACCGAGATCCGTCCCGACTGGGGGTCGGATTCGACCGCGCCGACCAGGTGATAGGTCTCGACCTCGCCGTCGGCCAGGCGGACCTCGATCACCGAACCGGCCGAGGCCACCTCTCCGTGGCCCTCTTCAATGATCTGCGCCCGGCCGATCATCTCCTCCAGCTCGTAGATCCGCTCATCAACTCGCGAGACCTCTTCCTTGGCCTGCTCGTACTCGGGGTTGTCCTCGATGTCGCCGGGCTGAAAGGCCTCCTTCATGCGTTCGGCGGCCTCGAGCCTGCGCTCACGCACCTGATCCAGCTCGGCGCGCAGGCGATCCTGTCCCTGGCGGGTCATGAGGACAGGTTCGGTTAGATCCACTACCGGCCAATCATAGCCTCGGCTCGCGCCCGCGCAGCCAGGGCGGAGCTGCCCCCTGACTCAACCCGACGTGGCCGGTCGGAGCTTGAGATACTGACACCCGGAGCCATGATCAAATACGGAGCCGGCACCGCGCTGATTGTGGTCGATCTGCAGAACGACTTCGCTGATCCGGCTGGCCGCCTCTATGTGGCCGGCGGGGTCGACGTCGTGCGCAGCTGCAACCGCGAGATCGAACGAGCCCGCGCCGCAGGTGCGTTCGTGATTTTCACCCAGGACTGGCACCCGGAACGCACACCCCACTTCAAGTCCTTCGGAGGACTCTGGCCCGACCATTGCGTGGCCGGCACCTGGGGAGCCGAGTTTCACCCTGAACTCCTGCGCGGACCCGATGAGGTGATCCAAAAGGGAGATGCTGGGGAGGACGGTTACTCCGGGTTCTCCGTTCGCGATGTCGGGTCCGACCACTCGCGCCCCACCCGTCTCGACGGGATTCTGCGTACGAACGGGGTGGATCGGTTGGTCGTGGTTGGCCTGGCGGGTGACTATTGCGTGGGAGCGACCGCACGTGACGCCCGGGCGCTGGGCTACGACGTCGTCGTGCCGCCCGACCGGGTCGCATTCGTCGAACTGGCAGCCGGGGACACCGAGCGCACCTGGCGGGAGCTGGCGGAGCTGGGCGTGAGGTGCGAGAGCTCCGATCCGTGAGCTGCCTCAAGGCGTGACGCACGGGGCGAGATTGACGCTTTAGAGCCCGAGTCATCGCCGGGGGGGCGCTCCTCCAGGGGAGGGCCGGGTCGGTTATGCACACGCAGGACGAGATCCGAACCGGTTATCCCCAATTTGATCCCCGGATCGGTGGCGCCACCTCTCAGGGAGCGGAAGGCGAGTCGGGCGCGCGGAACCACTCCGCGGTCTGGTCCAACCCCGCCTCGAGTCCGATCTTAGGCGCCCAGCCCAGCTGTTCCTGAATCAGGCGGCACTCGAGGGCCGAGGTGGTCTGCTCTCCAGGTCGGGCTGGACCATGGACCGGATCGAGGTCGGATCCAAGCGCGGCCAGGAGACGGCGCGCCACCGCATTGACGCTGGTCTGGCGTCCCGTCCCGACGTTGAAGTGGCCCACTTCGTCCGAATCCAGCGCCAACAAGTTGGCCGCCACCACGTCGTGGACGTGGACGTAGTCGCGGGTGTTGTCGCCGCTGCCGTTGATGGTGGGGGGAAGGCCCGAGAGGATGGAGCGGCAGAAGATGGCGACCACGCCTGCCTCTCCATGCGGGTTCTGACGGGGGCCATAGACGTTGGCGTAGCGCAGGGCGACGTAGCTCAATTGGTGTTCAGCCCGGTAGCAACTGAGGTAATGCTCAAAGCTGAGCTTGCTCACGCCGTAGGGCGATCGTGGCCAGGCGGGATAGCTCTCAGGAGTCGGAAGTATCGACGCCTCACCGTAGAGCGCCCCGCCCGTGGAGCTGAAGAGGAACCGGCTGTTTGATCGGCGCGCCGCCTCGAGCAGATTAAGTCCGCCCAGGATGTTGACCGAGGCATCGAACTCAGGCTCCCTCACCGAGCGGCTCACACTCATCTGGGCGGCCAGGTGGCAGACCGCGTCCGGACGCCAGCTGAGGACGGCGCGCTGCGCCTCGGCCGATCGAATGTCATGGCGCTCGAACTCCGCCCGTGGGTCCAGGTTGGCAGCGCTTCCGGTCGAGAGGTCGTCCAGGACCAGAGTTGTGTCGCCGCGGTCGAGAAGGGCGTTGGTGAGGTGCGACCCGATGAATCCTGCGCCCCCGCTCACCACCACCCGCACCCGAGGAAGTCTAATCGGCGGAGACGATCGGTCCCGCCCAGGAACTGGTCTGGGACCGGGGCGGGATGAGTGCTCGGGCGGGCTCCGCCGTCAGCGCGGGGCGCCTCTGCCCGGCTCGCGCCGCCCGTCGCTGCAGCCGGGCCAGCCGAGCCTCGAGATCGGCGCGGTAGGGACTGCTGGGGGACTGGCGTGCGAGCACCCGCTGGACGAGCTCGCGGGCGGCCTCGGGACGGCCCAGTCTCCACTCCAGGATCCGGGCCCGAGCCAGCTCCAACTCGGTCTCATCGGGTAACCGGCGAGCGAGCGCCTGAAGCAGCTGGTCGGCGGCTGCCGGCAGGCCCCGGCGGCTCAGCCGCCGGGCGAGGAGGATGCCGGCCAGAGCGGCAGCCGGACCCTCGCCCGCCTGCACCGCCCGGCGCAGAGAGCGCCAGCTGTCAGCCCGTCGCCCCTGCCGGGTGAGGAGGCGCGCCAGGGCCAGCCAGTCGCCCGAGCTCAATCCTCGCTCGTGCCCGGAGAGACGCTGCTGGATCCGCAGGTGAAGGCTGGCCAGGCTCACAACATCCTGCCGGTTGTGAGCCAGGGCGGCTTCGAGGTTCGGGCTGTGCCCCCGGCGTAGATATTCAAACCAAGCCTCGGGCACCAGCGCGCCGGGCAGGTCCTGGTGCCGCTGCAGGCCGAGCATCTCCTCCTCCACCGAACGCAGACTGCAGTTCGGCAGCCGGTGCCTGAACAGGGCTCGGGTGAGGGTGAGCAGATCCTGGTGGGGGGGATGATCGAGCTCGCCCGGAAGTCTGGCCATGATCCAGCGGGTGCGTAGCAGGGGAAGGTCGAACCGGCTGCCGTTGTACGTGGCCACACCCCCCACTCGGGCTAGAGCGGTGCCGATGGCGTAGAGGAACGCGGCCTCCAGCGCTGGGCTGCGAAGGAAGAACTGACTCACCTCAAGTCCTCCCTCGACCGGCTGGCAGATGGCCGCGGCGAAGATCTGGGTGCCCGTCCCACCGGCGAGCCCGCTGGTCTCGGTATCGAAATAGGCGAACGCGCGCGGGGGGCTGGCGGCGAGTTCGGCCGGCATGGGCTCGATCGAACACCGTTTGAAGGTGATGCCGAAGTCGTTCTCGATCACGTCGAATCCAATCGGCAGGGCGCCCGGAGGCGGCGTCCTTGCAACCCCCGGAGCGGCCCCTCCTAGACTGGCAAGGCGTTGACGCAGAGCAGCTGCAGGCACGCGGTCTTGCCTCCCTCGGCCCCACCCAGGGGCCCGACACAGGATGGACAGCCATCCGAGCAGGGACACGATCGGACCAGGTCGGCGGCGTCGTCGAGCAGTTGTTGGTGGAGCTCGAACAGGCGCTTGGAGTACCCGACTCCGCCCGGGTACACCTCATAGACCGTCACCGTCGGACGCATGGTCGCGGTGGACCGGATCTCTCCCAGGGCTCCCAGATCGCGGGGATCGCACATCAGGTGAAGCGCGGCCACATTGCGCAGTGAATGCGCCATACCCTGGATCGCGGATTCCATCTGCGCGCGGCTCAGGGCCGGACCTCGGGCGGTGTCCACCGTCGTCCAGTAGGCGGTCGTATGCAATGTCTGTTCGGGCAGCGAGATGGGGCCGGAGCCGATGTTCTCGTGGGAGTGGAATCGGATTTTCTTGAACATGCTGGCCAGGGCTGAGACCTTGATCTCGCCGTGGTGCCGCCCCAGGAAGGCGCCCTCATCCTGCGCGAAGGTCTCCAGCACGTTGACCGTGACCGCCAGCATGGCGTCGGTGTAGTAGTCCACGTCCACCGGACGGACGTAGGCCTTCTTCTCCTCCCAGTCCAGGCGGTCGACGTGATACTGGGCGCCGTCCTGGATGTAGATGGCTTCCTCGTGCAGCATGACCTGGGCGCTGAACTGGTCCATCTCTCCTACCACCTCGGGTCGAGGCGGGGATACGTCGATGATGACCACGTTGTCGGAGGCCATCCGTCGCAGCGACAGGCCCTCGGCCGGAAAGGCCTGGCGGCTCCAGTAGTAGCGGCCGCCGGCCCGGCTCACGCTCCCGTCTTCGTGGAACAGCTCCAGCAGGGCCCCGACGTCGGCGCGGCCGAGTCCTTCGGATTCAAGGAAGGGCAGCTCAAATAAACCCGCCTCCAGGTGTCCTGCGAGCACGAGGAGGTTGTCAGGATCGATCAGTCCCTGCTCTGGATTGGCGCCGAGGAAATATTCAGGGTGGCGGACGATGAATTGATCGAGTGGGGCCGACGACGCCACCATGACCGCCAGCGAGCCTCCGCGGCGCCCGGCGCGGCCCAGTTGCTGCCAGGTCGACGCGATGGTGCCGGGGTATCCGACCAGCACGGCCGCGCGCATGCTGCCGATGTCGATCCCGAGCTCGAGCGCGTTGGTGCTGACCACGCCTGCGACCTCGCCCGAACGCAGGCCTGCCTCGATTTCGCGCCGCTGGCGGGGAAGGTACCCGGAGCGGTAGCCGTGAATTCGAAGGCGGCGATCAGATTTTGAGGCGACCGCCTGGCGCAGGTAGCTGAGCATGATCTCGACCTGAAGCCGGGAGCGGCAGAACACGATGGTCTGCAGGCCGGCCTGGATCAGGGGTGCGGCGATGCGCTGGCCCTCCAGGAGCGAGCTGCGGCGGATCCCCAACTCTCGGTTGACCAGGGGTGGGTTGTAGAACACCAGGCGTCGTTCGCCCTGGGGGGCGCCGCTCTCCGTCACCAGGTCGACCGGTCGTTCGAGCAGACGCTCGGCCAGCTCGCCTGGATTGGCAATTGTGGCCGAGGCGCACACGAACACGGGCCGGGATCCGTAGAACTCACACACCCTCTGCAGGCGCCTGATGACGTTGGCGACATGGCTGCCGAAGAGGCCGCGATAGGTGTGCAGCTCGTCGATCACGACGTACTGGAGAGAGGAGAAAAGGCTGCGCCAGCGTGTGTGATGGGGCAGGATGCCGGAGTGGAGCATGTCCGGGTTGGTCAGCACCACGTGCCCGGCCTCGCGGATTGCTGTGCGCTGCCCAGGAGGAGTGTCACCGTCGTAGGTGTCGGCCCGCAGCCGCACTGGCAGGCCACTCGCCAGCTCGCTCAGTTCGGCCAGCTGATCCTGGGCCAGAGCCTTGGTCGGAAACAGATAGAGGGCCCGACTGTGCGGCTCCTCGAGCACTCGCTGGAGTACCGGCAGGTTGTAGCACAGGCTCTTCCCGCTCGCGGTCGGTGTGACCACCACCAGGTCATGACCGGCGCGGACCGAGGCGTAGGCCGCAGCTTGGTGGGAGTACAGCCGCTCAACTCCGCGCCGCCGTAGGGAGCCGACAAGCGCTGGGTCCAAGTCCCGGGGAAGATCGGCCCAGGTCGCCGCTCGGGCGGGCGCCAGGTGGTCCAGGGTCACCTCTCCGGGCAGGCGGGATGGGTCGAATTCGAAGGCTGGGGGAGACATGGGGACTCCCCAGCTTAGGCGAACGGACGTTCGTAGTCAAGAAATCGTGGTCCCTTACTCGGCCTGAGCGGCAGTTGACTCCGACCGCCAATGGGCGCCCTGGCCTCGCGCCCTGGTCTCCGGCGCGCAGATCTACGATGGGCCATTAGATCGACGGCCGTCGGTCACCAGCGAGGGAGGCCGATGAGGGCGATACGGCTAAAGGGGAGATCGGTCACCGTGGCGCGGGTGCGGGGAACGGTGCTGACCCGCGACCAGGCGGGGCTGCGCAAGGGCCGGGTGCTGGGCGCGGACGACGTCAGCGTGCTGCGGGCGGAGGCCGAGGTGCACCTGGTTCGTCTGGGTCCGGGCGACGTGCACGAGGATGAGGCTGCGATGCGGCTGAGTCGGGCCGTCGCCCATGCGGGGGTTTCGATGACCGCCCCCCATCAGAGCCAGGTGCGCCTGGTCGCCCGGCACCGAGGGCGTCTGGAGGTCGACGCGGACGCCATCCGGGCTCTGAACCGGATTACGGGCGTGAGCGTGTTCACGCTCTTCCATGGCTCGGCGGTGGAGGCCGGCGAGGAGGTGGCGGGGACCAAGGTGACCCCGGTTGCAGTGCCCGAGTCGGCGCTGCGCCGGGCCGAGGTTGTGGCCCGAGGGCGGGAGGTGATACAGGTCGTGCCATTCCGGCCTCTGCGGACCTTGATCGCGGTCACCGAGCGCCTGCGGGCGCGGGCCCGCGCCGCGTTCGCCGAGGCGGTCCAGCGCAAGCTCGGCTGGTACGGAGCTGAACTGATCGGTGTGCGGGAGGTGGCGCGAACCGAGGCCGCCATGGCCGAGGTGTACGCCGAGGCCGTCGAGGGCCGGGTCCAGCTGATGCTCCTGGCGGGCGCGTCCTCGATCGATCCCCTTGATCCGGCCTACTCCCAGTTGTCCGGCGCCGGTGGGCGGCTCCTGGTTCGAGGTGCCCCGGCCCACCCCGGGAGCATGATCTGGCTCGGCGCGCTGAACTCCACCGTCGTGATCGGGGTGGCGTCGTGCTCCGGTTTTGGCCGCAACACCGCCCTCGATCTGGTCCTGCCCATAATGTTCGCGCGCGGCACCTTGTCAGCGTCAGATCTGCGCGAATTGGGCCACGGCGGCCTGATTGAGCATGCCGCCGGCCGCCGTTTCCCGCCCTACCCCTAGGTCGAGCCGGAGACGAGCATTAGTCGAGGCCCCAGGGGTAGCTCCGGCCATTCCACCGGACTGGCCTCCAGGGTTCTGACCGCCACCAGTACCCAATCCACCAGAGATTCGAGTTCGAGGCCCTGGTGCACTGGACGGTAGCCGTCGATCAGCGCCAGGCCGCCCCGCCACTTGTTAAGTGCGCCGCGCCGGTTGCGCCGGCCGGCGTGCAGGCAGCCGGCGGCAATCTGGATCATTCCCTTCCAAAATTTGGCGTCGGCTCCCTGGCGATCGGTGATCCAGATCGACTCCCAGGCTTCGTGAGCAGCCCAGAAATGGCCCGCATTGAATCTCCTCATTCCCTCCAGGAGACCTCCAGCGGGCCCGGCGGCGTCGCCCGCACTGTGGTCCGGCTCGTCTTGGTGCATTTGTTACAAGGCGTCAAGATAGGGGCGTGGACGATGGCGCGGCCCGTTTCAGCCGGGTCAATCTCTCCAGCGACCCGATCCACCGATACGTTCTGGTCACCAAGCCGGGCGGGGTGCCTGGGCAGGTGGCCGAACAGGATCTGATCGACACCGATTGGCTTCAGCGCCTGCGCCGCATCCACCAGCTCCAGAGCGCCTGGTGGGTCTTCGCGACCGCCGAGCACTCCCGCTTCCAGCATTCGCTGGGAGCCATGCATCTGGCCGGCGTGTGGGCGCGCCATCTGTATCCGACCCTGGCCATCCACCACCCGAGCGTGCCCTCGGAGGCTTTGGTGGTGGAGACGGTGCGGATGGCCGCCCTGCTGCACGACGTGGGCCACGGGCCGTTCGGACATTTTTTCGACGAGAACTACCTGTCCAGCTGGAGTCTGGATCACGAGACGCTCGGCCGGCGCCTGATCCTGGATGAGATCGGTCCCCTGCTCGAGGGCCTGGCCGCCTCACCCGACTCCGACTTCGAGCCCGGCGAGCGAATCGACCGCCGCTGGATCGCCTATCTCATCTCCAATGCGGATCTGGAGGGATTCGATCCGCCCTCCTGGCTGGCCGTTCTGCGCCCGATCCTGGTCGGTCCGTACAGCGCCGACAACATGGATTACGTGCCCCGCGACTCGTACATCTGCGGGGTGGCCACCGGGCCCGTGGACGTCGAGCGCATCCTCCACTACTCGTTCATTTCCGAGCAGGGCCTGACCCTGCACAGCCACGGCGCCGAGGCCCTCTTCATGTTCCTCAACGCGCGCCTGTACCTGTACCACCAGGTCTACTTCCACCGGACGGTGCGCCGCATCGACCTGCAGCTGCGCGAGATCTTCCGGCCCACGATGGAGATCCTCCTGGGCGGCAACCCGCTGCGTAACCTGGCCGCCTTCAAGCGTCTGACCGAGTGGCGCCTCCTCTCCGAGGTCGACGATTGGGCCAGCCCCGACCATCCGCCCGAGCTCCGCCGGCTGGCGACGCTGTGGGCCGACCTGGTCGCGCGCCGGCTCAAGTGGCGGTTGATCTACTCCGGCTACCTTGAGTCGCGCGACGTCCCGAGCGGCGCGCTCGGGCTCTCCCGCGATCAGTTCGCGAGCCGGATTCGTGCCCTCCTGCCCCCGGGCCTGGCCGACATCGCCTTCGAGGTGGACGTGGCGGCGCAGGAGTCGCGCGCATTCAATCCCCTGCTGGAGGACCAGGACATCCTCTTCTTTGATCCCCTGGAGGGCGGCTATCAGCGCTCACGCGTCCTCGATCTCTTTCGCCGCCTGCCCGTGCGCATGGCGCTGTTCCGGATCTTCGCCCTGGATGAGGAGCATCGCTCGGAGCTGGTCGCAGCCGCCCAGCGCGTGCTGTCCGATAGCTGATGCCCGCCCTCGACTCGGACCGGTTTGCCGCCGCCGCTGAGCGGCTGGGGGGCTGGCTCGCGCCCACCCCCCAGCGGTCCCTGCCCGGTTCGAGTTGCCTCGAGCTCAAGCTGGAGATGTTTCAGCCCACCGGCAGCTTCAAGGTCCGCGGCTACTTCGCCGCCGCCCTCGCCCTGGCGCCCGAGGTTCGCAGCCGAGGTCTTATGACTGTCAGCGCGGGCAACGCCGCCGTGGCCTGTGCCTACGTCGCCCATCGTCTGGGGATTCCCTGCCGGGTGCTGATGGTGGCCAGCGCTCCTGCGGCCAAGGTGCAGGCGGTGCGGGCCCTGGGGGCGGCCACCACCTTGATGCCCCGAGAGGAGCTATTCGCCTGGATGTCCTTGGAGACCTGGCGCCAGGCCCCAGAACACTTCATCCATCCCCATCTGGATTTAGAGTTCGCCGCTGGCGTGGGCACGCTGGGACGGGAGATCATGGATTGCAGTCCCGGGACGCGCCGGATCGTGGTCGCAGTTGGAGGCGGAGGGCTGGCGAGCGGCCTGGGAGCCGCGCTCAAAGCCTCCCATCCGGACCTGGAGCTGATCGGGGTGCAGTCGGACGGTTACCCCCTTTGGCCCCTCGTCATGGCCCAGGGGGCCGAGCCCGAGCTGGTTCCCGACACCATCGCCGATGGCACTGTGGCTCCCTACAACGCGGTCATGAAGGAGCGCTTGAAGGCGCTTGTGGATCGCTGGATCCTGGTCCCCGAGTCCCACCTTCGCGCCTCAATTCTCGAGCTGGCGCGGCGCGCCGGGGTGGTCGCCGAAGGCGCCGGAGCGCTGCCCTACGCCGCCGCCGATCAGCTCGACGACGGTACCCCCAGCGTGCTCGTACTGAGCGGTGGCAACATCGACCGAGGCCTCCTGGCCCGCCTCCTGCTCAGCTGACCTCTCAGTCGGCGCTGGGCCCCTTGGGCTGATCGGTCGACGATGGCCGACGGGTCCGGGTCCGGGTCCGGGCCGTGGCGGCGGCTCGAGACGAGGGCGCCGGCCGGGCCGCGCGCTCCCCAGCCGCCCTGGCTGGCCGCTCCGCCCGGGCCGAGCCCGGAGTGCGCTTGGGGCTGGGCCGGCGCGCTCCGGGGGTCCCTGGACGGGTCGACTCGCGCTGCGCTGCGCGGGCGCTACGGGCCCCCTCGGCCGCTCCCCCGACCATGGCCTCGACCATCTTGGTCAGGTGGTCCAGACGCCGGGTCAGCTGCTCGAGGTCGGATCGGGTGGCGGCACTTTCAAGCTGCCGACGAGCCTGTCCGAGGTTGTCGCGCAGGACCCTCTGGCCCTGGCTCACGCCCTGCTCCAGGCGTCGTGCCAGCTCCGGCGGGATGCGTCGCTGTACCTCGCTCATGACCTGCTCCAGGAGGCCGTCGCGACCGTTCGGTTCCTGGCGCCGCGAACTGCCGGTCGAGCGTTTGTCGTCCTTGATGCTCATGGCTAACCTGCCTCCCGTGAAGTCGCCCGCCCCTACCGGCGGTGTTTTCAGCATAGTCCCGCGCGAGCGCTCACCCAGCTTTGAGCCTCAGGGCGTGCCGTAGACCAGCGGGCGCGGTTTGAGGACCGCTGGAATCTTGACCGTGGTTGCGGTGCGATAGCTGACCGCGATCACTCGTGGATCCGATTGCAGCGAGCGTGCCATGAGCTCCGCCGCCGTGGTCAGCTGGGTGGGATCGCCGATCGCGGTGAAGGTCCAGGGCGAACCCTCCGCCACGCCGTCGATGACCACGCCCCCGGCGGCATCGACGACCACGCTGCCTGTGATCACTCGCTGTCCGTCGACCATGATCGCCTCCGCACCAGCCAGGCGGATGTTGTTGAGCGCGTCCTGGACGTCGACCGCGGTCAGCGGGGCATCCACCGTGAGCACCACCCCCGGGCCCGAGACCGGGACCAGGCCATCGATGATGTCGAGCTGCCGCTGCTCCAGCTGAAGAGCGCTGATGGCGGCCTGGGCGTTACCCGCCTGCAGTGCCTGTAGGCGCTGGCTCAAGACCTGAGTCTCCGCGCTCAGCCTGTCGTGGGTGCGATGCAGATCGTCGATGAGGAAGGCCAGGGCGGTGTTGTTCTGCCCCGCCAGGCTGGCCTGGACCTCTGCCTGGCTGCGGAGCTGGACCACGGTCACAAATGCGAGCACGGCGCTGATCAGTCCCACCGCCGCCAGGGTGCGGAGTTGGTGCTCAGGGTGTGTGCGCGTAGGTGACCTCCAGGCTCGAGTCGGTGGCCGGAAGTGTGAGGTTGGCGGCTCCCGTCCAGTCCAGGCCGACCCCGTAGAGGCGCTGGCGCAGACGCAGGTCGCCGAGCACCCCGTTTTGGGCCAGCAGGGCCTGGATCCCGCTGCGGTCTCCGACCCCGGAGATCTCAAAGGGCGCCAGCAGAGGAGGGCTCTGGCCGATGATCACGGCGCCGCCGGTGCCCTGAAAGCTGGAGCGGGGGGTGATGCGGTGGCCGTTCACCGCCACCCCCTCGGCCCCGCCCTGGAAGAGCACGTTGACCACGTCCTGAACGTCCTCATAGGTCACGATCCAGGCCGTTGCGCCCTGCAGGTCCGGACCCGGCTTGCCGTCCGCCAGCCGCACGGTGACGCCCGGACCGCGCAGGGGGGTGGCTCCCGCCTCCACCCGCAGCTCCTGCACCGTTGCGGACAGCCGGGCGGCTGCGCTCGAACCCTGCGCAGCCTGGGCCTCGAGCCGGTCGAGCTTGGCCCGCAGGTTGGCGACCTGCGAGCGGTCGGCCGAGTTCTGCCGCGCCAGGCTCTGCGCGCTGGCAACCAGCGCCTGATTCTGGGCCACGCGGTCGGCGGGCACGATGAGCTGGGATCGCCACTGCGCGGTGATCAGAAAACCGAAGCCGATGGCGAGCAGCGCCAGGACGTATATAGCCGGTCTGCGAGGATCCATGAAGCCACCGCGATTATCGCCGCGGGGAGGGGTAGTAGTATCGAGCCAACCGGGCCCCATCGGGCCGGATACGTAGAGGACTCAAAGCACATGGCGGTGGATGTCCGCTCGCGCTCGGCCTTCGCCGTCGCCCAGGGCCGATTCGACGCCGTAGCCGAGGTGCTCGGTCTGGCCGAGGGTACGCGCCGGATTCTGCGCGAGGTCAAGCGCGAACTCACCGTCCACTTCCCGGTCCGGCACGACGACGGCAGCGTCAGCGTCTACACCGGCTATCGCGTCCAGCACAACATCACCCGCGGCCCGGCCAAGGGCGGACTGCGCTATCAGGCCGGTCTCAGCCTGGACACGGTGAAGGCGCTGGCGATGCTCATGAGCTGGAAATGCGCCGTGGTAGGCATTCCTTTCGGCGGGGCCAAGGGCGGGGTGGACGTGGATCCACGGCTGCTCTCGCCGACCGAACTGGAGCACCTGACCCGTCGCTACGCGACCGAGATCTCGGTTCTCATCGGACCAGAGAAGGACATTCCGGCGCCCGATCTGGGTACCAATCCGACCGTGATGGCCTGGATCATGGACACCCTGTCAATGCACGCGGGACACTCGGTCACCGCCTCGGTCACGGGCAAACCGGTGGATATCGGCGGCTCTGAGGGCCGGGTCGAATCGGCCGGACGCGGAGCCACCTACCTGAGTCTGGAGGCGCTCAAGTACCTGCACCTGGAGGATGACCCGCCGACGGTGGCGGTGCAGGGCTACGGGCAGGTTGGGGCGTCTGCCGCCCATCTCCTGGCCGGGGCCGGCCTGCGGGTCGTCGCGGTGAGTGACTCGAGCGGAGCGATTCACAATCCCAAGGGACTGGACCTGGCCGAGCTCGATCAGCACCGGGCCCACCACGGCGGCTCTGTCACCGGGTTCAAGGGCGGTGCCGATCTGGCCGGCCCTGATCTCTTGGAGCTCCCGGTGACGGTGCTGGTCCCGGCCGCGGTGGAGGACCAGATCACGGCCGAGAACGCGCCCCGGGTCCGGGCCAAGATGGTCACCGAGGCCGCCAACGCCGCGGTCACCCCCGAGGCCGACGAGGTGCTCCACGCCAACGGCGTGTTCCTGATCCCCGACATCCTGGCCAACGCCGGTGGCGTGATCGTCTCCTACTTCGAGTGGGTCCAAGACCTCCAGGCGTTCTTCTGGGAGGAGGAGGAGATCAACACCAAGCTCCACCACGTCATCACCCGGGCCTTCTACGAGGTGCTCCACGCCAGCGTCAATCGCCGCCTCGACATGCGCTCTGCCGCCTACGCCCTGGCCGTGCAGCGTGTCGCCGACGCCAACACCGTGCTCGGGATCTATCCCTAGCGCGGTTGCAGCCGGTTCGGTCCCGGGTTCAAGAAGGGGTCTGCGACGCCGTCAGCTGGCCCGGTTCCTCCAAGCAGTCCTGATAGCGGGCCTGGCTGATCCAGTACTCCACCTGGGAGCGGCTGGGCGCTCGGTTGAGCCCGACCACCTCGATCAGGGCCGCGTGCAGGGTCGCGGGGTCGGCGCTTTTCATCTGCTTGAGCCCGGTGTAGCCGAGCCGGTGGAGCTGGGCCAGGTGGGGCTCCATGCTCGATATCTCGAGCATCGCGCACTGGCGGGCGAACTCGAGCAGACGCACGGCGGAGATGCCAGTGCGCCGCGACAGGCGGTCGCGGTCGGTCTCCAGGGTGGCCGCGTGGAGCAGCCGGTTGGTCTGGCCTATGCCCTGGGTGCGGAGCCGACGGCAGTCGTCGGACGAGATCCCAGGCAGGTATTCGAGGGTCTTGATCGACATTCGGCTCAAGCTTAGACCGAACCGACCGCCCCCCGGGAGCGCGCGGGGCAGGTCCTATAATTTCAACCCAGCCCACTCCCCAGACGATGATGTCGCGCGCGAACCTCAGTTTGAGTGGGCTGGAGGCAGCATCTGAACCAGGCTCAATCCGCCCTCAACGCCGCCACGCCCGGCCCCGAACAAGAGCTCGTGCTGGTTTTGGACTTCGGGTCCCAGTATTCGCAACTCATCGCCCGCAGGGTGCGCGAGGCGCACGTGTACTGCGAGCTGGTCCCCGGCACCACGCCCTGGGAGGAGTTGGCCCGGCGTCGGCCGGTGGGACTGATCCTGAGTGGGGGCCCGGCCTCGGTTTACGAGCCCGGGGCGCCCCAGATCGATCCCGCCGCCCTCAGGTCCGGCGTGCCGGTGCTGGGCATCTGCTACGGCATGCAGCTGATCGCTCACCACCTGGGTGGGGAGGTGGCGCCCGCCCGGGCCCGCGAGTACGGGCCGGCGACCCTGGAGGTGGAGCGCGCCGAGGGCATCTTCGACGGCCTGGGCGGATCCATGGCGGTCTGGATGAGCCACGGCGATCACGTGCTCCGACTGCCGCCCGGTTTCGCTCCCCTGGCCAGCAGTTCCAACTCGCCCGTGGCGGCGATGAGTGACGGCAGGGGCGTGATGGGGATCCAATTCCACCCCGAGGTCCACCACACCCCGCTGGGCGGGCGCATCCTGCACAACTTCCTCTACCGCGTCTGTGGCTGCAGCGGGACCTGGACCCCGGGCTCGTTCATCGCCCAGGCTGTGGACCAGATCCGGAGCCAGGTCGGGTCAGGACGCGTCATCTGCGCCCTCTCCGGGGGTGTGGACAGCGCCGTGGCCGCGACTCTGGTTCACCGCGCGATTGGCGACCACCTGGTCTGCGTCTTCGTCGACAACGGCCTGCTCCGCCAGGGTGAAGCGCAACGGGTACTGGAGGCGATGCACGGGAGCCTGGACCTGAACATCCGCCACGTCGACGCCGGCGACCGCTTTCTCGCCGCCCTGGCCGGGGTGACGGATCCGGAGCAGAAGCGCAGAATCGTCGGCCGCGAATTCATCAACGTCTTCGAGGCCGAGTCGAGTGCGCTGGGCGACATCGACTTTCTGGCCCAGGGCACGCTCTACCCGGACGTGATCGAGTCGACCTCGTCCGACACCGCCGCCACCGCGGTCAAGATCAAGACCCACCACAACGTGGGCGGGCTGCCCGAGGGCCTGCGCTTCCAGCTCATCGAGCCGCTGCGCCACCTCTTCAAGGACGAGGTGCGTGCAGTCGGGATCGAGCTCGGCATGCCCGAGGACTTGGTCCTGCGCCATCCCTTCCCCGGGCCCGGTCTATCGATCAGGTGCCTGGGCGAGGTGACCCCGGAACGCCTGGAGATCCTGCGCCGCGCCGACGTAGTGGTGGTCGAGGAGATCGACCGTGCCGGCCTCTACCGCCAGGTCTGGCAGGCCTTCGCCGTCCTGACGCCGCTTGAGACCGTCGGCGTGATGGGCGACTTCCGGACCTACGCCAACGTGGTCGCGGTCCGCGTGGTCACCTCCGAGGACGCCATGACCGCGGACTGGGCGCGCCTGCCGGCCGAGCTCCTGGCGCGCATCTCCAACCGCATCGTGAACGAGGTCCAGGGCGTTAACCGGGTCGTGTACGACGTGACCAGCAAACCGCCGGGCACGATCGAGTGGGAATAGGCCCGACGGACAGCGGCGGGCGATGAGGATCCTGGTCGTCGGCGGGGGAGCGCGGGAGCACGCCCTGGCCTGGAAGTGCGCTCAATCCGATCTGGTGGAGCGCGTCCTGGTGGCCCCCGGCAACGGCGGCACGGGTGGACTCGCGCGCAACGTCTCGCTCGCCGTCGACGACGTCGCCGGACTGGCTCGGCTGGTGCGCGAGGAGGGAGTGGATCTGACCGTCCTGGGCCCCGAGGCGGCGGTGGCGGCTGGGGTCGGGGATGCCATTCGCGACCTCGGCGGCGCCGTCTTCGGTCCCGGGCGCGACGCGGGCCGGATCGAGACCTCCAAGGCGTTCGCCAAGCACCTGATGCGCCGCGCGGGAATCCCCAGCGCCGAGTTCGCTGTCTTCACCCAGGCCGAACCGGCTCGTAACTGGGCCCGTGAGCGCCAGGGCCGGGTGGCGGTCAAGGCCGACGGCCTGGCCCAGGGCAAGGGAGTGAGCGTGTGCGACTCGGTCGAGGAGTCGGATCAGGCGATCGACGAGATGCTGCTGCGCGGGGCCTTCGGAGAGGCGGCGAGGACGATAGTGGTGGAGGAGCGGCTCCAGGGTCCAGAGCTCTCCGTGTTCGGCCTAAGCGACGGGCGGCGCGTGGTCGCGCTGGCCCCGGCGCGGGACTACAAACGCGCCCTGGACGGGGACCAGGGACCCAACACAGGGGGCATGGGAGCGTACTCGCCTCCCCTGGGCGTGGACCAGGAATTGGTTCAGGAGGCGGTGCGAACCGTGCTCGAGCCGGCGGTGACGGAACTGGCGGCCCTGGGCATGGAGTACCGCGGTGTGCTCTACGCGGGTCTCATGCTCACCTCCGCGGGGATGCGTTGCATCGAGTTCAACGCTCGCTTCGGCGATCCCGAAACCCAGGCCATACTGCCCCGCCTCGAGTCGGACCTGGTCCCCTTGCTTCAGGCCGCCGCCGCCGGAGACCTGGAACAGGTTCCGCCCCCGCGCTGGAGCCGGGATGCGGCGGTGGTCGTGGTGGTGGTGTCGGGCGGCTATCCCGGTCCCCATCAAACCGGCCTCCCTGTTCGCGGTCTGGCCGAGGCCCCCGCTGGCGTTCTCTTCTTCCACGGCGCCACGCGTTTCGATCGGCGGCTCGGACTGGTGAGCTCGGGGGGCCGCGTGGTGAGCGTGGTCGGTCGCGGTTCCGACGTCAGCGAAGCCCGCCGGCGGGCACTGCTCGGAGCGGCGCGGGTAGCATTGCCGGGGGCCTATCACAGGACCGATATTGCTCAGGAGGCGTTGCAAAACTGATGGTAGAGGTCGGAGTCATCCTGGGTAGTCGGTCGGATCTCGGTCTGATGGAGAAGTGCGTCGAACAGCTCGAGCTCCTGGGAATCGAATCCGAGCTCAAGATCTGTTCCGCCCATCGCAATCCTGGCGGTGTCATGGAGTGGGCTCAGAGTGCGGCCGATCGCGGCCTGCGCGTTGTCATCGCGGCCGCCGGCGGCGCCGCCCACCTGCCCGGTGTGGTGGCGGCGTGGACCTCGCTGCCGGTGATCGGGGTGCCCGTACCAACCGCCCACCTGGGGGGCGTGGACAGCCTGTATTCGATCGTTCAGATGCCGGCGGGGATACCGGTGGCAACCATGGCCATAGGGGAGGCGGGGGCGCGCAACGCGGCCTGGTTCGCCGCCCGCATCCTGGCCCTGGGTCGGCCCGAGGTGGCGGCCCGGCATCTCGAACTGAGGAGGGCGCTGGCCGATCGCTAAGCGCAAGGGCCCGTCGCGGCCGCGGCTCACCGACACCACGCTCCGCGACGCCAACCAGACTCTTCTCGGCGGCTGCTTGGGAGCGGCCGAGCTCCTACCCCTGGCAGCTCTGCTGGATGGCGTCGGGTTCCACTCCCTTGAGGCCTGGGGCGGGGCCACCTTTGAAGCCTATCTAGCCCGCGGCGAGGATCCCTGGGCTTACCTGCGGGGCCTGCGCCAGGCCGCGCCCAAGACCCCCATCCAGGCCCTGATCAGGGGTCAGAATCTGGTCGGCAGCCGCAACTACGGCGACGACACCGTCGAGCTCTTCATTTCCCGCGCGGCGGAGCTCGGGGTCGGCATCTTCCGCGTTTTCGACCCCCTCAACGATCTCCGCAACATGGAGGTGGCGATCACCCAGGCCAAGAGCGTCGGGGCTCGGGTGCAGGGGGCGCTCTGCTACGCGGTCAGCCCCGCCCACAGCCTGGCCGGTTGGCTTCAGCAGGCCAAGGGCATGGCGGGGCTGGGCGTGGACGAGATCGTGATCAAGGACACCTCGGGCCTGCTCAGCCCGCAGGCGACCTGGGAGCTGGTCACGGGCGTGGCCAAGGCCGTTCGCCTCCCGGTTGTGGTCCACTCCCACTGCTCCAGCGGGATGGCTCCGATGTCGTACATGGCGGCGGTCGAGGCCGGGGCCAGCGTCCTCGACACCGCCATCAGTCCACTCGCCTGGGGATCAAGTCAGCCCGCGGCGGAGTCGGTCGTGGCCGCGCTCCAAGATGGGGATTACGACACCGGGCTGGATCTTGAACTCCTGGTCGAGATCAAGGTCCAGGTCGAGGAGCTGAAGGCAGCGCACCGGGATCGTCTATCCGCCTCGGCTGACCGGGTCGATTCCGACATCCTGCGCTATCAGTTACCGGGGGCGATGCTCGACGACCTGCGCCGCCAACTGACCGAACACGAAGCCGAGAGCCGGCTGCGCGAGACCCTGGAGGAGGTGATCCGGATTCGCGGCGAACTGGGTCATCCCCCGTTGGTGGCTCCGCTGCGCCAGCTCATCGCGTCCCAGGCGGTGTTCAACGTCATCTCCGGAAACCGTTACTCGACCGTCACCCAGGAGCTGAAGGATTACCTGCAGGGACTTTATGGGCGTCCGCCTCAACCCGCCTCGGCCCAGGTGCGCAAACTGGTCTTGGGCCAGGAGGATCCGATCACCATCCGCCCTGCGGATCTGATCGAGGCCGAGGTCGCCCCGGCCCGCGCCCAGCTTCGCCGCGGCGGCCGGGTGGCGAGTGAGGAGGAGGTGTTGAACCACATCCTCTTCCCGGCGCTCAAGGTGCACCCGATTGAGACCCGGGTGGCGCCTTCCGCCGACTCGGCCGAGGCGCCCGAAGCGGTTGCCGCGGAGCCGGCTCCCATCCCCGCCCCGGCCCCCGCCCCCGCACCTGCGCCCGTCGAGACGGCGCGGGGAGCTGAATTCGAGGTCGAGGTCGAAGGCGAGGTGTTCAAGGTCCGGGTGAGCGGATTCGGCCCCGGGCTGGTCGGCGCGCCGGCCCCGGCGCCCGCCGCACCAACCGTCAAAGCGGGCTCTGTCACCGCCCCCATGCAGGGTCTGATCGTCAGGATCCCGGTTGCGGTCGGGGATCGGGTCAAGGCGGGTGACGTGGTCGCCGTACTCGAGGCGATGAAGATGCAGAACGACATCACCGCCCTGGCGGCCGGCGAGGTGACTGCCATCTACGTGGCCGAAGGTGACGTGGTCGGTCCCCATCAGGCCATCCTCCACGTCGGGTAGAGGGGCGGAGATGAGCGGGGCGGCGCTGCCGGGCAAGATCCTGGTCGCCAATCGGGGCGAGATCGCGGTGCGGGTCATGCGAGCCTGTCGCGAGCTCGGCATCGCCACCGTGGCCATCTATTCGGACGCCGACGCCAGCGCGATCCACAGGCGCTACGCCGATGAGGCGTATCACATCGGCGGCTCCCAGCCCCGCGACTCCTACCTTCAGCTGGACCGTATCGTGCGCTTGGCGTGCGAGGTCGGAGCACAGGCCATTCACCCCGGGTACGGGTTCTTATCCGAGCGGCCCGAGTTCGCCGAGGCCTGCGTTAATGCCGGCGTCACCTTCATCGGCCCTCCCGCCTCGGCCATGCGAGCGCTCGGTTCCAAGCTCGGCGCCCGCGCTCTGGCCCAGGCCAACGGGGTCCCGGTCACCCCCGGATCTGAGGCCGTGCAGGACCCCGCCCAGGCGATGGAGGCGGCTCGCGCGATCGGGCTTCCGGTAATCATCAAACCCTCGGGCGGTGGGGGTGGCATCGGCATGAAGGTGGTGGAGCGGGAGGAGGACCTGGAGGCCGGCGTCCGCACCGCGTCGGCCGCCGCCCTGGCCGCCTTCGGAGATGGCACCGTCTACCTGGAGCGTTACGTGCGCCACCCCCGCCACATCGAGTTCCAGATCATGGCCGACCAGCATGGTCACGTTGTTCACCTGGGCGAGCGGGAATGCAGCCTCCAGCGCCGCCACCAGAAGATCATGGAGGAGACGCCCTCGCCGGTTCTGACCCCGGCTCTACGCGAGCGCATGGGCGCCGCCGCGGTCTCGGCAGTTCGGGCCGCCGGCTACCAGGGGGCGGGAACGGTCGAATTCATGTTCGCCGAGGGCGAGTTCTTTTTCCTCGAGGTGAACGCCAGACTGCAGGTCGAACACCCCATCACCGAGGCGACGACCGGCCTCGACCTGGTCAAGGAGCAGATCCGAATCGCGGCCGGGATGCCGCTCACATACGCCCAGGAGGACCTCGTCTTCACCGGCCATGCGATCGAGATGCGGGTCAACGCCGAGGATCCGAGCCGGGACTTTGCGCCCACCCCGCAGCGCATCCGGCGCTGGGTGGCGCCAGCCGGCCCCGGGGTTCGGACCGACTCTGGATTTGGACCTGGGTCGGACGTCCCGCCCCACTACGACTCCCTGCTGGCCAAGCTGATCGTCCACGGCCGGGATCGAGCGGAGGCGATCGCCCGAGCCGAGCGAGCCCTGGCCGAGTTCGTGCTCACCGGGCCCATGACCACCATCCCCTATCACCGCGCCATCCTCGCCCACCCCGACTTCCGTGCGGGCCGGCTCAGCACCCGGTTCATCGACGACCACCCCGAGCTCGTGGCCGAGGCGACTCGGCTGGCGACCCAGGTCTCGCCCCTCGATCCCGGTCCGGATCCAAGGCTGGTCGCCGCCGCGGTCGCGGCCGCTGTCGCCGCCAGCCACTCGGCCTGATCGTGAGCCTGGAGCACGATCTCGACCCACCGGCCCAGATCGTCGACACACGGATCTGGCCTCCCGCCGGCCGGCTCCAGCCCCGCACCGACCGGGTTCGCTGGGAGAACGGCGACGAGGCGGACATGAATTACGTCGAGGCGCCCGACTCGGTGATCATGGTGGCGGTCGACGAGGAGCAGGCAACCTATCTGGTGCGTCAGTGGCGCCATCCCTGGGGACAGACGTCGTGGGAGGTCCCGGCGGGAACACTCGAGCTCGACGAGGAACCACTGGCCGGCGCCCGGCGTGAACTGGTCGAGGAGGCGGGACTGACCGGGGGACGCTGGCTGGATCTCGGCTCGGCCCGCCCCAGCGCGGTGCTGAGCACCCGCCAGCATCTCTTCCTGGTTCAGGATTTAAAGCCGGATCGTCGCCGGCCCGAACCCTATGAGCGCGACATGATCCTGCGCCGTCTGCCTCTGGCGGATGCCCTGAGCGCAGCCCTGGCGGGCCAGATCGCCCACGCCGGCTCCATCACCGCGTTGGTGCGCGCGGCGCGACACCTGGGTCTGATCTAGGACAGCGTCAGCCGGTCGGCGTGGGGCCCTGGAGGGGGAGCCGGAGGGGCGCCGCGGGATGTCCTGCAATGTCGGACAGCTGGGCGTCGACGACCAGGGTGTAGGCGATTCCTGGGGCCAGCGGGCTGGCCGGGGTGAGCGTGACCACCCCCCGGTTGACGTCATAGCTGGCCGTGGTCTGAACGCCGGCCAGCGTCACTCCGGGGGCCAGCGTGGCGGAGTTCAGCGTCGAGTCGAACTGGACTAAGACCGCGGTCGGACTCACCTGCACGCTCAAAACCTCGGGGCCGACTCCAAGTGGACGCGGCGCGGAGGCGGAGGCAGAGTCGATCAGCAGGTGTCCAGCCAGGTCACGGGCGAAGGTCATGGTCTCGAGCACGGCGCTGTCCTGCCCGCCCCGCTCCAGGATCAGCCTGGCCACCACGGAACCGCTCTGGTCGAGCATGATCGAATGCCGAACCAGGGCCGGATGGCCCGAGTAAATCAGCGTGATCGCCGTGTAGGAGGCCACGCCGGCGGGGTCGAGGTAGGCCTTGGCCTGAGCCGCATTCCCGGCCTGTCGGGCGTCGAGGAAGCTGCTCACGAGCGCATCGCGCTCGGCCTGGGTCGGGACTGCGCTGACCGGTGAGACCGCGATCACGTACGCATCGGACCCCTGGAGATAGGCCACCTGCTCTCCTGCGGGCGACCAGACGGCGGGGCCCGCGCCGGGCGCCAGGACCTGGGTGGGCGTGGAGGTCCGACCGCTGTCGAGCAGGAACACCCCGTCCGCGGAGTCGGCGAGAACGCGACCCGATGGATCCCAGGAGAGCGAGACAACCCCGCCCAGAGCACTAATCCGGGTGCCCTGGAAAGCGGCCACGGGAGGGCTGGGATTCGGCGTCGACGGTGGTGGTGTGGCGGCCGAGCTGGAACCTGCGGGCGTCGGTGACGGGGTGACCTCGGGGCTGGGAGCCACAGCCACCGGCGTGGTCGGCGTGGTGAAGACGCCGCTCCCGGTGGCGAAGACCAGCTGCTGGGAGTCGGGCGAGAAGGCGAACGCGGTGGCCGCCGGGAGGAGGCGGTCGCGGCCCGACGCCAGATCGACCAGATGGAGTCCGTCGGCGGCCGTGTACGCGACCTCCTCGCCATTCGACGAGACCTCGGCCGCGGTGGCCCGGGCCGTCAGGTGAAGCAGTTGCGCGCCCCCGGCCAGGCTGACCGAGGATCCGGTCACGACCACGACCTGGGAGGAGCGGAACCCGATCGCCAGCGCCCCGGGGACCTGGTACCGGGCGGCTCCGACCTGGAGCAGGCCGGCGCGCACCCAGGCGGGGCCCGCGGCCCCCACCGCCAGGGCCGACACCTGGTCCGGCACCAGCTGCTGGGACGCCGCCCCGTCGGCCGAGTAGACGGTGAGCTCACCGGCCGGACCGACCACGTAGACGTGGGTCGAGTCGGCCGCCCAGAGCGGGGGCAGAATCCCCGCCGGACCGAGCTTTATCGGAACCGGTGAGGGCTCGGGTGACGGCGCGGGGACCGGGCCCGAGGGGGCCGGAGGGGGCGCTGCAGTGACGAAACCCACGCTTCCTGACACGGTCAGGGTCTGGCCTGACTGGGTGCTGGCTGTCGGAGCCACGGTGATCTGGTAGCGGGTGTCCGGCGCCAGGGGAAAGACCGGGACCACGTCCAGCTGGGTGGGCGACTTCCAGGACATGTCGACCGCGACGGCAGGGGCGATGGAGAGCGACTTCTCGACCGAACCCTGATCCATGGGCTGGTTGAAGTTGAGCTCGATGGGTTGACGAAGGGACACCGACTGGGCGTTGCTGATCGGACTCGTGAGCAACACTTCGCGCACTCCGAAGGGCCGCGTGGTGATGGCCTGGAAGGCGACGCCGGCGATCAGGAGCAGGCCCACGGCCGCGCCCGCCCAGGCCAGGTTGGGCCGGCTCCACAGGCG
>DATLSE010000057.1:0-3652 GCA_035534295.1 Nitrosotalea sp.
TGATCGGGCGATGCGGGGGCGCGACTGGGCCGGAACCGTGCTGGTAGCCGCTCTTGGCGCGCTCTCCGCTGTCGTGGGCGGTGCGGCGGTTGCGATGCTCAGCTTGATAGCCGGGGTGGCGGCGGCGGTCATCGTGGTGGACGTGGCCCGCGACCATGGCTGGCGACTCCGAAGCCCGCGGCTGCCTCGTCTGCCGCTCGGACGCGGTGGGCGTCGAGCGGCAGGGCCTATCCAAGGGCCGGGCGTGGGACCGGGTGGCGCTTGGCCGGGCGGTGTTCATGGGATGCCCCCGGGCGTCTTTCCAATGGCGGGGCCAGGCATCCCCCACGGGTCTCGTCGGGTTCAGTTCCTCGCGGCCGGCCCCAGCGCGACGAACGTGGTCTACACGGGAGTCGCGACGCAGGAACTTGAACTCCTCTCCCCGAGGGTGGGGAGCTGGGGGGGCTCCTGGGTAATCCAGCGGGAGCAATTGCCGAAGCCGCTGCCTCTGGATCTCGGAGCGCTTCGGTTCACGGCGTTCACCAGTTCGGCGATCACCTTTGAGGAGGTGGGGACCCGGCCCCGCCGGATCGTGGTTGTGCGGGTGAGTCCCGCGCCTTCGCGGTGGCGGAGACCGTGGGGACACGGCATGAGGAGGGACCAGAGGCCATGCTGAGCCACGAACAGGGGCTGGGTCTGATAAACTGGACATCGATGCGAAAGGCGATCGAGGCGTGGATGGCGGCGACCCCCGAAGTCGAGATCCGCGAGGAGTTGGAGCGACTGGAGCACCGGCGGCGGCGGATCGAGGCGGAGATGCTGCTGCTCCAGCAGGCGCTGTCCCTGTCGGCCCGGCTCCGACGGGAGGAAGAGGCCCCAAGTGGGGGGACCAGCTCCCACACGGCCCCGGCGCCGGGCGTGGCAGGAGCGATCTCCCTCGTGCCGTTCACGTTCACACTCGGGTCAAGCGCGGCCGTCCCGATGCAGACCCTCCGAGAGAGCGTACTCGCGGTGATGCGGACGTATCCGGGCCGTGCGTGGCGGCTACAGGAGATCCACGACACGCTGGCTCGGCAGGGTGTTGTTCCGGCTGGGCGCCCCGGCAACCATCGACTTCAGGCTCTTCTCGCGCGGATGGACGGGAGCGGGGTCGAGCGGCCCTCCCGCGGTCGCTATCGGCTGACGGGTGCGCCAGTCGCTATTCACGTGAATGGGCACTCCGATCCCGCCGCGCCTCCGCTCTCAGACACCGAGGAAGCGTGGACCAGCCTCCGGGAGGAGGGGCCCTTCACGCCTGAAGGTGAACCCGGCGACGCGCCGACCTGGGAGGGGCCATGAGAAGGTGAGGGGCGGCGCCGCGGGGAGGTCTGACCAACTGCCCCCGCGACGACCGCCCCGCCACCGCCGAGCCCGGGGTCCGTTGGTCGCGGCTCCCGGGTCTTGGGGTCAGGGACGGTTCCCAGAGGTCTGTTAGAGGGTCTCCCCGGGGGTTCGACTCCCCCTGACTCCAGCCTCCTTATAGCACGCCCTTGCCTTCGACGCGCGTCCGCTGATAAGATCTCATGGGATCCGGAGGCCTGTTCACGGGGGTAAGAGAGATTTCCACCGAAGAGCTGGGCGCTCTCATCCGGACCGGGCGGTTGGCGTCCGGAACGGCACTGCATCACACGTCCCGACGCCGTAGTGGCCGGGCGGCGTCGGCGACCGTCGTGCCGACGGGAATCCAGCTTCAGGGGAAGGTCTACTCGACTCCGTCCGCAGCGGCGCGGGCCATTACGGGCCGCCCAGCGGCCGGGTGGCAGTTCTGGCGACTTCCGGACGGCCGCTATCTCGACGCCATTCGGACGACGCCCCGGCCGCCGCGACCTTCTGGGGCGACAGAGGCGTGACGTCTGCTGTCGGAGTCCGCGGTCCGCGACCCCACTCGACCGCTGCGGCAACGCACAGCCTAGTCGGGCGTCCACCGCTTCTCGCCGACGCAAGCACGCTCCTCCAGGGGCAGCCGTTTGGGACGGTCCTCGCCGATCCCCCGTGGCGTTTCACCAACCGGACTGGGAAGGTGGCGCCGGAACATCGGCGCCTGAGCCGATATGACACGCTGACCGTCCCGGAAATCTGCTCACTCCCTGTGGGGGCGCTCACGGCTCCAACGGCTCACTGCTACCTCTGGGTCCCGAACGCCCTCCTCGCTGAAGGCCTCAGTGTTCTCCACGCGTGGGGGTTCACCTACAAGGGGAACCTCGTCTGGCATAAGGTTCGCAAGGATGGTGGACCGGATGGCCGAGGCGTCGGCTTCTATTTTCGCAATGTGACCGAATTGATCCTGTTCGGCGTGAAGGGAGGAATGCGGACCCTGCCGCCGGGACGGCGCCAGGTGAACTTTATCGCTACTCGGAAGCGCGAACATTCCCGGAAGCCCGACGAACTGTACGATATCATCGAGTGCTGCTCTGCAGGTCCATTTGTCGAACTCTTCGCGCGGTACCCCAGGAGGGGATGGGCAGCGTGGGGCCAGGAAGCGGATCCGGCGGTCACGCCCCGCGGGAGACAGTATCCCGCCTATGGGGAGGCGTCAGCGCAAGCATCGGGCCGTGATGGCGGCCACCAGCAGGGGACAGCCGCCTGAGTCGCCCCTGGTGAGTCGCGGGACCAGCTTGGCAAGATTGGTTGTGGTCGTTGTGGCGAGCCATCTCGCCACGCCCAAGGTGGCAGCTCGGGCTCGCAGGTCATCCTGCGTGCGGGTGATGATGGCCGCGCCGTCAAGGATTCCTGCCTCGTAGAGCGCTCGGTACGCAGCAAGATCGCGGTCGTGGTTGCCATCCTTTGCGTTCCACTCAACGTCTACCGCCAGGCGCCCCTTGACGTTGTCAACCTTGTACCCTTCGTTGAGCACTTCGCTCTTGAGCAGCGTCGGGGCAAGTTCGCCGGCGGGCAGCCATGGCAATCGTTTCAAACTGGATTCGATCCGGGTGTCGTGGCGCCCTTCGCGCCAGCCCCGCTCGCGAAAGGCCGTGTCAAGCCGACTGGCTACGTCAGACTTGTTTCCACCCGGAAGCATGTCGTCCCGGGAGAGCCAAAAGCTATCGAGCACGGCCAGGATGTCCTCAAAGGACCCGGGGTTGGTGGCCCGGAGGACGGTCGCGGCGTTCCGGGTTTCCCTGAAGTCATACCGCTCTAGGAGACTCGCGGGCACGACATCCCGGTAGCTCTTCGTCAGGTCCATGGGGCCGCGGCGTAGCTCCTTCCCTTCCTCTGGCAGGTAGTGATTCTAGGGGTGCGCGGCGAGTATGGGTGCGCTTGCCCTACCCTACTCGCATGTCCGACGCGCCGCGTGTCCACTGGCCGGACCGTCCCGACCCCGAGCCCGGGGTGGACCGGCCCGGCTTCTTGGATGCCCTCAGGCGGGCGTCTCGGCGCCTAGAGCCTGACCGCCC
Source organism: Nitrosotalea sp. (assembly GCA_035534295.1). Classification (GTDB taxonomy): domain Bacteria; phylum Chloroflexota; class Dormibacteria; order Dormibacterales; family Dormibacteraceae; genus DATKQJ01. The sequence continues at coordinate 3,414 of DATLSE010000057.1, forward strand.
CGCCGACGACGCCGACCGGGATGAGCCGAGGGCGCCGGAGCTGCCTTCGTCACGTTCTCCAGGAAGCTGAAGAACATCGGCTGGCTGTTCTGGCGGTGGTTGTACTAAGGAGCTAGCTGCTTACTGGACATCTGCGCTCCGCGTGCGTATGATGGATCCATGCTGGGGACCAAAGCAACCCGAGTCGCGCGGCGGACGCTGGAGGACACACGGCACCAGGTGATTCGCCTGATCGAGCG
>DATLSE010000058.1:0-2715 GCA_035534295.1 Nitrosotalea sp.
CGAGGCCGACGCCACCCGCGAAGACCTCGTCCGGCGGCTGATCGGTGCCTACGTCCACTCCGGCCAGATAGATCGTGCCAACGAGCTGCGCCGGAGCCACGGCCTGGAGGAGGTGACATGGCAGACACCACGATGACCTCAAAAGGGGTCTCGACCACCATCGGCTGGCGCTCTCGCCTGGGCTGGCGCACCCGGCTGGCGGCACTGGCCATCCTCCTGCTTTTGGTCGCCGCCATCGGCGCCAACCTCTACCTCACCAACCTCTATGGCCCCCAAGGCGCCGCCCGCCAGTACCTGGCCGCCTTGGGGTCGGGCGACGCCAACGCCCTTTGGGCACTCATCAACCACCCGTCAGCACCCACGGGAGTACAGGACTCCCTGCTCGATCGGGCAGCCCTCAATGCGGCCCTGGAGGTCGATCACTCGCCCATCACCAACGTGACCGTCGACCCGGCGACCATCGCCGGCTCGGTTGCCACGGTCAGCGTCTCCTACCGGCGCTCGGGAGCAATCAGCAGCCAGACCCTGACCCTGAGCCAGGGCGCCGATCGCCACCTGGGCATCTACCCAACCTGGCGGGTCGACCTGGTGCCCGCCCTTCTCAGCATCTCGCTTCCGCCCGGCGGGGGCGGCCTGACCGTCGACGGCCGCAACGTGGAGGTGGGCTCGGGCTCACCCCAGACGATCGCCGTCTTCCCCCTCCATCACACGGTGAACTTCGCCGGAAACGGGATGGTCGAAGCGGCCTCGCAGGACGTCGCCTCCGCCGCCGCCCTCAGCTCGGGCAAGATGACGGTGGCCTTCCCCACCAAGCTAACCGCGGCCGGGCTGGCCAAGGCCCAGCAGGGGATCAAGGACGCGCTCGCCGCCTGCGCGGCGGCCACCGAAGCCGCACCCAATGGCTGCCCCCAGTCGGCGGTCAGCATCACCGCCAGCCACTACAGCTGGAAGCTGGTCGGCGATCCCACCGCCGACCTCACCCTCACCCCGTCCCCCGACGGCACCCTGAAGGGCACCGGCCACTATGTGATGATCCTCACCTACCAGCCGGTGGTCCGCGGCGGCACCGAGCACCAGGCTTTTGGTGGCGACTACAGCGCCTTGCTCGTCATCACCGGGACCGACATCAAGCCCACCAGCATGGCCGCCGGCTCGGGCATCGCCGCTCTGCCGCGGCCGGCCGGCGCCACCGACCAGGCGGCCAAAGACCTCGTCGGCCCGGCGATCGCCAAATGCGGTTCTGCCGCCGTCGATCTCCCCGACGACTGCCCGCAGTCCGATTTCGACGCCTTCCCGCCCATCAACCATCCCCAGTGGAGCTTGAGCGGCGATCCGCTTTCGGCCGCCGTGATCGCCTGGGACGGCGCCCAAGGCATCCTCACCGTCAGTGGGCCCTTCCAGATGTTCCTCGACTACGGCGACAGCCTGGGCGAGAACCACCACGATCCGAGCACGACCAAAAGCTTCCAGGCTCAGCTGGTCTGGGATGGCAGCGCCCTCAACCTGGTGACGATCCTGGGGGCACTCTCATGACCCTGCGGCTCCGTGGCCATCGCTCTCCGGACAGCTGGGGGACGGGCGACCGTCAACCTTGGTGGGCGATCCGATGACGCCGCGGCCCAGGGATCGCCGGCCCGAGGACCGCCCTCCAGGCGCGCGCTCTTTGACCGATGCCAAGCGCATCTCGGCACGAGACGCAACCCGGTATTGGCCCGCGCTCCAGCGCCACTCGGTTCGTCTCCTCAAAGAGGCGGCTGCTCAGCTTTGGTTTCTGAGCCTCACCCGAAGGCCGCCTGGCGCGCCCATCCAACATGGCGATCCCTGGGTCGAGGCCCCTTGGCGCTTGGCGCACCCCGAAGAGCCCGATGCCTCCATCCGCCGACACGCCGTCGACGCGGTGGAGGGCCTCTTCGATCGCTGGCAGGCGGCCAATCACGACCCAGCTGAGCTCATCGACCTGCGTCTGCTCACGGTCATTCGCCGAGCCTCGTTGAGCTTCTTGTTCCCGGGCGCCGACGCCGCCAGGATTCCAGTTTGGAACCAACTCCCCTTGCTCTTCTGCCCACCCGCCTGGCCATGGAGTCGCGTTGTCTGCCAGAGTGGTGACTCGGTGGGCATCCGGCTTGACGCGCCGGGCGCGCCGGACATGCCGTCAGCGGCGCCACTGGCCGCCGGGCCCGCAGCCGCGAAGGTTCGGGTCCGGCCCTTCCGAGACCCAGACGACGAGGCCTGCCTTCGAATCGAGAATCGGGCTCTCCCCATGACGGCTCATCGCCCGGGGTTCGCCCGCCGCTTGATTGGGGCTGGCTCCTCTCGCTACGAATGGGTCGCCACCCTTGATGACCAGGTGATCGGCTTTCTATCCCGGGTCGGAACGCTTCCAGGGATCAATGCAGCCACGCTCACGCTGTCCGTCGATCACGACTTCCGTGGGCTCGGAGCAGGTCGAGCCCTGGCCGAGGTCCTCGCTGGCCTGCGCGAATTCGATCTACTCAATATCGACCATGCCAGCGCGGAGGTTGATCCCGACGACGCTCGTTCAGTTACCTTCGCCGGCCGGTACGGCTTCCAGGCCGCGATCGAGACCCGCCCGCATGACTACCGGCACGACCTCGCGACGATTCCCCACGTCGAGGTCCCGGTTGGGATCAGCATCGAAGTACTCCCGCCTGAGCGCATAACGCCATCGCTCCTGCTCGACATCAAATGGCTGAC
>DATLSE010000059.1:0-3703 GCA_035534295.1 Nitrosotalea sp.
GCGAAGCCGAGGGACAGGTACATGGGCTCGGCGACGGGTGTGGCATGCAGCTCAATGCTGCTGGCCCCTTGCTCGTCGCACATCTCATCGGTGTCAACATGACTTGCCGGCCCAGTCCCTGGGGTCGCATTTGAGGGTCAGTACAGACCCACTGGCCGTAGGCGACTAGACCGAGTTCGTTGGCCGGGGTCGGAAGTCGCTCGGCCATGACTGCAGCGGCACAGGCGGCGAAGCGTCCGTCGAGGTCTGGGTGGTCGATGACAAATAAAGCGACCTCGGCTGCGACGTGGTTCTTCACGGCATTCTCTCCACGCTTGGCCCATGAGCCATGACTCGGATCGATGCCCATCGACTCGGACATGAGGCCAGCGAGGCGGACTACCTCGGCAGCGTCACGGGATTCGCCAGGCGGGGCTCCATGACACAAGGCTACGGCGCAAAGTGGCTGGTGAACGCGACAGCGGTCTGATCTTTGTCCAACAGGCGAGCGCCGCCTGGATCTTCACGGTGTCATCCGAATCGTCCGGCGCGATGCGGTCCAAGCGCTCGCATGGCTGAAAACTTGTCCCGCTCACCGATCGTGGAGTGCACGGGGGAGGCCTCGGCGTGAGGTGATCTGAAGTTTGAGGTAGGCATTGGAGAGGTGCATTTCAACGCTTCGCAGGGTTACGAACAACGCTTGGGCGATCTCCTTGTTGGTCATTCCTTCGGCGGCCATCTCTGCCGCGCGGTGTTCGCTGGGCGTCAGGGCTTCTATCCCGGTCAACGCTACGCGTCGTGGCCGTGCGCCGGCGAGGATCGACTGCGCGTGGGCGGTCTCGAGAAGAGCTGTGGCTCCGCACTGCTGGGCGAGGTCCATGCCCTCTGCCAGCCGCTGGCGGGCCTCTCGGATTCGTCTCTGGCGTCGTAGGGCAGACCCGAGCTCGACGTGGGCCCGGGCGAGCTCCAGTCGATCCTGGCTCTGCCTGAGGGGTTCTACAGCTGCTTCCAGATACTCGATGCCTTGATCCCCGGTGTCCAGGCTCCCGAGGATGCGCATGGCGACGCCGATCGGTCTGGGCGCTGCGAATCGTTGGGCCAGCACGAGTTCTTCTTCGGCGAGCCCGTGTGCGGTTTCTGTTTCGCCGAGCGCTTGGTGTGCGAGCGCCGCCGCGGAGCGCCACGGTACCGGGACGACCGTGCCGGGGATTTTCATGGCTTGCTCCCAGCGAGCGACGGCGAGCAACTCGTCCAGCGCCGCCTGCGGGTCGCCCCTCGCCATGTGGAGCTTGGCGCGGCTCTCGCGAAGGACTTGGCTGGTGGTCAACTCGGGATCATAGGTTCCTTCCAGCCGGTCGAGCACCGCCTGGGCGCGCTCGAGGTCGCCGCGCTCGACCAGCACTGAGACCATGGTCGCGGCGGCGATGTGTACCGCGATGCCCCAACCGATCTCGGGAGCGAGCTCGAGGCAGGTGTCTGCGGCGGCCTCGGCGGGACCAAGCTCCCCCACCCGGTGTCGGGCGAGGGAGGTGAAGGCTGACGCCAGGGCGAGGCCGAACGGAGTGCCCCGGGCCTGGGTCTGAGCGACGGCTTGGCGGAGCGTCGGCTCCACGACGTTGAGGTGGCCGGCGTAGATCAGCACCCACAGCAGCGGGTAGAACACCGGCTGGTCCTTCTCGATCTGCTCCCGGAGCAGGACGCCGCCAGCCAGCGCGTGCTCCGCAATCCTGGCGGCTTGGGTTGCCGGGCCACCGGTTATCACGGTGTCGGTCGCAGCGGGCACCAGGAGGACGGGGGCGATCTCATCGGGCAGCGTCGCGGCCCGCAGGCGAACCTCGCGCAGCCGCTCAGCGACGCGGGCTCGGCCTGGTGGCGTGGTGGCCCCGGACTGCAGCAGCAGGGCCTCGATGTGAGCAGCCACGTCGGCCTCTGGGGCGCTCTCGAGGGCCCGCTCGCAGACGAGCATCGACTCGTCCATCCTGCGGGCGTCAAAGTGAAGCGCGGCGCCCAGAGCGAGGCCCGCGGCCGCCCGCACTTGAGGCTCACTGGTCAGCTCGAAGCCCTCTCTCATCAGCTCGAGCCCATGGGCGTCTCCGGCTCGGGAGGCGGCCGATCCCAGCTCGAACAGCAACCCCGGGCGCTCGTCGTCAGATGGCGGCTCGGCCAGGGCGCGCCGCAGGTAGCGGGCCGCTGCCTCCGGCGCCCCGCGGGAGAGCGCCATACCATCTGCATCTCGGAGGGTGGCGACCCTGGCCGGGTCCCCCGCTGGATCGCAGGACAGAAGATGCAGCCCGATCGACTCGGGCTCGGCTCCTCGGTCGGCGAGCAGGCGGGCGGCCCGGGCGTGTAGCTCGGATCGGTCGCCGGTGGAGGTGTCCTCGTAGATCGCCGTTCGGACGATCGGGTGGACGAACCGCAGCGGCTCGCCCGGTTCCATGACCCCGGCTTGGCTCAGGGCGCCGGTTGTCGCCCGGGTCTGGGCGAGATCGAGCCCGGCGAGCTCTGCCGCCTCTGCGATCTCGGCCTGCACTCCCAGCACTGCCACCGCCCGCACCAGCGCGGCTGCTTGTGGGCCGATGCGGCCGACGCGCAGTAGCACGGCACGCGCGATCCGCTCCGGCCCCAGACGGCTGACCGCGGGCGGACTGATCTCACCAAAATGGCCCGAGGTGTGCCGAAGCTCCTCGAGCAGTTCGGTGAGTAGGAACGGGTTCCCGCCGGTCGCCTGGTGGCAGGCGGCGAAGAGCATCGGCCCGGCGCCGTGGCCGAACGCTTCGCGCACCACCTGGCCGACCCCGGCCTCGCTGAGCGGGCTGGGGCGGATGATCGGCGGCCGGGCCTCCAAGGCCAGCGAGTCGAGGACCTGGGGTTGTTTGGCCTCGCCGGTCCGGTTGGCGATGGCGATCGCGACGCGAACCCCGTCGAGGCGTCGAGCCAGGTAGGTCAAGAACCGCAGGGATGGTTCGTCCGCCCACTGGACGTCATCGACCGCTAGCAGCAGCGGGGACGCCTCGGCGAGATTGGCCACCAGCCAGTAGAGCCCATGGAGCAGAACCTGGGCGTGGTCGGCAGGCAGGTCCTGCTCAGTGGTGGGGCTGCCAAAGACCGGCTCGGCCAGGCGGGCGGCGCCCGAGAGGAGTTCGGCCCGCTCGCCGGCTCCGGTCCTTGCCAGGGTGGACTCGAGCAGCTGGCGTACGATCCCGAACCCAAAGTTCCGCTCCAGTTCACCACCACGCGCTGCCAGCACGGTCATCTCCGACAGGCCGGCGCGCCGACGGACCTCCTCGAGCAGACGCGTCTTTCCGATCCCCGCCGGCCCCTCGATCAGCGACAGCCTCCCTCGCCCCGTGCACGCGTCCCGCAGCAGCCCCTCAAGCTCGGCGAGCTCCTGTTCGCGCTCGAGCAGGACCGGGGGCCTTCGGTCAGGCTGAGAAAACTCTTCGGTTAACACTTCGGTCGCCCCCCGTTGGCCAGGGCATCACAGAGGGCCATGGTGGCACTAAGGGCCCGCCGCGATTTTAATTACGCGTTTCCTGCTGGAGCCAGGGTGTAGTTCCAGTCACCATGGAACTCATGACGAAACAGCGGGAGAGCGGCCAGTTCGGCCTTGCTCACCTGTACGCCGGTCTCGTAGTAGTTCCAGTCCCGTTCGGCCTTGATTTTGAGGCCGCTCTTGGTGGTCGTCGCCGAGATCAGCTCGATGATGGTGCGATACGAGACCAAA
>DATLSE010000060.1:0-62666 GCA_035534295.1 Nitrosotalea sp.
GTGAAGGTGCCGGTGGCTTTAAAGCTGGCGGTCGTGCTCTGCGAGTCGTTGGACGTACGCACCTTGATCGAGCCCGAGCCGGGAGCTGCGTCCAAAGTGACGGGGGCGGAGAAGGGTTTGGCCTGAGCCACCAGCGTGATCGAGGCCGAGGGCACGTAGAAGACCATGCCCAGGATCCCGGCCACCAGCACCAGCAGCGCGCCCACGTAGAGCCCGGTGCGGCCCGGCCGGAGGCCCGCCAGGGCCGAGGCGGGCGCGGCCCCGGCGCTGAAGTGGATGCGCGAGGGAGCCGCATCCACGGGGACCACCGGAGAGGGCACGAACGCCGCTCCAGCCAGACCCGCGGCAGCCATCGGCGGCGCCGGGGATCCGAAGGCGCCGATGGGCGGTGGCGCGGATCCGACCGCGCCGACGGCCGGCGCGCCCGCTCCCAGCCCCGTCTCTGCCGCCATCTCCTGGATCGCGGGGTCAGGGCTGATGATCATCACGCGCTTGCCGAGGCGGGTCGCGTATTCCTGCAGGAGCCGGAAGTTGAACCGGCTCTGTCCCAGCCGGGAGTGGCTGGGCAGCATGAGTGAGATCTCGGTCCCCGCGCTCCGGCGCAGGCGGTCGATGATCTCGGGGATCTCCTCGTCGCTCTCTATGTAGATCGGTTCGGCTGCCATGGCGTTTGCTGCATCTGCCTCCGCGTTGTTCTAAACCTTCATCGCCTTGAGGACGCCGCGCATCACCGATTGCACCATGTCCTTGTCCTCGGCGTCGATCCTGAGGGCGTGATTGGCCAGCCCCATGGGTCCCACGTCGCGGGCGCTCTGAAGCTCGCCCGTGGTGTCGTTCAGATTCATCACGTCCTGGGGACGCAGCAGGCGGGTCTGGGGCGGCCGGGAAAAGGGTAGGCCCTGGCTCCAGTCGCTCTGGTTCAGTTGCTGAACGACCTCCGGCAGAAGGCTACCCCCACCACAGATGAAAATGCTGCCCGGCAGCACCTGGCCCTGATTCAATTCCCGCAGGCAGAGGGCCAGCCCCTGGAGCAGGACCTCGACGTCGGGCCCGACCAGGCCATGGATCTGCCGCTCCTGATCGGGGGACAAAAGTCCCTCTGAGTGACGCAGCTTGCGCGCCTCCGCCTCCTCGTAGCTGACGCCCATGGCCAGGGCCAGGCGGCGGGTGAAAGCCCTCCCGCCGAGATTGAACATGCGAGTGCCCTCCACCCCGCCCTCGCGGAGCAGGGCGACATCGGTCGTCCCGCCGCCGATGTCGATGAAGATCGCACCCTGCTCCCAGCTCTCCGGAGCCGCGCAGGCGCGTGCCAGCGAGTAGGGCTGGGCCACCGCTCCAGCCAGTTCCAGATCGAGCTCCTTCAGGACCGATTCAAGGGCTCCGATCTGCGTCATGGGCGCAAAGGTGTTGAAGACCGTCACGTCTAGGCTCTTGCCCTGGAATCCGATCGGAGTCGCGACCGGATAGCCGTCCATCCGGACCTGGGTGATCGAGGAGTGAACCAGGCGCGCCTCGAGCTCCCCGTAGCCACGCTCGAGCTCGAGCAGGTGCTGTGCCTCGCGCAGGGCCCGCTTCTCGACCAGCCGCAACAGGTTGCGCATCTCGTTGCGGTCGACCTTGGAGTCCGGCCGCTCGCGCGCCGCCTGGACCGAGGAGGAAAATCCCTTGACCAGCTCGCCCGCGATCCCCACCACGGCCTGACCCGGCACGGTCCCTGCCATGTCCTCCGCCGCCTCGAGGGCGCGGTTGGCGGAATCGATGACGGCGTCGATGTCGGCCACCGCGCCCCCGCTCATGGCGTTGGGATGCTGCGGTTGCCGACCCACCCCCAGCACCGATCCGCTGCCGTCCGCTTCGCGGCGCACGACCAGCACCTTGACCAGGTCGGTGCCGATGTCGATCGCGGTGAAGTGGCGGTAGTAGTCGTCGCGACGGCGCAGGAGCCTGAACTTGCTCACGCCAGCTCCTCTTGGAGCGCGGCGAATGCCTCCCTAAGACCCCGCTCCAGGCGTCCCTGGGCCATCTCCGGCCTCCCTCCTCCGCGTCCCAGGACCCGTCCCAGCCGCTCGGCGCTCACGTCCTGACTCAAATCCCGCGACACCTTGATAACAAAATTGTCGCTGTTGGCCACCGCCACTACTCCATGGCCACCCAGCACCTCAAGGTAGCGGTCGGCCCAGCCCCGAAGGTCGTCGATGCCGGACGCTGGAACCTCCTCCATGATCAGGGGAACGCGGGCTGCCCGGCGCTGGGCATGCCCCGGTTCGGCCAGACGGGCACTGCGATTCTGCTCCACAAGCTGCGCGATCTGCCGTTCCAGCGCCCGCACCTCTGCTCTCAGCTCGCTCACGCGCTCCCGGGCTCGCTCGGCCGGCACTCCCAGGTCACGTGCGGTCTCGGCGGCGATGCGCAGGCGGCGCTCGATGAACTCCTCGGCCGCCAGCCCGGCCAGAAACTCGATCCGGCGCACCCCCGCCCCGACGCTGCTCTGGGCTGTGAGCACGACCGGTCCGACGTCGGCGCTGTTCTCGACGTGGGTGCCGCCACAGAACTCGGAGCTGAAGGAGCCAAAGCTCACCACCCGCACCAGATCTCCGTAGCGCTCCTCAAAGAGGTGGGTGGCTCCCGTGCGCATCGCCTCCTCAAGCGGCAGCTCCTGAACCCGGCGGGCGAGCGCGGAGCGAATCTGGGCGTTGATCTGGCGTCCCAGATCCACCATCTCGTCTGCCTCGAGCGCGCGGTCCAGGGCAAAATCGAATGTTGCCCGGTCCGGCCCCACAAACGATCCCCGCTGCAGGTTCGTGCCTCCGCTGACCAGCTCCAGGGCTCGGTTCAACAGATGGGTGGCGCTGTGATGACGCATGATCTGGCGCCTCCGCGGCGCATCGACCCGCGCGCTCACCTCTTCACCGACCGCGATTCCCCCGACGCCCACCCGGCCCAGGTGGGCGATGATGCCCTCGATGGGGCGCTGGGTGTCCTCGACCCAGAACTCACCACTGGGGCCCACGATCCGGCCCCGATCCCCGACCTGGCCACCCGATTCGGCGTAGAACGGGGACTCCTGCAGGTAGACCTCAAGCTCGTCACCCTCGCTCGCCGAGGAGACGGCCACCCCCTCGCGACGCAGGGCGCTGACCCGAGTGGCCGTGGTCTCTGTGTCGTAGCCGGTGAAGCGGCACCGGGGCAGGGAGCGCAGATCAGGCGCCCAACCCTGGCGGGTCTGGGCCCGGGAGCGCTCGCGCTGGCGATCCATCGCGGCCGCAAAACCCGCCTCGTCCACGCTCCCACCGCGTTCCTCGGCCAGCTCGCGGGTGAGGGCGAGGGGAAAGCCGAAGGTGTCGTGGAGGCGGAAGGCGTCGTCGCCCGCGATCCTCCCGTCGCCCCCGGCCAGGGACTCGAAGATCTCCATGCCCTGGGCCAGGGTGCTGGCAAAGCGCCGGCTCTCCGCCTCCACGGTTTCCTCGATCAGCGCCCGGCGCAGGCTCAGGTGCGGGTACTGGTCCTGCATCAGGTCCACGACCAGACCGACTCCCTCGGCCAGGGGACGCGACAGCTGGGCCCGGCGGGCGTGGTAGGCGGCGCGCCGGATGAGGCGGCGCAGGACGTATCCCCGCCCCTCGTTGGCCGGCATGACCCCGTCCCCGATCACGAACACCGCCGCTCGCAGATGGTCGGCGATGACGCGCTCTGAGAGCTGCAGAGGGCGCGATGAGTGCTCGCGGGTGAACTCGATCAGGGGTAGGAAGAGGTCGGTACCAAAGCTGTCGTCAACCCCCTGGACCACCGCTGCCACCCGCTCCAACCCCATCCCGGTGTCGATCGCGGGCCGAGGCAACGGGGCCAGCTCACCCGTGGCCTGGCGGTCGAATTGCGGAAACACCAGGTTCCAGATCTCAAGGAAGCGCGGGCAGTGGTCGGGGACGCACCCTTCCTCCCCGCAGCCGGCGTCGGGGCCGCGGTCCCACCATATCTCCGAGTCCGGTCCGCAGGGTCCGAACTCCAGCCCCCACCAGTTGTCGGCACTCTGGTGCAGCGCCCGCTCGGGCAGCCCGGTGCGCTCGCGCCAGATCGCGCGCGACTCCTCGTCGCTGGGATGGGTGGTGACCGCCAGTCGCGCCGGGTCCAGCCCCAGTCCGTGCTCGGCGTCGGTCAAGAACTCATACGCCCAGGGGATGGCGTGCTCTTTGAAGTACCCACCGCTGGGGGCGAAGTTGCCCAGCATCTCGAACAGCGTCTGGTGCCGGTCGGTGCGGCCGACCTGCTCCAGGTCGCCCACACGAAGGCAGCGCTGGCAGGACACGAGGCGGGGCGAGGGGAGCTGCTTCAGGCCCAGATAGAAGGGCTGAAGGGGCTGCATACCGGCCGAGATGAAGAGCGTGGTGGGATCGTCCACCGGCACCAGGGAAGCGCTCTGCAGGATCTCGTGTTCCCGGTTGCGGAAATATTCCAGAAAACGTCTGCGAATTTCGGACCCGGTCACAAGCTGCGGTTAGTGTACCCGGCACTGGCCTTGGGGCCCGAGGCCGCCTTGGCTCAGCCCCCCTCGGCCGGCAGGTGCTCACGGAGCTGATCCAGCGCTGCCCGCTGCAGGCGGGAGACGTGCATCTGGCTGATTCCCAGACGTTTGGCGATCTCGGACTGCGACATCTCGTCGAAGAAGCGCATGGTCATGATCCGGCGCTCGCGCTCGGTCAGGTGGGCCAGGGCCCCGGCCAGCACGTCACGCATCTCGACCCGATCCAGATTCTGATCCACGTTGCCAAGGGAGTCGGACAAGGTTCGGCCCTCCTCCTCCCCGCCTCCGGCCCGGGCGTCGATCGAGACCGGGACGTAGGCCTGGCTCATCTCCATCGCCTCCAGCACCTCGTCTGAGCTCACTTCCAGCCGCTGCGCAATCTCGGCCGCGGTCGGGGTGCGCTGCAACTCCTGCCGCATCTGCTCCTGGGCGCGGAGGATCTGCTGGTGCAGCTCCTGGAGGCGACGCGGAAAACGGATCGCCCAACCCTTGTCCCGGAAGTAGCGCTTGATCTCGCCGCCGATGGTGGGGGTGGCAAAGGTCGTGAACTCGTTGCCCAGATCGGGATCAAAGCGCTCGATGGCCTTGATCAGACCCAGGTACCCAACCTGGACCAGGTCGTCCAGGGGCTCGCCGCGGTTGGAAAAACGTCGGGCCAGGAAGTGGACCAGGCCGTCGTAGGCGGCCACCAGCTGCTCTCGAATCCGCTCTCGCTCTCGGCTGTCGGTGGTCTGGCGGTAGCTTTGGTGCAGACTTCGGAGCTCTTCCCGGCGCAGCGTAGGCAGGGAACTCAAGAGACCAGGTACTTCACCATCCGGAACCTGATCCGGCCTCGGGGAGCGTCGATCTGGGGCAGGAAGTCGTCGACGAAGAGCCGGATCATCTCCTGGGTCAGGGCCTGCTGGGCTCGGCTCTGCGCGCTGGGCTGGCGCACCGGGGGCGCCGGGGTCACCTCGACTCGCGCCAGCGCCTCGGCCGACTGCGGAGCCAGGGCCTCGACCTCAACCGCAATTCCCCGCGCGGTGCGGCTGTAGCCGAGCTTGAGCGTGGCCACGCCGCCCCAGCACTCCTCGGCCGCGTCGATTGTGCTGTCGCAGGCCTGGCTGACGGCGATGCCGAGCTCGTCGATCTCCTCCAGGGTGAAGCCCATCTGCACCGCGAGCGAGGTGGCCACGCGTTTGGCCACCGAGATGAACTCGCTCTGGGCCGGGATCTTGAGCTCGGCCAGCTGGTCCCGGTGGGCTTCAGCCACCGGACTCGGGCTCCCCGTCCGCCTCGGCCTCCAGCCGAACCCGGCGCCGCCGGGCCGCCGCCACGCCGTCATGAATGGCGCGGCGCACCTGTGCCTCGGGGGCGCGCACCGCGCTCCGGGCGCTGCCGGCGACCGTGCGAGCGCGCTGCCTCAGCTGCTCGGGGTTGTTGGTGAGCTCGATGGTGCGATTGCGCAGGCGGTCGACCTCATCGCGGGCGGGGCCGGAGGCCAGATAGGCTCCCGCGACCAGACCCAGCACGGCGCCCAGCACCAACCCGACCGCCAATCCACTGCCGGAATCGTCATTCGACATCGATGTCACCTCCATCTGGTATTTCGCGCCCCGAGGCGAGCGCGCTTTGGATGCCGACCCGGACCCCGTGGGCGGTGGCCTGGACGCCTCGCGTGAGGCGGCCGAGGCCGGAATCGACGGCCTCGGTCAGCTTGATCGCACCCAGACTGGCGCCGCGTACGGCCACGTTGACCCCGGCGCTTATGTCGTTGACGTTACCCAGGGTGCTCCGGATCTCGGGCAGAACCTCGCGAACCGCGTCGTCCAGCATGTTGAGACTTTCCTCCAAAGCCCCCAGAGTGCGGATCAGGCGCAGGATCAGGGCGCACAGCGCCAGCGCGACCACAAGCGCGCCCAGCCCCAACGCGAACCACAGGAAGCTCAGCAACGGTTGTCCCCCTTGGGCGCCCAGGCCAAACCCGACCGACTCCGGCTTACGAACCCCATCTTATGGGCAGGCGCCCGGCCAGCGGCTGCAGGGCCGCTGCGAATAGCGCGCCGGGGAGAAAATCGGCCTCGCCCAAGCCCAGCGCGGGCAGACCCAGGACGAGCCAGATCTGACCCAGTGCCATCCCGGCCAGAGTGGCCAGCAGCACCGCCGGGTAGGTGCGCTGCCGGTAGGGCCAGAAGGCGTAGAAGAGCTGGGAGAGGATCAGGGTGATGAGGGGGAGCGTGATCAGCGCCGGGGGCATCAGCCACCGCCCGGTGCGGGTCCCGCCGGCACGAGGATCGTGGGTTGTCCTGGAAGCTCCAGGTGGGTCCCCTGCCGGGCGCTTATCCAAGTCCCGGACCTGCCGGGCGTGTGGTCGGCGCTCTGGACGTCGGGGTCCCTTCGCAATCTTGTTGGGCAACGCGCACGCTGACCCTCGACCGATCGGGACACCCTGATCTTACCCGCGCCGGTCAGGATGAAACACCAGGACGCAGACTCAGGCCGAGCTCTTCGAGCTGGGCCGGGTCGACCGGGCTCGGAGCACCGGTCATGAGGTCGGCCATGGACTGGGTTTTGGGAAATGCCACCACGTCGCGGATGTTGTCCGTGCCGGCCAGCAGCATGGTGACCCGGTCGATGCCCCAGGCGATGCCGCCGTGGGGAGGGACCCCGTAACCGAAGGCCTCGAGCAGGTATCCGAAGCGGTCCGCGATCTCCGCCTCGGACATGCCCAGGAGCTTGAACACGCGCTCCTGCATGGCGGGGTCGTAGATGCGCAGGCTGCCCCCACCGAGCTCGTAGCCGTTGCAGACGATGTCGTAGGCGTGAGCGCGGACGTCGTAGGGACGCTCTAGGACGAACTCCATGTCCTCCTCCACCGGGCGGGTGAAGGGGTGGTGGGCGTAGGTCAGATCTCCCTCGTCGTTCTCCTCGAAGAGATAGGTGGGGTTGATCCAGGCGAAGCGCCACGCGCTCTGGTCGATGAGTCCGCGGCGACGCGCGAGCTCGGAGCGGATCAGGCCCATCACCGTCTCCGCCCGGCGCCGGCGGTCGGCGGCGATCAGGACCAGATCGCCCGCGTCGGCGCCGACCGCGTCCAGCACGGACTCCATCTCCTTTGGGCTCAAGAACTTGTCCAGCGGTCCCCCGGGAAGCCAGGCCAGGCCCATCCCCCCCGCCCCGCGAGCGAGCTGGCCGAGCTCGTCGAGCTCACGGCGAGAGAGGTCGGAGCCGCCCGGCAGGCGCAGTCCGCGAACCACGCCACCGGCGTCGAGCGCGCTCCGGAACACGCGCACCTGGCTGCCCGCCAGCACCCCGCTCAAGTCGGTGATGGGCAGCTCGTAGCGCAGGTCGGGCTTGTCCGAGCCGTAGCGCAGGAGCGCCTCGCGGATGTTGAGCCGCGGGAAGGGAAGCTCGAGCTCAACCCCCAGGATCTCGCGCCAGAGCCGGGCCATCAGACCCTCGACGAGCTCGAAGACGTCCTCCTCGTTGGGAAAGGCCATCTCGATGTCGAGCTGGGTGAACTCAGGCTGGCGGTCGGCGCGAAGGTTCTCATCTCGAAAGCAACGCGCGATCTGGTAGTAGCGCTGCAGCCCGGCCACCATGAGCAGTTGCTTGGGCACCTGGGGGGCCTGGGGCAGGGCGTAGACGGAGCCGGGATGGAGCCGGCTGGGAACGATGAAATCGCGCGCCCCCGAGGGCGAGGTGCGGGTCAGGATGGGGGTTTCGACCTCGATGAACTCGCGCTCGTCGAGATGGGCGCGAATGATCCGGTTGACGCGGTGACGCAGTTCCAGGATGCGCGTCATCCGGGGCCGGCGCAGATCCAGGTAGCGGTAGGTGAGCCTGGTCTTCTCGTCCGCCGACTCCTCGTCGTCGATCGGGAAGGGCGGCGTGCGGGAGGTGCTCAAAACCTCGACCTCCTGGCCCTGAACCTCGATCTCACCGCTCTCCAGGTTGGGGTTTGCCGCCCCCTCGGGACGCAGCTGGACCAGACCCCGGAGCCGGATCACGTACTCGCTGCGCAGCTCCAGGGCCTGGGCGTGGGCGGGGCCGTCGGTGGTGGGGTTGAAGACCACCTGGACCAAGCCCCAGCGGTCCCGCAGGTCGACGAAAAGCAGACCCCCGTGGTCGCGCCGGCGCGCCACCCATCCGTAGAGGTCGACTTGGCGCCCCGCGTCGGCTCGACTCAGGGTGCCGCAATGAGGGGCGCTGAATCCGCTCATCCCAGCACCTCCACCATCTCCTCCCAGCTCAGCTCGCTCTGCTCCCCGCTGTCCATCCGGCGCAATCGGACCCGCCCTGCGCTCGCCTCCGCGGGGTCCACCATGGCCACCCAGCGCGCCCCGGAGCGAGCCGCGGAGCGCATCTTGGCCTTGAGCGAGCGCGGAGAATGGTCGGCCGCAGCGGCGACGCGGGTGCGCGCCAGGCGGGTCAGGCGCGCCGCCGCCTCCGCCTCGACGCCCTCGGCCGGAAGCACCAAGAGCTCGATCGCGGGGGCGGGTGCGGGCCCCGGAGGGAGTGAAAGCACGATGCGCTCAAGCCCCATGGCGAACCCGCTGCCGGCGGTGTCCGGAAACCCCAGGGCTTTAGCCAGGCCGTCGTACCGGCCGCCTCCGCCGAGCGCGCTCTGAGCTCCGTCCAGGCTGTCGAGTTGATACTCGAACACGGTGCGCGTGTAGTAGTCGAGCCCTCGGACCAGGGTCGGTTCGAGACGGTAGGGGATGCCGGCCGCCTCGAGCAGGCGGCGCACCTCGGCGATTGACTCCTGGCAGGGAGGGCAGAGGTGGTCAATTATCCGAGGCGCTCCCCCGCTCTGCTCTCGGCACTCCGGCCTCTTGCAGTCGAGCAGACGCAGGGGGTTGTCCTCCAGGCGCCGCTGGCAGTCGGCGCAGAGCCGCTCTTTAAGGGGGCGGTAGTAGCTCCGGAGTAGCACCAGGTAGGCCGGACGGCAGGTCTCATCCCCGATGCTGTTGAGCTCCATCCGCAGTCCATTAAGCCCCAGCCCGTGCAGCCACTCCCAACCCATCTCGATCAGCTCGGCGTCGATGGCCGCTGCGTTGGACCCCAGCACCTCGACGTTGAACTGGTGAAACTGGCGGTAGCGCCCGGCCTGGGGGCGGTCATGACGGAACATCGAGCCCAGGGAGTAGAGGCGCTGGGGCTGGGGGCCCAGGTCCAGGTGGCCCTCGTGATAGGCCCGCATCACGCCCGCCGTCGCCTCCGGCCGCAGGACCAAGGAGGCCTGCGAGCGGCCCTGCGAGAGCAGCCGGTAGAGCTCCTTGCCGCCCGCGTCGCTGCCCTCCCCGACGCCGCGCTCGATCAGCTCGGCGGGCTCGATGATGGGCGTCTCCAGCTCTTCGAAGCCGTAGCGGCGAGCCAGCTCATGCGCGGCTGACTCCACCTGGCGCCAGCGCCAGCGCTCGGGGGGAAGAATGTCGCGCACACCCCGGGCGGCGCGGATGGTCGGCGAGGAAGGCACGGAGCCAAGTTTATTCCCCCGCCCCGCGCCCACCGGGAACGGTCACAAAAACGGGTTGTAGCGCCGCTCCTGGCCGAGCGTGGTCATCGAGCCGTGACCCGGGAAGACCAGGTAGTCGTCGGGCAGCGACATCAGCTCGGATCGGATCCCGCGGAGCAGGGCGTCGGGTTCGCTCCGCGACAGGTCGGTGCGCCCGATCGAGCCCGCGAAGAGGGCGTCCCCGGTGAACAGGCGACGCCCGATGCGCAGGGTGACCCCGCCTGGGCTGTGGCCGGGGGTGTGGAGGACCTGAACGCGCAGGCTGCCGACCGCCAGCTCCTGGCCCGGGATCAGATCCCAGAGCTGGCCGAATCGCGGCTGGGGATACGAGAACTCGGTGCGTAGTCCCACCCCCTGCTCCAGTGTGAAGCGCTCGGCCGGGTGCACGGCGATGGGAATCTCGCCCAGGGCTGAGCGGAGTGCGGGGAGGCCGGCCACGTGGTCGAAGTCGGTGTGGGTGAGGGCGATGACCAGGGGCCGAAGCGAGCGTCGCTCGAGCGCGGCCAGGATCAGTTCCGGCTCCATGTGGGCGTCGATCAGGATGCAGTCGCCGCTCGCCTCATCTTGGACCAGGTAGGAGTTGGTCCCCATCTGGCCGTCGGCGCTCGACTCGACGCGGATTAAGTCGCGGCTCTCCCCCACCCCTAGGTCGACTCGCGAGCCACGGTGTGGACGTCCCGCACCTGCTCCAGCTTCTCCATCAGGCGCGAGAGCTGCGAGAGGGAGTCGATCTCGACCGTGGTCGAGACCACGGTCGTCTTGTCGTCGTAGACGTGGACTGAGGCCGAGGACATGTTGACCCGCTGCTCGGCCACCACGGTGGCGATGTCGCGCAATAGTCCGGTGCGATCCCAGGCCTCGATCTTGATCCCGACCGGATAGAGGCTGGCCGCCTCCACGTCCCAGTCGACCGGAATCACCCGCGCCTGGTCGGGCGTATTGACGGCGTTGACGCAATCCCGGCGGTGCACGGTCACGCCCTTGCCCCGCGTGGTGAAGCCGGTCACGGCGTCTCCGGGTACGGGCTGACAGCAGGTGGCGATGCGCGTCAGCACCCCCCTCTCACCGCGGACCAGGATGCGGGGCGTGGGCTGCGCCTGTGGGATCAGGGGAATCGAACGGAGCACGTCACCCTCGTCGGTGTGGGTCAGAGCCATGCGCATCACGACCGAGTGCGGGGAGACGTCGCCGTATCCGATCGCGGCCAAAAAGTCGTCCGGGGCCACGTACTTGTAGATCTGCGCCATCTCCTCGAGCTTGCCCTCGGGCAGCTGAAGGACGCTCAAGCGGTGCATTCTCATGAGCTCTTTTTCGAGCAGATCGCGTCCCTTCTGAACGTTCTCCTCGCGCGCCTGGCCCTTGAACCACTTGCGCACCCGCTCGCGGGCCGAGGCGCTCTTGACGAAATTGAGCCAATCGCGGCTGGGTCCATGGGGACCACGCGTGGTTAAGATCTCGACGATCTCGCCGTTCTGCAGCTGGTAGTCGAGCCCCACCATGCGGCCGTTGACCTTGGCCCCCACGCAGCGATGTCCGACCTCGGTGTGGACCCGGTAGGCGAAGTCGACCGGGGTGGAACCAGCGGGCAAGTTGAATACATCGCCGCGGGGGGAGAAGACGAAGACCTCGTCCTGGAAGAGGTCGACCTTGATCGCGTCGACGAAGCTCTCGGCGTCGACCACCTCCTTCTGCCACTCCATGAGCAGACGCAGCCAACCCAGCTTCTGATCGAAGTGGGGATCGGTGTCGCCCTCTTTGTAGGCCCAGTGGGCGGCGACTCCGAAGTCGGCCACCTGGTGCATCTGCTGGGTCCGGATCTGGATCTCGATCGGCTCGCCGGTATGGGCGATCACAGTGGTGTGGAGGGACTGATAACCGTTGGACTTGGGCATCGCAATGTAGTCCTTGAAGCGGCCCGGAAGCGGCTTCCAGAGCGAGTGGACCACGCCCAGGACGCCGTAGCAGTCCTTCACCGAGCCGACCAGCACGCGCATGGCGAGGAGGTCGTAGATCTCGCTGAAGTCCTTCTTCTCGCGGCTCATCTTCTGCCAGATGGAGTAAATGTGTTTGGGTCGGCCTGAGATCTCGGCCGGGATGCCGATCTTGTCGAGCTCGCCCGCCAGAACCGCGGAGAGATCCTTGACCAGGCTCTCGCGGTCGGCGCGCTTGCTCTTGAGCAGCGCCACCACATCGTGGTAGGGCTCCGGCTCCAGGTGGCGGAAGGCCAGATCCTCGAGCTCCCACTTGACCTGCCCGATGCCCAAGCGGTGGGCCAGGGGGGCATAGATGTCCAGCGTCTCGCGCGCGATGCGCTGGCGCTTGGCCGGGGGCAGGGGGTCCAGAGTGCGCATGTTGTGGAGCCGGTCGGCGAGCTTGATCAGCACCACCCGCACGTCCTCGGCCATGGCCAGCAGCATCTTGCGGATGTTCTCGGCCTGGAGCTGCTGGTCGGAGCGGAAGGAGATCCGGCTCAGTTTGGTTACGCCCTCAACCAGGTTTGCCACCTCGGGACCGAACTCGGCCCGGATCTCGTTCAGCGTGAGCTCGGTGTCCTCCACCGTGTCGTGCAGGAGAGCTGCCCCCAGGGTGGCGGCGTCAAGGTTCAGATCGGCCAGGATGGAGGCCACGGCCAGGGGGTGCTCGACGTAGTCCTCGCCCGAGAGCCGGCGCTGGCCGCGGTGGGCGCCGGCGGCGCGCTCGTAGGCGTGCTGAACCATCTCCCGATCCGGGCTCTTCAGATGGCCGGCGATGCGCAGAAGTTCGGAAATGCTCAAATGTCTGCCCCGTTCTTAACAGAAAACCTGGCCCGGCCGGATCAAAGTCCACTCCGATCTGCCCTGGGCCCCGCACACCGGGGTGGAGCACTAAGATCAACCCCGCTCGTTCCCGCCCCGGGTTCAGTCTGGCCGCCCAGGGCCCTGGAGGCGAGGGACCAAGAGGGCCGAGGCGGTCCCTAAATACCCACGCCCCCGACCACGTGCCCGATGCCCGCGGTGACCGCCATGGCGAAGGCGCCTCCCACCCCGACCCTGAAGGCCGCGCGCAGCAGAGGCGCGCCGCCCGCCCGCGCGCCCGCCAAACCGAGCACGATCAACGCCAGAAGCGCGCTCACGATCACCGCCGGGCTCCGCAGCGAGGTGGGCGCTACAACGAAGGCCAGGATGGGCAAGACCCCACCGGCGGTGAAGCTGGCGGCCGAGGAGAGCGCGGCCTGGATGGGCCGGGCCATGGTGTCCAGATCGTGACCCAGCTCGTCCCGGGCGTGAGCCGCCAGGCTGTCGGAGGCGGTCAAGGCCTGGGCCACCTGCTGGGCCAGCTTGCTCGAGAGCCCGCGACCAACGTAGATCTCGGTCAATTCCCTCAACTCGCCTTCCGGGTCGGCCTCAAGCTCGCGTCGTTCCTGGGCCAGATCCGAGCGCTCGGTGTCTCGCTGCGAGCTGACCGATACGTATTCCCCGGCCGCCATCGACATGGCCCCGGCGACGAGGGCGGCGGTGCCCGCCGTCAGCACCGTCTTGGTCGACGCTCCGGCCGCAATCACACCGATCGCCACACAGGCGACCGACACGATGCCGTCGTCCGCGCCCAGGACGCTAGCGCGAAGCCACCCGGTCCGCTCCCCGCGGTGGCGCTCCCGGCCAACCGACTCCACCGTGTGAGTCTATCCGAGCCCCAGAGACGACGCCCTGGGGGCCGGCGAGAGGCGCTGGGGTAGAAAGGCTCAAGGGGACGATGAAGAGTTCAGGTCGGCCTCTTGCGGCACGGCAGGAGCCTGGCGCGCCTCCCGCTCAGGGGGCCACCGGTGGCGTCGCCCCGGTCCACTGGCCGCGCCGGGCGACCCAGAGCATCCCCCAGCCGGTCTCGGCCGGAGCCTGGGGTGGGCGGGGCTCGATCCCCTCGAGCACAAAGCCAAGGTGGCGGGCGACCTGGGCGGAGGCGGCGTTGCCCCGATCGCAGCGGATCTCCAGGCGAACCACCTCGCGCAGGGCCATGGCGGCCTGACCCAGGGCGCGTGCGGCCAGGGTGGCGTAGCCGTGTCCGGTGTGCCCGGCGTCGATCCAATAGCCGATCTCAAGCGCTCCCGCCCCCGTGCCTGCGTGGAGCCCGGCCGCCCCGATCGCGCCCTGACCGTCCAGCTCCACGGCGTAGGAGAATTCGACCCCCTGGGCCCAGGGCATCCACGGCCTCAGGTGATCGAGGTTTGAGGTCACCAGGCGTGCCATCTCGCCCGCGTCGGAACGCCGCCAGCGGCGCAAGCGGAGCGCCGCCGCCGTCATCACCTCGGGTGGGCTTGAAGCAAGCCAACGATCCATGGGCTGCGCTCTGGGACCGAAGGCTGCCGCGGCCGCTCGGGCTAGTAGGAGCGGGCGAAGGCCGCGCGCACGCTGGCCGGACGATCGCAGACCGCGCAGCCGCCGGCGGCGGAGGCGGCGGGGTCGAAGTTTCGAATCGTCACCCCCCCGGTTCGCTCCTTGACCTCGGCCTCGCACTCCACCCCTCCGCACCAGGGAGCCCAGACCAGGCCGTTGCCGGAGGCGAAGTGCTGGACCATCTCGTCCAGGGACTCGAACTCAAACGTGTTCTGCTCTCGGAACTCAAGCGCGCGCTGGAAGAGCTGGGCCTGGAAGTCCTCCAGGATTTGGGGCAGCCGGGCCACGAGCTCGTCGGCGCCAATCTCCTGGGCCGAGCGATCGAGCCGGCTGACCAGGCGCAGGCGGCCCGACTCCAAGTCGCGCGGACCGACCTCGAGCCGGAGCGGAACGCCCTTGAGCTCGTACTCGGCGAATTTTTCCCCCGGGCGCCGCTCGCTCCAGTCGATCTTGACCCGCACCCCGGCCTGGCCCAGCGCCGCGGCCAGGGGTGAGACGAAATCTGAGATCGCCTGTCGCGTCGCCTCGTCGCGGTAGATGGGCACGATCACGGCCTGGATGGGCGCAACTCGGGGGGGCATGATCAGGCCCGAATCGTCGCCGTGAGCCATGATCAGACCCCCGATCAGGCGCGTGGAGATGCCCCAGGAGGTCGTGAAGCAGTATTCGCGCGCGTTCTCGCGGTTGGTGAACCCGATGTCATAGGCGGTCGAGAAGTTCTGTCCCAGGTAGTGCGAGGTGCCGGCCTGCAGGGCCACCCCATCGCGCATCAGCCCCTCGATGCTCTTGGAGTAGACCGCGCCCGCAAACTTCTCGCTCTCGCTCTTGGTCCCCACCAACACGGGCATGGCGAGCAGGTCCTCGGCGATGCGGCGGTAGTACTCGAGGATGAGGTCGACCTCCCCCTGCGCCTCGTCGGCGCTGGCGTGAAAGGTGTGCCCCTCCTGCCAGAGGAACTCGGCCGTGCGCAGGAAGAGACGGGTGCGCATCTCCCAGCGCAGTACGTTGCACCACTGGTTGGTGAGCTGGGGCAGGTCGCGGTGAGACTGGATGTAGCGCCGCATGATGGTGCCGATGATGGTCTCGGAGGTGGGCCGGATGGCCAGGGGCTGGTCCAGCTCGCCATGGCTTCCTGCGCGCGTGACCCACGCCACCTCGGGGGTGAAGCCCTCGACGTGCTCGGCCTCCTTCATCAAGAGCTCCTCGGGGATGAGGAGGGGGAAGTACATGTTCTGGTGGCCACTCGACTTGATCATGTCGTCGAAGGCGCGCTGGATGTTCTCCCAGATGGCGTAGCCGTAGGGGCGGATGACCATGCAGCCCCGGACCGGGGTGTAGTCGGCGAGCTCGGCCTTGCGCACCACGTCGGTGTACCAGCGGTCGAAATCGACCGACATCTTGGTGATGTCCTTGACGAAGTCCTGGGTCTGGTTCTCGTTCATGTTGAAATCGGGTGGAGGACCAACGCGGTACGGCCCTAAGGCCAGGCGGACCGCGGGGAGCCGATTATCCCAGATCCAACCCCCCGACCCGGGCGGACTCGATCAGGACGTCGGCGCCGGCAGCGCCGCCGCGCGCTCGGCCGCGATGGCGTCAATCTCGGCCAGCAGGACCGGGAGCAGTTCGTCCTGGGGGACGGTCCGGTGGAGCTTGCCTTTGCGGAAGATGACGCCCTTGCCGCGGCCGCCGGTGACCCCGATGTCGGCGTGGCGGGCCTCAGCCGGTCCGTTGACGACGCAGCCCATGACCGCGATCGTGATCGGCACCTTGAGCTTGGCGATGTGGCGCTCGACCGCCGCCACCGTGGGCACCATGTCGTACTCGAGACGGCCGCAGGTGGGACAGGCGATGAGGCTGGCGGACTCGTTGCGGTAGTCCAGGGCCTTTAGAATCTCGAAGGCGGCGCCGATCTCAAGCGTCGGATCGTCGGTGGCCAGGGAGACGCGGATGGTGTCCCCGATGCCCTCGGCGAGCAGGATGCCCAAACCCACCGCGCTGCGAATGCTTCCCGCCTGTACCGGTCCCGACTCGGTCACCCCGAGGTGAATGGGGTAGGGCCGGGCGGCGGCGAAGAGCCGGTTGGCGAGGATGTTGGTCCACACGTCGGTGGCCTTGAGGCTGACCTTGATGTGCCCCGGACCGTAGTCCAAGTCCTCCAGGATCTGGCAATGGCCGAGGGCGACGTCGACCATGCGCTGGGCGGTGGCGGAGCGGTCATCACGATCGACCCCGTGCTCCAGGCGCAGGTTGCGGTGGACCTCCTCGGGCAGGGAGCCGGCGTTGACCCCGATCCGGAAGGGGATGTCGCGCTCCTTGGCCGCCATCACCACCCGCTCCACCTTCTCACGGTCGGGGATGTTGCCCGGATTGAGGCGCAGACCCTGAACGCCGGCCTCGATCGCGAGCAGGGCCAGGCGATGGTCGTAGTGGATGTCGGCGATGATGGGAAGGGGCGAGGACTTGACGATCTGAACCAGGGCCAGCGCCGCCTCGCGATCGGGGACGGCCGGGCGCACGATCTCGCAACCGGCGTCTTTTAGAGCGGCGATCTGGTTCAGCGTCGCCCTCACATCGCGGGTGTCGGTCTTGGTCATGGTCTGGACCGCGATCGGAGCCGCTCCGCCGATGACGACGTCGCCCACCCGGACCGGAATCGATTTTCTTCTCGCCGTCTGCATCATCTACCTCATACCCGGGAACTGACCGTTGACCAGACGCTGGACGTCAAAGAACGCTATCACCGCCATCAGCGTCAGCAAGGCGACCAGCCCGGCGCGCTGGACCTGCATCTCCCGCTCGCGGTCGAAGGGCCGGCGCCGGATTGCCTCCAGCACCACGACCACGATCCGGCCGCCATCCAGGGCGGGCAGGGGAAGCAGGTTGGCCAGACCCAGGGCGATGGAGAGAATGGCGGCGATGGTGAGCCAGCTGGTCAGGCCCTGGAGCGCCGCCTGATAGGTGGCGTAGCCGATGCCGATCGGTCCGGTTGCCCCATTGGGCCCGAAGACGCCCCCTGGAATTCGTCCCCGGACGAGCTCGACCATGCCCCCCGCGATGACGCCGGTGGCCTGCACCGGAAAGCTGATGCCGGCGTGCAGGGCGTCCCCGACCCCCACCAGGGGAGCGCCTTCGATGCCGATCAGATAGGTCTTGGCGGAGGCGTTGTAGGTGGGCGTGACGCTGATGTTGAACAGGCTTCCATCGGGCCTGCGGACGACCAGTCGGAGAGGCTGGTGGGGCGCGGCCTGCTCGGCTTGGCGGATGTCCTGCTGGCTGGTCAGGCGACGTCCGTTGACGTCCACCACCGCATCGCCGGGGCGCAGCCCCTGGGCGTAGGCGGGACCACTTCGGATTACCGCCACGACCTTGCCCGGTTCGGAGTTGAGCTGGGTTAAAAAGACCGCGGTCATGATCACCGTGGCGACCAGGAAATTGACCGCAGGCCCGCCGAGCAGGACCGCCGCTCGCTGCCAGGCGGGTCGGGAGTGGAAGCCTCGCTCCGCCTCGTAGTCACCCGGCTCCATCCCGGCCAGACGGACGTAGCCGCCGACCGGGATCAGGCGCAGGGCGTAGAGGGTGTCACCGCGGAGGGCGGAGAGGAGCTTGGGGCCCAGGCCCAAGGAGTACTCGTGAACGCGCACCCCGAAGAGCTTGGCGAGGGCGAAATGGCCCCCCTCATGGGGCCCGACCAGGAGCATGAACATGAACGCCACGGAGGCGACGCCGATGACCAGCTGCAGCAGACCCACACTTAGAGCGTACCGAGGCTGTGGCGCACCCAGGCTCGGGCCAGACGATCCGCCTCCAACACGTCCTCCAGGGTCTGCCCCCGAGGCAGGTCCTGGTCCAGCGCGGCGGCGACCGCGGGCACGATGCCGGAGAAGGGCAGCCGGCCGGCCAGGAAGGCTGCCACCGCCTCCTCGTTGGCCGCGTTCAGCGCCGCCGGCTGGCCACCGCCGGCGCGCGCCGCTCGGCGGGCCAGCTCAACCGCCGGGAAGCGATCTGAATCGAGGGCATGGAACTCAAGCGGCGACAGATCGGGCACGGCGACGGGGGTGGCCACGCCGGGCAGGCGCCGGGGATAGCTCAGGGCCAGGGCGATGGGCAGGCGCATGTCAGGTTGGGACAGCTGCGCCTTGTACGAACCGTCGCGAAAGCGGACCAGAGAGTGCACGACCGACTGGGGATGGACCACGACCTCAATCTGATCCAGGCTGACCCCGAAGAGGTGGTGAGCCTCGATCAGCTCCAGGCCCTTGTTCATCAGGGTGGCCGAATCGATGCTCACCTTCGGCCCCATCTCCCAGCGGGGATGATTCAGCGCCTGATCCTGAGTGACCGAGCTCAGATCCAGATCCGGCCGACCCCAGAATGGGCCCCCACTGGCGGTGAGGACGATCCGCTCCAGGCTCTCGGCGGCCTCCCCCCAAAGGCACTGCCAGATGGCCGAGTGCTCCGAGTCGACGGGCCGGATCGAGTCCTGGCTGCGGGCCGTGCCCAGAACCAGGGCTCCGGCCATGACCAGCACCTCCTTGGTCGCCAGCGCGACTCGCTTACCCGCCTGAAGCGCCGCCAGGGTGGGCCGGAGCGCGGCCGCGCCCGGAATCGCGACCAGGACCAGATCACACGAGGGATGGGTCACCAGCTCCTCGATTCGCTCCTCGGCCCCGCGCTCGTGCGCCCGCACCAGCCGGGCCGGCGCGGGCTCGATCGGGCTGCTCTGGGTCACCGCCCCGAAGAGTTCGAAGTCCTCGGGATAGCGCGAGATCACCTCTCGCGCCTGGGTCCCGATCGAACCCGAAGCCCCGAGCAGGACGATTCGCAGGGGACCGCTCAATGCAGCTGGCCGGTGACGGAGAGGAAGAAGATCACCACGATGGGGGCGAACAGGAGGGAGTCGATGCGATCCAGGACGCCACCGTGGCCGGGGATCAGATGGGAGGCGTCCTTGACCCGTGCGATGCGCTTCATCTGCGACTCCACGAGGTCGCCGAGAACCGCGCTCAGGCCCACCAGGAGGCCCAGCGAGGCCGAGTAGAGCAGACCCAGGCCCAGCACCAGGGACGCCCCCAGAATCATCACCACCACCCCGGCCACGATTCCGCCCAGCGCCCCCTCCAGGGTCTTGCGGGGACTGATCGCGGGGAAGAAAGGCGTTCTCCCCAGGCGTGCCCCGACCAGCAGGGCGCCCGTGTCGGCGACGACGACGGTCAGGATGGTGAACAGAACCCACTCCCGTCCGCGCGGCAGGCCCAGGGCGTAGAGCTGGAGAAAGTAGCTGAAGGGCAGACCGATGTAGACCGCTCCGGCCAGCCCCATGGCCCAGCGCCCCAGCCCTTCACGCCGGCCGGGCAGGAAGAGGAACGCGGTCAGGCCTGCGATCAGGGTCAGGGAGAGCACGGCTTCCACGCTGATCCCGGCCAGCACGGTAGAGCTGAAGGCGAAATATGCGCCGAGGGGATACAGGATCCAGAGCGGCGCCCGATAGCCCATCCGTCCGGATAGGCCGCGAAACTCGAACAGGGCCAGGCCGCCGGCGATCATCACCAATAGCCAGACCCCGAGCGGCCCGGCGTATAGAAGGCCGAGCAGGATGGCGAGGAGTCCGGCTGCGGTCAGGATCCTGACCCGCAGGTCGCGCTCCGGCTTGTCGACGACCGGCTCCGACCCGGTGCTCACGCCTGAACCAGGTCGGGCCGGCCGCCGAACCGGCGGGTGCGGCGGCCGAAGTCGTCGATGGCCAGGCGCAGATCGTCGAGGTCGAAGTCGGGCCACAGGGTATCGACCACGTAGAGCTCGGAGTAGGCCGACTGCCAGAGCAGGAAGTTGCTCATCCGGCTCTCCCCCGCGGTGCGGATGATGAGGTCGGGATCGGGCAGCTCGGGGTGGTAGAGCCGGCGCTCGATCGCCTCGGGGTCCACTTCCTCGGGGCTGACCCCATCGGCGATCAGGCCTCGCACGGCGTCGACGAGTTCGGCCCGGCCGCCGTAGTTGAGGCAGACATTCAGCACCCCCCGGCGATTCTCACGCGTTCTGGCCTCGGCCGACTCGATGCGCTCGCGCATGGCCGGGGAGAGCTGGGAGCGCCGCCCACTGACGACGATCCGGATGCCGCGCTCATGGATCTCGGCGAATTCACGTTCCAGGGTCTCGTGGAAGAGGCGCATGAGCGCCCGCACCTCGGTCTTGGGGCGGGTCCAGTTCTCGGTCGAAAAGGCATAGACGCTGAGCACCTCAACGCCGAGCTCCTCGCACGCGTACATGACGCGCTTGATGGCGCGCACGCCGGCGCGATGCCCGAAGCTGTGACCGCGGCCGCGCCGCTGGGCCCAGCGCCCGTTGCCGTCCATGATGATGCCGATGTGGCGAGGGACGGAGGTGGTCTGGTCCACGGGGCTGAGGTCCGGCTAGACCTCCATCACCTCGGCTTCCTTGCCCATCGCCATGGCGTCGATTCGCGCCACGTGCCCGTCGGTGATGCGCTGCAGGTGTTCTTGGGCGCGCTTTGACTGGTCCTCTGGAATCTCGCCCGCCTTGGCCCGCTCCTGGAGCCGGTGGTTCTCGTCCCGGCGGACGTTGCGCACCGCCACCCGCGCCTCCTCCGCCCGCGCCCGCACCATCTTGACGAAGTCCCGCCGCCGCTCCTCGGTCAGAGGCGGGATGGGGACGCGGATGGTCTGTCCGTCGCTGGCCGGGTTGAGCCCCAATCCAGACTCCCGGATGGCCTTCTCCACGACCTGGACCTGGCCCCGGTCATAGACCTGGACCACGATCAATCGCGCCTCGGGGGTGGAGATCTGGGCCAGCTCGCGCAGCGGGGTCGGGGTCCCGTAGTAGGGCACCTGGATGTGGTCGACCAGGGCCGGATTGGCGCGCCCGGTGCGGATCGTCTGCAGCTCCCCGGCCAGGTGCTCCAGGCTCTTGCCCATCTTGAGCTCGGCCTCGTTAAGGATCGGCTCGGTGCTCATTTGGCGCTGCCGATCAAGGTTCCGATGTCCTCACCCAGGATCACCCTCTCCATGTTGCCCTCCTTCAACAGGTCGAAGACCACGATCGGGACTCCATTGTCCATGCACAGGGTGAGGGCGGTGTTGTCCATGACCTCGATGCCGCGATTCAGCATTTCCAGGTATTCGACCCGAGCCAGCTTGACCGCGGTGGGATCGGTCTTGGGGTCAGCGGTGTACACCCCGTCCACCCGGGTCGCCTTCAAGACCACGTCCGCTCCCAGCTCGACCGCGCGCAGGGCGGCGGTGGTGTCGGTGGTGAAGTAGGGGTTGCCGATGCCGCCGGCAAGGAGGATGACCCTTCCCTTCTCCAGGTGACTTAGGGCCACCCGCCGGATGTAGGGCTCGGCCACCTGGTTCATCTGGATCGCGGTCATGGTCCTGACCTCGAGCCCGAGCTGCTCCAGGCCCTCCTGCAGGGCCAGCGAGTTGATGACCGTGCCGAGCATTCCCATGTAGTCCCCGGTGGCGCGATCGAAGCCGCGGTTGGAGGCGGCAAGACCGCGGAAGATGTTGCCTCCGCCGACCACCAGCGCCACCTGCACCCCGTGCTCGGTGACCTGCTTCAGCTGCCGGCTGACGCTGCGTACAACCTCGAAGTCAATGCCGTAGTCACGGCTCCCGCCCAGCGCCTCGCCGCTCAGCTTGAGCAGAACCCGGCGGTAGGAAGGCTCGACCGCCACCTTGGGGCTCAGCCCTCGCGGATGCTGAAGCGGCTGAAGCGGCGCACGCTGATGTTCTCCTGGATCTTGGAGCCGACCTCGGCGATGAGATCACGGACCGGCACCTTGGGGTCGCGCACGTAGGGCTGGTCCAAAAGACAGTTGTCGCGGAAGAAGGCCTCAATCTGGCCCTCCACGATTTTGTCCAGCGCCCCCTCGGGCCGCTTCTCGTCCACCGCGCGGCTCCGGTAGAGTTCGCGCTCGGACGCTACCAGCTCGGCCGGAACCTCCTCCCGAGACACCCAGCGCGGGGCGGCGGCGGCGATGTGCAGCGCGAGCTCGCGGACGAGCTGGCGGAAGTCCTCGCCCTTGGCCACGAAGTCGCTCTCGCAGTTGACCTCGACCAACACCCCGACCTGAGGCGGATAGTCCTCCGAGGTGCGGTGCAGGTAGGCCTCGACCACCCCGTTGGAGGTCTCCCGACCGGCCCGGCCGGCGGCCTTGGCGATGCCTCGCTGGCGCAGCCACGCCACCGCCTGCTCGATGTCGCCGTCGGTCTCCTGCAGGGCGCGCTTGCAGTCCATCATCCCCGCCCCGGTCAGGTCGCGAAGGCGCTTGACCTGATCCATGCTGACTTCCGCCATCAGCGCAGCTCCTCATCGTCGCTGCGATCCAAGAACTCGTCCTCGGACACGTCGGGTAGGTAGTCCTCCTCGTCCATGTATTCCTCCAGCAGCTCGTCGTAGCGCGGGGTCTCCAAGAACTCGCGCTCCTCCATCGAGGGCAGCTGCTCGCCGCGCTCCATCGCCTGCTGGCGACCCTCCAGACAGGCGTCGGCCATCTTGGAGGTGAGCAGCTTGACCGCCCGGATGGCGTCGTCGTTGCCCGGGATCACGTACTGGATCATGTCGGGATCGCAATTCGAGTCGGTGATGCCCACGACCGGGATGTGAAGCCGGTTGGCCTCGGTCACCGCGATGTGCTCCTTGCGCGGATCGACGACGAAGACGGCTCCCGGCAACCTCTTCATGTCGGCGATGCCATCGAAGTGATACATAAGCCGGTCGAGCTCATCCTGAAGCCCCTTGGCCTCCTTCTTGGAGAGGAGCTCGAACTGGCCTCCCTGCTGCATGCGTCGCAGCTCCTGGAGGCGCTCGATGCGCTTTTTGACGGTGCTGAAGTTGGTCAGCATGCCACCCATCCAGCGCCGGTTGACAAAGAACATGCCGCAGCGTGCGGCCTCGGTCTGGATCGTTTCCTGGGCTTGCTTTTTGGTTCCCACGAAGAGCACCGGGCGCCCGGTGGCCGCCACCTCCTTGACGAAGTTGAGGGAATCGTCGAGGAGTTTGACCGTCTTCTGCAGGTCGATGATGTGAATGCCGTTGCGGGCCGTGAATATGTACGGCCGCATCTTGGGGTTCCAGCGGCTGGTCTGGTGTCCGAAATGGACCCCGGCCTCCAACAGCTGCTTTAGGCTGACTTGGGACACGGGTCGGTACCTCCCTGTTGTTCCTCCGCCCGGCGGTTGACCTCGAGTGAGGACAGGGGACCGCGCCCGGCGTGTGTGATGTGCCGCGGCGGCGGCCGAGGCCATTTTAGCCCGGCGTCAGCTCAGGCCGTCTTCTTCTGCTGGGGACCGCGACAGCGCGGGTAGTCGCTGCACGACTTGAAGCTGCCGTAGCGGCCCCGGCGCATCACCATGGGCTTGCCGCAGAGCGGGCAGGCCTCCTCCAGAGGCTGGGGCTCGGCCCCCTTCTTGTCCCCCCCGGGGTTGGCCCGGTAATCGCACTCGGGATACCGGCTGCAGGCCAGGAAGGGACCGTAGCGACCCTGGCGCTGGAGCAGCTCACCCTCCTGACAGCGCGGGCACGCGGTTCCGGTGGGCTCGGCCGGGGCCCGCTCCTGCTTTTGGATGTAGCGGCATTCGGGATACCCCGAGCAACCCACGAATTCGCCGTAGCGGCCGCGGCGGCGCTGCAGGGGGCGCCCGCAATCGGGGCAGGCCTCCTCCAGCAGGGCCGGTCCGGCCGCCTCCCCGCTGGCGCTCAGGTTCTCCCGGTAGCGACACTCGGGATAGCGAGAACAGCCCTTGAAGGGACCGTATCGGCTGGCCTTCAGCACCAGGTGGCCCTGATGGCAACTCGGGCATTCCTCCCCGGTGTCGGCGGGCATCGCGGCCTCGGCCGCGCCCAGCATCTGCTCCAGCGGCTGATAGAAGTCACGCACCACGGGGATCCACTCCGCCCGCCCCTGCTCCACCTCGTCCAGCCTCTCCTCCATCCGGGCGGTGAACTTCTCATCCGAGATGGAGGGGAAGTGGTCGGTCATGATCTGGTTCACCGCCTCCCCCAAGGGGGTGGGGTGAAGGCGGCGCTCGCGCTGCTCGACGTATTTGTGGTCCTGGATCGTGGCCACGATGTTGGCGTAGGTGGACGGGCGCCCGACGCCTCGCTTTTCCAGCTCGTTGATCAGCGTCGCCTCCGAGTAGCGCGCCGGCGGCTGGGTGAAGTGCTGCTCCAGCTCCAACCCGCCGAAGCTCAGGACCTGACCCGACTCGAGCTCGGGCAGACGGCCCTCGTCGTCGTCGGCGTCGCGCTCCCACACCCGGTAGAAGCCGTCGAAGCTGAGCACCGAACCGCTGGCCCGGAACTGGAAGCCCCCGGCTGAGATCTCAGCCGCGGTCTGCTCGTAGCGCGCCGGAGCCATCCGGCTGGCCACAAAGCGGCGCCAGATCAGCTCGTACAGACGCATCTGGTCCGCGCTCAAATACTGGCGGACGTCCTCGGGCCGGCGCCCCGGATCGGTGGGCCGGATGGCCTCGTGGGCCTCTTGGGCCCCCGGGCGCGCCTTGTCCTGGCGCGGCCGGCCGATGTAGCCCTCGCCGAAGCTGGATCCGATCAGCGCCTTGACCTCGGACTCCGCCTGCTCGGAGACGCGGCTCGAGTCGGTGCGCATATAGGTGATGAGTCCGGTCGCCCCTTCGGCCCCCAGCTCCACCCCCTCGTACAGATCCTGGGCCACGCGCATGGTCTTGCGGGGCGCGAAGCGAAGCCGGCTCGAGGCCTCCTGCTGGAGCGTGGAGGTGATGTAGGCCGGGCCGGCCGACTTGGAGCGCTGCTTGCGCTCGATCTCGCCCACGCGGTACTCCGCCCCGGCCAGAGCGTCGCGCGCCGCCTCGGCTTCGGCGCTGGTCTTGAGCTCCAGCTTGCCCTCCGGTCCAGCCGTCAGCCGGGCCTTAAAGCGCGCCTCCTCGCCAGCTCGGGAGAGAAGGGCGTCCACCGTCCACGACTCCTCGGCCGTGAACTCTCTGATCTCCTGCTCGCGGCTCACGACCAGGCGCAGCGCCACCGATTGCACCCGGCCCGCCCCGATGCCCTTCTGCACCTTGCTCCACAGGAACGGGCTCAGCCGGTAGCCCACCAGGCGGTCCACGACACGCCGGGCCTGCTGGGCGTTGACCAGGCGCATGTCGATACTCCGGGGCTGCTCCAGGGCCTTGAGCACGGCCTGACTCGTGATCTCGTGGAACTCGATCCGGCGCGGATCCCGGAGCTTTAAGACCTCGGCCAGGTGCCAGGCGATGGCCTCGCCCTCGCGATCGGGGTCGGAGGCCAGGATCACCTCCCCGTCCTTACCCACCGCCTTGCGCAGGTCGCTGATGGTCTGCTTCTTGCTCTCCACCACCTCGTACTTGGGCTCGAAGTCGCGATCGACGTCGACGGCCATGGTGCGCTCGGGCAGGTCGCGGACGTGGCCCATCGAGGCTCGGACGTCGAAGCGATCCCCGAGGAAACGCTTGAGCGTCCGCGCCTTGGCCGGCGACTCGACGATGATGAGACCTTCTGACACAGCCCTAAACCTACTTCGACCTGAGCGGACTTGTTCCGCGGCGCTGCACTTTATCCGATTGCCGCCTGCGCCCGTCCCCCGAGCTCATCCCCCCTCCTCGGGAGGCGGCAGCGGCAGTTCCGGCTCGGCCGTCCAGGTGCCATCCTGCCCCAGGTATCCGGCTGGGGAGTCCATCTCGTGCGAGAGCACGAGCAGCTGGCGATGGCGCTGGGCCCGATCCAGGATCAGAGCCTTGGCCCGCAGGGTGGCGAGCAGGTCCAGATCGGCCGCCGCCGTCCAGCCCAGGCGCAGGTGCGGGCGCATCGGGATCAGATCCCCGGTGAAGACCACCGCCAGCTCGTCGTTGGGGGCCACGGTCACGATCTGGTGCCCGGGAGTATGGCCCCCGGTCAGCTGCAGGCTCAGGCCGGGCAGCAGCTCCACGTCGCCGTCGACGAGTTCGAGAAGGCCTCGCGCCTCGACCGGGAGGATGTCCTGGGGCAGAAATGCCGGGCGGCTGCGGACGTCGGGGTCGAGGGCGAAGTCCCATTCCCGGCGCTGGACGAAGAGGCGGGCGCGAGGAAAGGTGAGCTCGTAGGCGCCGGCGGCGCTGCGCCGGGTGAGCCCGCCCGAGTGGTCCCAGTGGAGATGGCTGGCCGTGACCATGTCGACCTCATCGGGCCGGATGCCCAGACGCCGCAGACCGCCGAGCAGGGCGTCGGGCGACCACACCCCCGACTGGGCCGCCCGCTTGGCCTCGAGCTTGGTCCCGATTCCGGTCTCCACCACCACCGTCCGGCCTCGGTGGCGGACCACCAGGGCCACGCAGGCGGCGTCGATCAGATTGCCCTCGTCGGACGGCTTGTGACGCTCCCACAGCACCTTGGGCACGACCCCGAACATGGTTCCGCCGTCGGGACGCCAGCCCCCGGCGCAGATCAGGTGGAGCTCGAAGTCGCCCAGCCGCATGGCGCCATTCTGCGCTCCGCTGCCGAGGCTGCGAGCGCGCTCAGGAAGAGCAGGTCCAGCGTTCGGGGGGACTTACCCTTAGGCCGTGCAGACGGGCCAGCTGGGAATGGAACTGGAGAGCACGGGGGAGAGTCTGAGGCCCATGCAGGCGCTGTCCTCGGAGGCTCCCTTCCGCTCTCCCGACTACCTCTTTGAAGTCAAGTGGGACGGTCTGCGCTGCCTGGTCCACATCGACGCGCAGGGCGCGGTGCGAGTCCACGATCGAGGCCTCAACGTGATCAGCCCTCTGGTGCCCGAGCTCTTAACCCTGGGTCGACAGGTGGAGGCGGGGAGCGTGCTCGACGGCGAGCTCGTGGCCACCGACGACGACGGCCGGCCGGATCCCCTGCGCCTGCGCCGGCGGCTGGCGCTGGGTAGCTCGGCCCAAGAGGAGATTCCGCTCGCCTTCCTCGCCTTCGACCTGCTCTGGCACAAGGGGCAGCCCCAGATGCGCCAGCAGCTCAAGCGGCGCCGGGCGCGGTTGGAGCGAGTGGTGGTCTCCGGAGGCCACATCTTCGTCCCCGAGGCGATCGCAGGGGACGGGGTCGAGCTCTTCGAGGCCTGCCTTGAACGCGGCCAGGAGGGGATCATGGCCAAGCACCTGCGCAGTACCTACGTGCCCGGACAGCGCAGCCCCTTCTGGCTCAAGATCAAGGCCGTCAAGTCGGACGACTTCGTGGTCTTCGGGCACACCACCGGCGATCCCTTCGGGGCCCTGTTGGTGGCCTACTGGGAAGCCGGGCGCCTGCTCCCCTGCGGAGCTCTCAGAGGCGGCTGGGACGAGGTCCAAAAAGGAGAGCTCGCCGAGAGGCTGCAGCGGATGACGGTGAGTGAATGCCCGCTGCCGACCCCCCCTCCGCTGACCCGGCCGATCACCTGGTGCCGACCTGAGCTGGTGGTGTCGGCGCGATACTCAGAGTGGGCTCCCGACGGCAGCCTCCGCTTCCCCATCTTCAACGGCATCCGGCCCGAGATCCACCCCGCCGAGTGCGTCCGCCACCGGCCCCGGGTGGTGGCCGAGGGCCGGACCCGACCCGGCTCGCCCGCCTACTCGTTGACCCGCTTCCCCTTCTGAACCGCCCTCGCGCAGAGCGCGCAGGGGCAGCCAGGAGAGCCGGTGGATGGGGCATGGGCCCAACTCGGCCAGGCGCGAGCGATGGAGCTCGGTCGCATACCCCTTGTGGAGGGCGAAGCCGTAGCCGGGGAAGGCGCGGTCGTAGTCCTGCATCAATCGGTCCCGGTAGACCTTGGCCACCACGCTCGCGGCCATGATCGAGGCGCAGAAGGTGTCGCCCTTGATCACCGCCAGCTGGGGTAGCGGCACCGGCGGCAGATCATAGGCGTCGATCAAAAGGTAGTCGGCGGCGGTCGCCAGCGATTCGACCGCGATCCGCATGGCGCGCTCGCGGGCCCAGGTCAGACCATGGCGATCTATCTCCTCGGCCTCGACCACGCCCACGGCCAGCGCCCGGGCGCGGCGCCTGATCTCCAGCTCGACCGCCTCGCGCCGGCGCTGCGGGAGGCGCTTGGAGTCGTCCAGGCCCGGGAGGCGAACTCCCAGGGGCAGGATCACCGCGGCCGCCACGGCCGGACCCGCGAGCGGGCCCATGCCCACCTCGTCCAGACCCGCGACGGCCTTAAAACCCATCTCCTGGGCGACCCTTTCTGATCCCCACAGGGGCAGGCCCCGGCGCCGGCGCGCCGGCGCCGGGGCGCCTAGGACTCCTCTTCCCCGCTCCGTGGTGCCGCCTCGACGCTCTGGAACTCGCGGCGCTCGCTGATTCTGGCCGCCTTGCCGA
This sequence comes from Nitrosotalea sp., assembly GCA_035534295.1. GTDB lineage: Bacteria > Chloroflexota > Dormibacteria > Dormibacterales > Dormibacteraceae > DATKQJ01. The sequence continues at coordinate 28,691 of DATLSE010000060.1, forward strand.
TTTTGGCCCGCAGGTAGTAGAGCCGCGATTGGCGCACCTTGCCGTGGCGGAGCACCTCGATCCGGTCGATGCGCGGCGAGTGGATCACGAAGGTTCGTTCCACACCGACGCCGTGGGCCACGCGGCGGACGGTCACGCTGTGGCGAAGACCGCCGCCGTTCTGACGGATGACCAGGCCCTCAAAGACCTGGATCCGCTCCCGGGTGCCCTCCACGACCTTGACGTGGACGCGCACACTGTCGCCCGAGCGGAGCTCGGGCACCGACTCCTTCTGCTGTTCCCGTTCCAAGGTTTCAATCACATTCATGGCATTAGCTCCGTCATTCTGCCCCATCGGCCGCGCGCGTGAGCGCGGCGCCAGCGGGCTATCTCCTCATGGTTGCCGGTCCTCAGCACCTCGGGCACGCTCATCTCCCGAAACTGGGCCGGACGGGTGAACTGGGGATAACCCCCCGGATCGGCGCCGAAGGCATCCTGGCTCAGTGAGCGCTCCTCGCCCAGGACACCCGGTCGCAGGCGTGCGACGCAGTCGATGAGAACCATGGCGGGGATTTCGGCCCCGCTCAAAACGTACTCCCCGATCGAGATCTCACGGTCGGCCAGGCCCTGCCGCACGCGATCGTCGACGCCCTCGTAGCGCCCGCAGACCACGATCATGCCCGGCAGCTGCGCGAGCTCTCGGGCCAGGTCCTGATTGAGCGGTGTGCCCCAGGGCTCGAGCAGCACCACCGGCCCCGGGTTCAGGGCGCGCAGAGATTCCACGGCGGCGAAGATCGGCTCCGGCTTCATCACCATGCCCGCCCCGCCTCCGAAGGGCTCGTCGTCAACCTGACGATGGGGATCGGGGGCGAACGCGCGCAGATCGTGACAGACGATGTCGATCACACCGGCCGCTCGAGCCCGGCCCACCACGCCGCGCTCGAAGACGGGCCCGAAGAGCTCGGGAAACACGCTGATCACGTCGAAGCGCACGCCTACGCCTCCTCGACGCTCAAGAGCCAGTCCGCCACCACCACCCGGCCGGCCTCCAGGTCAACCTCCAACACCACCTCGGAGATGGCCGGGACCAGCTGCTCGAGCTGACCCGCGGTGGCGACCCAGACGTCGTTCGCCGGGCGCTCCAGGACCGCGGTCAGAGTACCCAGGTCACGCCCCGAGCGGCTGACCACGCTGAGCCCGATCAGCTGGTGGTGGTAGTACTCGCCTCCGGGCAGGGCGCGAAGAGCGGAATCGGGTACCTCCAGGAATCGGCCCCGAAGGCGCTCGGCTGCGCTCCTCTCATCCACCCCCTGAAGCTTCACCACCACGTGCGGTGGCTGCGTCCGCGACCACTCAACCAGGCGCGGACCGTCCGCCTCCAGCTCGAGCTCCGCTCCGGGATCGAAGCGGTCCATGAAGTCGGTCAGAGGATCCACCTTGACGGCGCCCTTGATCCCGTACGCGGTCACTATGCGTCCGACCCTGATCAACGCTGGTCGGCCAGGTCCAGGTAGACGCGATGGTGCTCGCGCAGGGCGGCCACGCGCACCAGGGTGCGCAGGGCCTCGATGTTGCGCCCGCCGCGCCCGATGAAACGGCCCAGGTCGCTCTCCGCCATGCTGACCTTCAAGGCCAGGGTGCCGCGACCGCGGTCGACCACGTCGACCCGGGCCTGCTCGGGGTGGTCGGAGATCACTCCCAGGACGTATTCGACCAACGCCTTGTAGTCGACCTGGGCGCTCGCTTCGGGCGTGACCTGAGGACGTCGAAACCCGCGCCCGGCGCCGTCATCCCCGCTCGCCGGGCGGGAGAATCCGCGCCCGGGACGGGGCCCGGACTCAGAGCTGTCGGGCGGCTGCATGGCGCTCAAGAATCCCCTCCCGCTTCAACAACGTGCGCGCGGCGTCCGAGGGCTGGGCCCCCTGGTTGAGCCAGCGCACCACCTTCTCCTCGTCGATCTTGACCGTGGCGGGCTCGGTCAGCGGGTCGTAATAGCCCAGCTGCTCGATGAACCGACCGTCGCGCGGGCTGCGCGCATCGGCCACCACGATCCGGTAGAAGGGGCGCTTTTTGGCCCCCATCCGGCGCAATCTGATCTTTACCAAGTCAAATCCTCCTCAGCGGCCAAAAAGCCGCCCGAATCCGCCACCGGGGAGCGCGGGCGAGCCGCGCCGGCCCTTACCCGGGCCCAGTCCCAACTGTTTGGCCATCAACTGCATCTGTTCTCGCGCCCTGAGCAAGCGGTTGACCTCGCTCACCTGCACGCCGCTGCCGGCCGCGATGCGACGCCGTCGCGAGCCGTCGATGAGCTCGGGCCGGGCCCGCTCGCGCGGGGTCATGGACAGGATGATGGCCTCCATCCGCCGCATCTCGGCCTCGGTGTCTTCGCCCTCGGTCGCCGCCTTAAGTCGCGCCCCGCCGGGCAGCAGGTCCAAGACCCCGCTGACCGAGCCCAGGCTGCGGATCTGGCGCAGCTGGGCCAAGAAGTCGTCAAAGCTCAGGTGCCCGGCGCGCAGGTTGCGTTCGACGCGCTCAGCCTGCTCGCGGTCCATACCGCGCTCGGCCTTCTCGATCAAGCTCAGCACGTCGCCCATGCCCAGGATGCGGGAGGCCATGCGAGCGGCCCGGAACACCTCCAGGTCGGCCGCCCGCTCGCCCACGCCGGCGAAGCGGATGGACAGTCCGGCGGCCGAGCGCAGCGAGAGCGCCGCACCTCCCCTGGGATCGCCGTCGAGTTTGGTCAACACCACTCCGTCGAGCTTTACCGCCGTGCCGAAGGCCTCCGCCACCCGGACCGCCTCCTGTCCGGTCATGGCGTCGACCACGAGCAGGCTCTGGGTCGGGCTGACCTCCTGGGCCACCCCGGCCAGCTCCAAAAGCAGCTCCTGATCGGCGTGCAACCGGCCTGCGGTGTCCAGGATGACCACGTCGTGAGACCCCTGCCGGGCCCGGGCCAGGGCCTCGCGGGCGACCTCGCGCGCGCTGCCCGAACCGGAGTGGAAGTCGATCTTCTGCTCCCGGGCCAAAATGGCGAGCTGCTCGACCGCGGCCGGACGTGACAGGTCCAGTCCGACCAGAAGCGGGCGATGGCCCTCGCGCCGGGCCAGCAGGCCAAGCTTGGCCGCGCTGGTCGTCTTGCCCGAGCCCTGAAGCCCGCAGAGCATGATCACGCTGACGCCGCCGGGGGCGTACACCAGGCCTTCGTCGTTGCCCCCGAGCAACGCTTCCAGCTCCTCGTGGACGATCTTCACCACCTGCTGGGCGGGACCCAAGCTGGCGCTGACCTCGCTCCCCACCGCGCGCTCCTGGACCCGGCCCACGAAGTCCTTGACCACGCGATAGTTGACGTCGGCCTCGAGCAGCGCCAGGCGGACCTCGCGCAGGGCGACGACAACCTCCTCGGGCTTTAGGACCCCACCCCCGGTCATCCGCCGCATGACCAGGGTCAGGCGCTGCGAGAGGTTGTCGAACACGCTTTTAGAGCGTCCCCAAAAGGGTTTCGAGCTGGTCCACCCGGCGCCGGATCTGGCCCAGCTCGCGCAGGACCCGGGTCCGCGTCCGGCGCCGACCTTCCTCGGCGGCCAGCAGGCCCAGGGCGCGCTCATGCTCGGCCAGAGTGTTCTGGGCTCGCTGCAGCACTTCGTGGACCGCCGCCCGCGAGGTTCCCTCGGCGGTGGCGATCTCGGCCAGGGACCAATCCTGGGCCAAATTCAAACTCAGAATTCGGAACTGATGCTGGTTCAGCACGCCCCCGTAGAGTTCGAACAGACGCAGCCGACGCTCCCGATCGGCCAGGGTGTCAAGGTCCATGCCCTGACAGCATACGGCCCCTTACCGAATCGCCGTCAGGCGGCGACTCCGGCCAGCCGGAACGGAGCGCGGGCGGGGACGGGCAGAGTCAGGGCCCGGGCCAATACCAGCTGCAACTGCTTTGCGTCGAGGATCTCGATCGAGCTCCGGCGCGCGCGGGCGAGCCGTTCGGCGGCCCAGCTGTAACCACCCCCGCTGGCGACCAGGACACGGTCGGCACCGAGCGACTCAGCGGTGTGGAGCAGCTCGAGCAGGGCTCGCTCGCTCACCCGGAGGCTGGAGGAGTGATCGAGCGAGACCAGGGTGCGCACGCCGTGGCGCACCATCTCGAAGTCGATCCAAGCGCCGCTGGGCCACTGGCCCAGGCTCCAGCCCTGGGAGGCATACCACTGGCCGAGCAATCGCGCCATCTCGGAGCGAGAGGCGGAGGTGATGAGAGCGCGAGCCGATTCGAGTTTGACCGCGTCGGGCCGAACCACTCGCGCCATGTTGATCCATGTCATGACCGCAGGATCTGCCCCCGCGCCGCGGCTCTCGCCATCACCCTGGGATCAATCCGCGATCGAAGCGACGCCCTCTGGGGCGCACCGCCAGCACCGCATAGCTCGAAGCCGAGCGCAGCCCCGAGCGCTCGCCCAGGGCCTGCATCGACTCCAGGCGTAGTCCGGAGGCCGCCAGCTCCTCCTCCACCTGCTCGGGCCAGATCAAACCCGTCGTCTCCTCCTGCTGGATCCCCCCCGGATGCTCGAGCCGGAGCCGGCAGGAGGCGCGCTCGAATTCCACCACCTCCACCCCCTCCCGCATCGGCCTGCCGGCTCGCGCTTTGAGCCAGTGCGGATTCAAGAGCTCAAAGGCGAGTGCGCGCGCGCAGTGGCGCGCCGCGGCGTTGATGCGCTCTGAGCTCGTGAGCAGGTGCGAGGGCGCGATCACGAGATCGAAGCGGCGCCCCAGATCCATCTCCTCGATGCGCGCGCGGTGAAGCTGGAGGCCGGGGACGCGCTGGGTCAGGAGGGCGATCAGATCAGGATGCGAATCCACCCCCACAAAGCGAATGCCCTGGGCGGCCAGCGGAACCAGCAGGCGGCCCGCGCCGGGTCCTAGGTAGAGAACCGGGCCCCGGGACTGCCGGCACCAGCTCAGCCAGGGCTCGAGTTGTTCGGCGTCGGGTAGGGAGGCGAGGAGCCGGGCGAAGGCCGGATCCGGATTCTGGGGGTCGTCCCTGGCCATACCCACGCTGGCTTACAGTCTGGCCCAACCCCGCGGGGCCCGCCGTAGACTCTGCTTCGTGCTCAACGCCTTGATCCTGATCCGAGCCGAACGCTCCGCACTGCAGGACCTGGGCTCTCAGCTCGCCGCCATCCCGGGCGTGAGCGAGGTCTACAGCGTGACCGGGCGCTGGGATTTTGTCGCCATCGTCCGGGTCCGCCGCCACGAGCAGCTGGCCGAGATCGTGACCTTAGGACTGGTGCCCCTGGCCGGCATCTTGAGCACCCAGACGATGGTCGCTTTCCAGCAGTTCTCGCGCCACGATCTGGAGGCGATGTTCGCGCTCGGGGAGGAGGCATAGCCGGTCTTCTCCAGGTGGCCGTGGAGGCTGCTCGGGCCGGCTCCCAGCGGCTCTTGGACATTGGCCTCGGTGCGCGCCCGGCCGAGTTCAAGGCGCGCGGCGACTACGTCACCCAGGCCGATCGCGAGAGCGAGCACGCGATCATGGAGGTGCTGGCCCGGCTCTGCCCGGGGGTCTCAATCCTGGCCGAGGAGACGGGCGGGACCGCGCAGCCCACGATGTGGGCTGTAGATCCTCTCGACGGCACCACCAACTACAGCCGCGGAATACCGGTGGCCGCGGTCAGCGTGGCCCTGATCGAGGCCGGCCAACCGGTGCTGGGTGTGATCATCGCGCCCTGGCTGGGACTCGAGTTCAGCGCTGCGCGGGGCCGGGGCGCCGAACTCAACGGCGTGCCTCTGCCCCCCCTGGGCCCGGGCGACCCCGAGCGCTCCGTGCTCGCCACCGGGTTCCCCTTCCGGCGCCGCCAGCGGCTGCCCCAATACCTACCCCTGGCGCGCGCCGCGCTCGACCGCTTCGAGGATCTGCGGCGCACCGGCTCGGCGGCCCTGGATCTGGCCTGGACCGCCTCCGGCAGTCTCGATGGCTACTTCGAACTCGACCTTCGGATCTGGGATCTGGCCGCGGGAGCGCTCCTGGTCCAGGAGGTCGGGGGTCACGTCACCGACTGGAGTGGGGGCCAGGCCTGGACCAGTACGGGCGACGTGCTGGCGGCTCCGGCCGCGGTGCACGAGGTGCTGCTAGAGCTGGCCCGTGAGCCGGCGCAGGGGTAGCTCGAGCAGACTCCGGCGCTGCTGACGCAGAGCCAGGGAGAGCGGCACCTGGCGCCGCCTCCCGGGCACCGGGCGCGTCGAGCGGCTCTCCACCGCGCGCCGGAAGCCGTCCCCGCCCTGCCCCTCAAACCAGGTCAGGGCGCCGCCCAGGTCATGACCCCCAAAGTGGCTGTCGCTGGAACCCACGGCCGCGCCCAGGCGCTCTCGATGCTGTTCATAAAAGGCCGCAAGCTGGTGCCGCCGGCTCCCTCCCATGGGCGCGGTGTGCAGCGTCTCGATGGCGTCGACGGGCTCCAGCTCGAGCAGCTTTAAGAGCATCCCGGGCTGGCAGGAGGCGAAATAGGTGGGCATGAAGGGATGCGGGATCACCGCCAGGGCTCCCTGCTCGTGCACCGCCCGCACGGTGTCGGCAAGGCTCATGCCGCTGCGTATGGGGCGGCTCAAATACCAGGCCAAAACATGGGTTTGAGCGGGCCAGGCGGTGGTGATTTCCTGACCCGAAATCACCGCCAGGCCCAGCTCCCCCCCCCTCTCGGTGCACTCGGCCACCGCGGCCATGGTGTCGTGGTCGGTGACCGCAATCAGATCAAGCTGGCGAGCCTGGGCGGCGCGAACCAACTCGGCCGGGGAACACATCCCATCCGAGGCCAGGGTGTGGCAGTGGGGGTCGGCGTGACTCATGGGCTGAACAGTCCGGCGGCGAAGGCGTCGGTGTCAAAGCGGGCGAGGTCGGACAGTCCCTCGCCCAGACCGATGAGTTTGGTGGGCAGGCCGAGCTCGGTCTCGATCGCGACCAGCGCGCCCCCCCGGGCGCTGCCCTCGAGCTTGGTCACCACCAGCCCGCTGATGCTGAGCGCGGCGTTGAAGCTCTGGGCCTGGGCCAGAGCCGACAAGCCCAGGTTGCCATCCAGCACCAGCAGTGATTCGTGCGGTGCTCCAGGCATCGCCTTGGCCGCCACTCGACCGATCTTGGCCAGCTCTCCGAGTAGATTCTGCTGAGTGTGAAGCCGACCGGCGGTGTCCACGACGACCACGTCGTGGCCGCGCGCGCGGGCCAGATTCAATCCATCGAAGACGGCCGCCGCCGGGTCCCCTCCTGGGCGCCCGGCAAAGCAGGGAACGCCCGCCCGCTCGGCCCAGACCTGGAGCTGCTCGATCCCAGCCGCGCGGAAGGTGTCGGCCGCGACCAGGAGCGGATTGGCCCCCTCTCCCGCCAGCAGATGGGCGAGCTTGGCCGCCGTCGTGGTCTTGCCCGCCCCGTTCACCCCGTAGAGAAGTACGCACGCCGGCCGGCTCTCGAGCCGGAGCCGGCGCTGGCGCAGCGAAAGCACGCCGGTGAGCTCGGCGCGCAGAGCCACCGCCGCCTCCTCGCGGGTGCGCGGGGAGCGCCCCAGCACCCCACGAGCCAGGCGAGCGGCCAGCGTGGGGCCCATATCCGCGGCGATCAAAAGCTCCTCCAACTCCTCTTCAAAGCGCGCGTCCAGGGGTGGGGTGATGGCGCGCAGGCCATCTTTGAGGAGCGCCTGGGTGCGCCCGGTGACACGACCCCAGATAGATTCCATGGCCTTAATTCTGGCTCACCGGGCGGAACTCCCCTTGCCACCCCAGCTGCACCCGGGCGTAGCCCAAGCGCTGGGCCCACGCACTACCCTGCGCTCGGGCGCCTTCGCCGACTCAGGCGCTTCGGCTCTGGGCGGGCTGGCCTTCGAATCCGTCCTCGAGCCGCACCGAGACCAGGTGCGAGGATCCGCTCTCATCCAGATGGACGCCGTAGAGAGCCGAGGCCGCGGCCATGGTGGTGTGGTTGTGGGTGATGACGAGGAGCTGTCGCTCCTGGCCCAGGCGCTGCAGCATCTGCCGGAAACGACCCACGTTGGCGTCGTCAAGCGCAGCGTCGACCTCATCCAGGATGATGAAGGGAGCCGGGTTGACCGCCTCCAGCGCAAGCACCAGGGCCAACGCGGTGAGCGAACGTTCCCCCGAGCTCAAAAGGGTGATGTTCTGGAGCCGCTTGTTCGGTGGGCGCACCAGTATCTCAACCCCGCTGCGCGGTCCGTCCGCCCCCGGGGTATGGGTCAAGCTCGCCGTCCCGCCCCCGCTCAGCTCGCGAAAGAAGTCCATGAATCCGGCCGCCACGGAGGTGAAGACAGCCTCGTAGCGCTCCTCCTCCTCCCCCCGCAGGCGCTCGATCAATGATTCCAGGTCGGCGCGGGCCCGAACAATGTCCTCGAGCTGCTCGTCGAGCACACGGTAGCGCTCCTCGAGTTCTCGGAACTCGCTCTCGGCCAGAGCATTGATGGGACCGATCTCCTCCAGCTGGCGCTCGAGCTGGCGCATCTCGCGCTCCCGTGCCTTGCCCCCCGGCAGCTCCTCTGGCGCCAGCCCCTGGGGCATGGTGGCGCGCATCGCCTGCATGCGCTCGAGCAGGGCTGCGCTCTGGCTGAGCAGGCCGTCGAGCGCTGCCTGCAAACTGGACTGACTGAGCTTGCCGGCCACCCGCGCCTCCTCGGCCAAAAGCAGGTCCCGCGCGGCCAGGGCCAGTTCCGCCTCCCCTTCGGGGGCCTCCTCCTCCGCCTCCTTTAGGGCTGCCCGCGCGGTCTCGAGCGCGGCCATGAGCGCTGGTTGCGCCTCCTCCTGGGCCGCGTGCTCAAGCCGGGCCGAAGCCGCCTTCAGCTCGCGCGCCTGCACCGCTGAGGCCAGATCCTCTAGCTCACGCTCCAGGGTTCGAAGACGCCTGCCGGCGTTCTGCTCGCGCTGTGACCACGCGGCACGCTCCTGCTCCAGCCGCCGCGCCTCCAGGCGCTGCCGCTCCATCTGGGCCTCGAATTCGGCCCGCTGCCGCTCGAGCTCGCTGGACGCGACCTGGAGCCGGTCCCGCTCCGCCTCGAGAGAGGGCATGCGCCCCTGCTCGGCGGCCAATTCCGTTTGCACCCGATCCAGCTCCAGCTCCATCTCCCGAAGGCGAGGGCGACGCTCGACCAGCGCCCGCCAACGTCCGAGCTGGAGCTCGAGGTCGCGCAGGTCCTCCTCCGCCCCCATCCGGGGGGCGGCGAGTGGGGTCAGCCTGGCCACCTCATCCCGCAGCCAGCGGCGCCTGGCGGCCATCCGGACACGCTGGTCGCGCCCCCCCCGGCGCAGACCCGGGGCTCGATAGACGCCGCTTAAGGTCACGTCTCGACCGATGACGATTCCGCCCAGCAGGGAACGCGCCAGGCCCTCGTAGCCCGCCTCGCAATCGACGTGGTGCCAGAGCGAGTCGGTCGCCACGGGCCCCGAGTCAAGCGGAAAGAGCACGCTCACCTGCTCCGCCTCAAGGTCGATCGCGGCCTCCGCCTCGGTCTCCTCCCGTGCCACCCGCGCCTCGACCAGAGGGCCGAGTGCCGACGACAGCGCAGCCTCGTAGCCGGGCTGAGCGGTGACCACCTCGCCCAGACGCCGGAGGCCACCGTCCGCCTCGGGCAATAGTGAGCGCAACGCCTCCAACTCTGCCCCCGCGCGCGTCAGCTCCTCGGTCGCAGCCGCCGCCGCCCGGGCCAAACTCTGCGCCCCGCTCCATCTCGCCTCAGCGTCGGGCAGGGCGCGCTCGGCCTCTTGGAGCTGGAGCTCCAGAGCCGCGATCGATTCCTTGAGGTAGTGTTCGCGCGCCGACAGGCTGGCGATGCGATCCAGGGCCTGGCGGTGGGCTCGTTGGGCCGCCTCCGCCGCCACCCGAGTCTGCCGGGCCTGGCCCAGATCCACCGCCGAGGGCGGGGACGGAGGCTCCGGGAGCGAGGCGGCCGCCTCGCGCGCCGCTCGCAGCTCGCCCTCCAGCTCCACCATCCGGGCCTGATCGGAGTGGAGCCGGGCGGCCAGTTCTCTGCCCTCGGTCGTAGCCGCCAGGGCGAGCGCGGCGTGGGTCCGCAGGCGCTCCGACGAGAGCGCCACTGCGTGCTCGGCGGCGGCCAACTCCAGGCGGCGCCCCCCGATCCTGCTCTCCCGCTCCAGGCGCCGGTCCTGGGCCGCGTCAAGCGCCGCTCGGGCTGCGGCGTGGGCTGACTCGGCCTCGCTCGCCTGGGCGGCGGCCTGGGCCAGGCGGCGCTCGGCGCCGGCGATCTGGCTCTGGAGCCGACGATGATCGTCTCTGGCGACGCGCCATTGCTCGTAGACGATGCTGCCGCGCAGAGCCTCCAGACGGCTGGCGGCGGCGGCGGCCGCGGCGGCCGCCTCGGCTTGAGCCCCAAGCTGGGCCCGGCGGGGCTCGATCTCGCTCTTGATGTCCTCGAGCCGGATCAGGTTCAGAGCCAGCTCGCGCAGGCGCTCAGCAGCTTCGGCGCGCTTGGCCTTCACCCCCCGCACCCGGGCCGCCTCCTCGATCAGCTGCCGGCGCTGCTCCGCCCCCGAGGTGATGATCGATTCGATGTCACGCTGGTCGACGATGGCATAACCGTCGGTCGTGAGTCCGGTCGAGGAGAGCAGCTCCATGAGCTCCCGGCGCCGGATCCGGGTCTCGTTCAAAAAGTACTCGCTGGAGCCGCTGCGGTCCACCCGGCGCCGGATCGCCACCTCGACGAAGTCGACCGGAATGCGATGGTCCGCGTTGTCGATGACCACGGTCACCTCGGCCGCCGCCGCCCGTCCCCGATGCTCGCCGCCGGCGTAGATGACCTCCTCCATCCGCCGCCCTCGGAGGTCGCGCGCCTGGCTCTCCCCCAGCACCCATTTGAACGCATCGACGCTGTTGCTCTTGCCGGACCCGTTGGGGCCCACGATCGCGGTCACCCCGGCGTCGAACACGATCTCGGTCCGGCGGGCGAAGGTCTTGAATCCGCTCAGGGCGATTGATCGAAGGTGCACGTTGGGGCCAAGTTAGCAGATGTGGTGCCCAGCGGCCAGCGAGACACAAAATACAGAGGCCTTGAGTGCCAAGATCACGCCTGGCGATCGCATCCGCCCGGCCTCAGGTGCGCGCTCGGCCCCGCCGGGCGCCCCGTTAGGGGCCCGGCGGAGCTTTCTGACTTCCCGCGCCTCAGGCGCCGGCGGTCAGACCGGCTTTGACCACGGTCGGCGTGAACGGCAGCGTGCGCAGGCGGACGCCAGTGGCGTCGAAAATGGCGCTGGAGATGGCCGGTGCCATCAGGTTCACAGCCGGCTCGCCGACGCCCGTGGACGGGATCTCGGGATGGTTGATGAGCACCGAATTGATCACCTGTGGTGCCTCCGCCATGGTCAGCAGCGGGTAGCTGGCCCAATCGGTGCTGGTCACGTTGGAGGTGTCGAATGTGACCTCCTCGTGGATGGCGCGACTCGCGGTCTGAATCACGCAGGACTCGATCTGATGCTTGATCGCCATCGGATTGATGATCAGGCCTGAATCCTGGGCCACGGTCACGCTCTGGAGCTGGATCTTGCCCGTGCTCGGATCGAGCGCAAGCTTGACCACGCTTGCCGCGTAGGTGCCGTCCCGCAGGACCAATGCGATGCCCTGCCCCGAGGCCCCGTTCTGGGTCGGGCTCGCTGCCGGCCGGGGGGACGTGCGTGCCTCCCAACCAGCGGCGCTGGCGGCCGCCTTCAGGACCGCGATGGCGCGGGGATCGGTTAGATGCTGAAGTCGGAACTGCAGCGGATCCTGTTTGGCCGCGGCGGCCATCTCGTCCACGAATGCCTCCTGGGCGAAGGTGATCTGGTATTGGCCGGGAGAACGCAGGAAGGTGGTCCGGAGCCCGAATCCGTAGGGAGAGGTCGCCGCCCCCAGTTCGGGTAGCGCGTGAGCGAGCTCAAGCGCGTTGGCAAAGGTGTACAGATTGGGGCCGGTCCAGCCGCCGATGGCCGCTCGGCCGGCCATTTTGAGGCCGGCCAGGGCCGGTCCGAGCGCGGTGCTGTCGTTGTTGGGCGGCATCCACGCCTCGTGCTTCCACGCCACCGGGTTCCCACTGGCGTCCAGGCCGCCGCTCATGTCGTGCAGCGTTCCGGGGCCGTGTGGCTCCCAGATGTTCTCGTCCTGGCGCATCCACTGCACCCGTACCGGCCGGCCGACCTTCTTCGACAGCAACACCGCTTCGGAGGCGGCATCGTCGTAGACCGCGCTCAACCGCCCGTAGCAGCCCGGTCCCTCGAACCAGAGCACTTCCACCTGTTGCGGAGAGGTGCCCAACATGGTGGCCACCTGCGCCTGCAGCCCCTGCGGGTACTGCGTGGACGAGTAGACCGTGGCCGTTCCATCCGAGCGCACGTCGGCCACGGCGCAGCTCGGTCCCAGCATCCCGTGGTTTTCAAAGGGGGTCTGATAGGTCGCGCTCACCTTCTTGGCCGAGGCGTCGTAGGAGCTCTGGAAACTTCCCCGGTCGGTCACGCTCTTGATCGGGGCGGTGGCCGCGCGCAGCGCCGCCGCCATGTTGCTGCTGAGGGGTAGCCCATTCCAGCTCGACCACTTGACGGAGAGCGTCGAGGCGCCCTTGATGGCGTCCCATTCCCGCTCAGCCAGGACCGCGACCAGGTTGCCGATCTGCACCACCTGAGCCGCGCTGCCGGACAGAGTTCCGACCGAGGTCACCGTGGATCCGATCCCCTGGGGGTGGATTACCCGGGCGTGCAGCATGCCGGGCACCTTGACGTCTTGAACGTAGGTCGCCGCGGTGGTCACCTTGTCGGGAATATCAACCCGCGGGATTGACTGTCCGACGGTGGTGTATTGCGTTGGACTCTTGGGCTTGGCCGTCACGCTCACCTGCATCCCGAAACCGCCGTAGCCCTTGATCTCGATCGGAGTGGCCGCGGTCAGGATCTGGCCCTCGACCAATGAGCCGTAACTGGCGGTCTTGGTCCCGGCCGTCACCACTCCATTGCTGACGGTGAGGCCTGACACCGGCGTGGCCAGCTTTGCTGACGCCAGGGTCAGCAGTGAGGCGCGCGCCTCGGCCGCGATCAGGCGGAGCTGAGCTCCGGCCAGGCGGATCGTGGTGCTGCCGGCGGTCACCCCCTGATTGGGCGTGGCGTTGGTGTTGCCCAGGATCATGGTGACCTTGCTGAACGCGACGTCGAGCTCCTCGGCGATTATCTGCGCCAGCGCCGTACGGTTGCCCTGGCCCAGGTCGACGTGACCAGAGCGGGCAGTCACGGTGCCGTCGGCGTGAACGGTGATCCAGGTTGAGAGTTGGGTCGGATCGAGCGCGGGGTAGGCCACGCCGGCCGCGATCGCTTCGGCCACGTCCAGGCGCAGCGCCGCCGGGATCGACGCCGCCATCACGACCAGGGCACCCCCGGTCTTCAGGAATCCGCGACGGCTCACCGGACGTTCGTAGATGAGACTCATGGCTCGACTCCTCAGGCCATCATCGAGGAGGCGCGCTGCACCGCCTTGATGATGCTGTCGTAGGTGCCGCAGCGACACAGGTGCGCCGACGGCGGGGTGTTGGTGAAGGCGTCTCTAATCTCTGCCGCGCTGGGCTTGGCGTTCCGGGTCAGCAGGTCGACTGCCATCACCATCATGCCGTTCTGGCAATAACCGCACTGGGGCACCTGTTCATCGATCCAGGCCTGCTGAACGGGATGAAGGGCGACGGTGGCGACCCCCTTGTGCTGCGCCCAGAGCCCCGGCAGACCCTCCAGTGTGGTCACCGCGGCTTTGACCTGCGAGACCGGCAGCATGCAGGACCGAGTCTCCTTGGAGCCCATCAGAACCGCGCAGGCGCCGCACTGCTGGAGCCCGCAACCAAACTTTGGTCCTCTCAGTCCCATCTCGTCACGCAGGACGTAGAGCAGGGGAGTGTCGGGGCTCGAGGCCACCCGATGGGATTTGCCGTTAACGGTGATGGCCAGCGGACCGCCCTGCGCGGACGCTCCCCGCTCTGCCAGCAGGGCCGCTCCACCGACCACAACAACGCCAGCGGCCACGCCCCCGGCGATGGCCGAACGGCGTCTTCGGCGTCCTTTCGGGCTGGACCCGGCGGCCGACTCCGACTCCGTACTGCTCGCGTTCGGCTCCTCAGACACTCGCTTCCCCCCTGCTGGCCCCGCTGCCTCAAGCGTGCTGGGACCGGTCCTTCAATCTGCCCCGAGGCTACGGAGGGTCCCAACAATCGGACTCAGACCGAAACCTGGAGTTGACAACTTGAGGTTTGTACGCCTCAGCCAACCCAGAGTCAAGTCCATTGGCCCTTGTGGCCCTCTACCTCACCTGGCAGTCAGGGGCGCCCACCGCGCTGGCTCGCCCCGGTGACTCGGGCCCCGATCTGGGCTCTAGTCGGAGTCGACGTCGACCTTGGGTTGGGGCGGTCGCCGCCGCCGCGGCCGGGCCGGCGCCACCGGAGCGGAGGGGTCGGGATCAGATGCGCGGGGGGTGGGCGCGGATATGACCAGCGGCGCCGGCAATCCCCACTGGGACTGGCCCGGCGGCGGCGGGAGCGGGGCGGGGACGTCCCCCCAGGCGGTGGAGGCCGGCGCAGGTGGTGCGGGCGGTGCCAGCGCAGCGGCGGGTAAGGCCGTCCTCGCGCTCAAGGGCGAGGCGGCGGGAGCGCTCTCCGCGCTGTGTCCCCAGCGCCTCGGGCCTGTGGGCGCGGGCAGCGCCGCGGGTTTGGGGTCGGTCGCCAAATCGGCATCGACGGACCCGGACTCGGCGCCGGCGGGGGAAGCGGTGGGGGCGGGTAGTGCCGCCGTCTCGCCCTCGCGTCCGGGCTCGGACGCTGGAATCGGCTCGATGAGCCCGGCCGCGGGACGCGGACTCCGGCGCCGGGGCGCACGCGGCGCGAGGGGCTGCTCCTGGCTCACGATCGCGCTCGCGACCTCGGCTGCGATACCGATCTCAACCGACTCCCCCTCCGGCGGTTCGGGCAACCCCGCCGCCGCAATGCTCTGGGAGCGGGTCCGGCGGCGCGCAACCGGAGCGGCGGACCGGGCCTCGATCTTCAGCAGGGCGTCCTTGGCCGCCTGCTGCTCCGCCTCCTGCTTGCTCACCCCGTGGCCGGTGCCCAGTGCCTCGGGTCCGGCGTAGACCACCGCTGTGTACTCGCGCAGCCTGGTACCCCGAGCTCCGGCGGCGTCGTAGTAGGGAGTCTGGCCGAAAAGCTCCTGGACCACCTGCTGCAGCCGCCCCTTGTAGTTCTCGTTCTCGAGCTGGACGGGCAGAGCCCGAAAGCGATCCAGGTAGTAGTGATAGGCGGCGTCGAAACCGGCGTCCAAGAAGACGGCGCCGAGCACGGCCTCAAAGGCGTTGGCCAAAAGCGAGCGCAGGTTGCGCCCGCCGCCCTTGGCAATGCCGCGGCCCAAATACAGGTAATCCCCGATGTTGAGCTCCTCAGAGAGGGCGGCGAGGGTGTTGGTGTTGACCATGGCCGAGCGGACCTGGGTCATCTCCCCCTCCTGCGCGTCGGGGCGGTTGCGGAACAGATAGTCGGCCGTGATCAGCTGCAGCACCGCGTCGCCCAGGTATTCCAGGCGCTCGTTGTCGCGCGGTGACACGTGGGGGCTCTCATTGGCGAACGAGCTGTGGGTCAAAGCCTCGCGGAGCAGCGACGGATCCTTAAAGGCGATGCCGATCGTCGCCTGTAATTGCTCCAGGCTCCCGGCCGGGATCTGCGGATCCGCGACCAGGCGCCGACCGCGGACGCCCTCGGTTCTGGCTATGAGCCGGACTTCTCCTGGATGTACTCCCAGGCCTGGCCCACGGTCGTGATCCGCTCGGCGTCCTCGTCGGGGATCTCCAAACCCGTGTTCTCCTCGAAGGCGTAGATCAGCTCCACCAGATCCAAAGAGTCGGCGTTGAGGTCCTCCTGGAAGGATGCATCCATGGTCACCTGCTCGGGCTCACAGCCGAGCCTTTCGACCACGATGTTCTTGAAGTCCTCGAGACTGAGCTTGTTATCCAAATCGGTGGGCCCCTCCTTGATGGGTCAAAATCGCTGCCCTAATGTATCAGTCACCTCCACGCCAGCGCCGCCCTCCCAACGCCACCTCACCCGGGCGGGCTCAACTCGTCCACGGCCGCGGGTGTGGACACGGGTCGAGCCTCGGCCTGGGGCGCCAGCTCGCGCATCATGCCGCTCAGCGCCCGCTTGGGGCCGAGTTCATAGAACGTCGTGCAACCCATGGCGCAGAGACGAGCGATGCAATCGCTCCAGCGCACGGCGCTGCTGAGCTGGGCTGAGAGGACGCCCGCGATGCGCTCTGGCTCGAGGTGGGGCTCAGCATCAAGGTTGGCCACGACCGCAAACGCGGGCCTTCGCCACTCGACCTGCTCCAGGACGGCGCGCAGCCCGTCGGCGGCGGGAGCCATGAGCGGGGTGTGGAATGCCGCCGCCACGTTCAAGGGCAGTGCGCGCCGCGCCCCTGCCGCCAGCAGGGCTTCGCTGGCCAGCTGAAGCGGCGCCGTGCGCCCACCGACCACGGTCTGGGTCGGAGTGTTGTAGTTGGCCGGCCAGACCGCGTCCAGCCCGTCCAGCACCCTTTCGACCTCGACCGCGGGCAATCCCAGCACCGCAACCAGGCCACCCTCGCCCGGGCCCGCCGCGCGCGCCATGGCGCGACCGCGCTCGGCGACCACGCGCACGCCCTCCTCGGGAGTGAGCGCGCCCGCCACCACCAGGGCGCAGTACTCCCCAACTGAGTGGCCGGCTGCCGCCCGGGGCTCGATCCCGCGCCGAGCCATGAGGCGGGCCAGCGCCAGACCGGTGAAAAGGAGCGCGGGCTGGGCGTTTTGCGTGAGCTTCAACTCGTCGTCGCCGGCCGTGCACAGAAGATGGCGCAGGTCGACGCCGGAGGCATTGGAACAGCGCTCAGCCAGATCGCTTAGCTCTGGATCGGAGAAGAACTCTCTCCCCATCCCGGGCTCCTGGGAGCCCTGGCCGGGAAAGATGAATGCGACACCACCCGCGGTGGGAGGAGCGGAGCTAATCGGTCTTCAGTACCTCACGCCCGGCGTAGTAGCCGCAATTGGGGCAGATGGTGTGCTGGCGCCGCATGTGCCGACACTGGGCGCAGGGCTGCAGGGAGACCAGCGCCAGCGCCAAATGCGAGCGCCGACGCCCCTTTCGTCCCTTCGATAGCTTGACTTTTGGCAGTCCCATGAGCGAGTAGGGAAGTCTACCTGAACCCGAGCCCCAGGGTTAGAAGAGGGTGTGGCCGGAGGTTTCGCTCGGGCCGCCGGCAGGCTCGGTCGCGGCCGTGGGCTGGCCCGCCTGCAGGGCCTCCACGCCGCGCTTGACCGTCGCCAGGGTGCGCCCGAGGTGAGCCTCCAACTGCTGGAGCTGCTCCAGGGCGTACTCCTCGGCTTCGCGGATGATTTGATCCGCACGGGCCTGAGAGTCGCGCAGCGTCTGCTGCGACTGGCGCTCGGCCCGACGCACGATCTCGTGCTCGGTGACCGCGGCCTCGGAGCGCTCGTTGGCCCGGCTCATGATCCGGGCGGACTCTGCGTGGGCCTCAGCGATCAGGCGCTGCTGCTCCTGCACGGTCCAGTTGGCCTGCTTGATCTCCTCCGGCAGGTTGAAGCGAAGTTGGTCGATCAGATCCATGATCTCGTCCTCGTCGACCATCACCTGGCTCGAGAAGGGGACGTGCCGAGCGTGGTGGATCAGATACTCGAATCGGTCCAGGACTTCGTCGACCTTCAGCGGAATCTCTCCTTCAGCCGGCGCGCCGCCCCGGCGGGAACGAATGGGGACACATCGCCTCGGTGACTGGCGACGTCCTTGAGAATACTCGACGCCAGGTGGGCGTGGGCCGCGCTGGCGAGCAGGCACACCGTCTCCACCTCGGGAGCCAGGGCACGGTTCATCATCGCCTGCCGGTGCTCTGAGGGGAGATCCGAGGCGTCGCGGAGGCCTCGGATCAGCGCCACCGCGCCGACCTCACGCGCCGCCTCCACGGCCAGACCTCGAAAGCTCAGCACCCGCACCCGCGCCTCCCCGCCAAGGGATTCGGACAGCATCGCGATGCGCTCGTCCAGGGAGAAGAGCGGCTGGAGCTTGTCGGGATTGTCGAGCACCGCCACCACCACCTGGTCGAAAAGGCGGAGGGCGCGCTCGACGATGTCCAGGTGCCCGTTGGTGAGCGGATCAAAGCTGCCCGGATAGAGCGCGGTCCGGCTCATGCCGCGATCCAGATGCTGAGTCGAGTGCTGCCGTAGTCGCGCTCTCGATGGAGCCTTAAGCGCTCGATTTGAGGCAGCACGCTGGCGCGATGGTGCTCGGCGAGCACCACGGTGCCCGGAGTGCAGAATCGGTCCAGGCTCACCAGCGCCAGCTCCAAGACGGGGTCATTGTAGGGCGGGTCCAACAACACCAGGTCCGCCTCGAGCAGGGCGGGCGGCCCGGACTGTAGCCAGCGCGGGCAGTCGCTCTGGACCACCTTGCCCCGTTCCTGCCAGGCCAGCAGTTCCAGGTTCTTGGAGATGGCCAGAAGAGCGGGGCGGGAGGAGTCGACAAAGGTCGCGAACACGGCGCCGCGGGATAGCGCCTCGAGCCCCAGCGCGCCCGATCCGGCGAACAGATCCAGCACCCGCATCCCCTCCACCCGCTGACCCAGGATGTCGAATGCGGCCTCGCGCACCAGACCCTGGGTGGGTCGGATTCCGGCCGGTGCCACCAGACGCCGCCCTCCGGCCTCGCCCCCGATCAAATGCAGCCCGGCACCTCGCTGCCGGCCGGCCGGCGCGTGGCCGGGCGGGCGCCGACTCGATTCGCGGCTGGGCCTCATTCCGCCCGTGATCATGACGCAGGCGCGAGCGGACCGTAGATCCGGGTTGGAGGGAGGGACGTTCCCTCCCTCCTGGGCTGGGGGGTCAGCCCGCGCTGGCACCCACGTCGAGTCCAGATCCGCCCTGCACGTCCGGTCCCTGCTGCAGGTTGGCGCCCGACTGAAGATCGGGTCCGCCTGGGGCGTCGGCCACATTCGTAGCGGATTCGGGGGCTACGCTCGTGGTCTTGCTGTGGCTGACCGAGGCCGCCGGAGCGATGGCCAAGGTGGGCGCGCTACTCCCGACCAGGGCCATACCGGCGACGAATGCGGCCGGAACTCCCAACAGGACCAACTTGCGCTTTAAGTGCATCACGTCGTGCACCTCCTAGATTGAATTCGGCCCCGATTGATCAGGACCGTCATCAACACACTGACCCCCCGAACTGAACCCCCCCTGAACCGAAGGCGTGAGTTGGGCTTCAGGAATCCTTCAGGTCCGGCCACGATACTCTGGCGATGAGGGTCTTGGTGGTCGAAGACGACGCCAGACTCGCGGCCAGCCTGCGCCGGGGCTTGGGCGAGGAGGGGTTTGCGGTCGACACCGCGAGTGACGGCGAGGAGGCCTGGAGCGCGACCCTGGCTACGTCCCACGATCTGATCGTGTTGGACGTGATGCTGCCCCGCCTCGACGGCCTCGAGCTCACGCGCCGCCTGCGCGAGCGCTCGATCAAGACCCCGATCCTGATGCTGACGGCGCGGGACTCGATCGACGACCGTGTCCGCGGCCTGGAGGCGGGAGCCGACGACTACCTGGTTAAGCCCTTCGCGCTGCGCGAACTCGTCGCCCGCCTCCGGGCCCTGGCGCGGCGCCACGTGCCTGAGCGGGGATCTCAACTCTCCAGCGGCGGGATCTGCCTGGACACCGCTGGCCATCGGTTGGAGGTGAACGGCGGCGAGGTCCGGCTAACCGCCAAGGAGTTCGCCATCCTGGAGCTATTCATGCTCCATCGGGGACGGCTGCTGACCCGGACCCAGATCATCGAACACGTGTGGAACTACGATTTTGAAGGCACCGGGAACCTGGTCGAGGTTTACATCGGAAGGCTGCGGCGCAAGCTTCAGGAGGCGGGCGAGTCCGACCCCTTCGTCACCGTGCGGGGCTCTGGGTATCGCTTTCAAGCGGGCCGTAATTGAGGCTCTGGGGCGTCAGCACTCGCGGCCGGTTAACGCTCCTCGCGCTCACCGTCCTAGTATTGGCCGCCGCCATCGCCGACGTCGCCATCTACGTCTCCTTCTCCGTCGTCGCCACCTCGGGCGCAGATTCGAGCCTGACCGGCCAGGCCGCCGCGCTGGGCTCGGGCCTGGAGGAGAGCCGGCATCAGGTCACCTTCGCGGGCGGCGAGGTGCCCAATGAGACCAGCGGCGGAGTCGCGGTCGACGTCGCCGTGGTGAGTGGGCAGGGCATCATATACCGCTCGCCGCAGGAGACGCTCTCGGGCTCCCTGCTGCACTCCATCGCCGCCCAGGTCCGATCCGGACGGCCCGGTTTCTGGAGTGTCGAGGGACCCGCCCGAGTCCCCTGGCGCGTGTACGCCGAGCCCCTGCCCGGGGGCCAGGGCTCCGGTGACGTGCTCGTCGTGAGTCGCTCCGTGGCCGAGCTGGCCTCGACCCTGCACGGCCTGATCCTGGTCCTGGTTGCGGCGTCGATCGCGGCCGCAGGCCTGGGCGCATGGCTCGTGCACTGGGTGGTGGGCCGGATCCTAAGCCCGGTCCACATCATCGCCCAGACCGCCCGTGAGCTCAGCGAGCGCGATCTCCATCGCCGGGTGGAGGCCGCGGCCGGCAGTGACGAGCTGGGCGAGTTGGTGGCCACCTTTAACGGCATGCTGGGACGCCTAGAGGGCGGCTTTAACAGTCTTCAGCGCTTTACCGCCGACGCCTCGCACGAACTCCGTCACCCCCTGGCCATTATCCGCAGCGAGGTCGAGGTGGCCCTCAGATCACCGCGCGTAGGGACCGAGTACCGCCGTGTCCTGGAGGCAGTCCGACAGGAGGTCGAGCACCTGGGCCGGATCACCGACCAGCTCCTGCTCCTGGCCCGGACCGACGCCGGAGTCTTGGTCCCGGCGCGCGAGTCGGTCGACGTCTCCGACCTGCTCCACGAGACCTGGGCGCGGTGGAGCATCAGAGCCCAAATGGTGAGGGTGGAAATCCTGCTCAGCGCTCCCGCCTCAGGTTCGCTTGAGGCTGATCCGGGCCTGCTTCGGCGCATACTGGACAATCTCCTCGACAACGCCGTCAGGCACTCACCCCTCGGAGGCCAGGTGCGGCTCAGCGCCGCCCCGGGGCCACAGCTCTGGACCGTCGAGGTCGGCGACTCGGGCCCCGGGGTCGACTCCAACTTCGCCGAGCACCTGTTCACCCGCTTTGGCCGCCCCGACGGCGCCCGCACGCCCGCGGCCGGCGGCGCGGGTCTTGGCCTGGCGCTGAGCCGCGCCCTGGCGCGCGCCCACGGGGGAGAGCTGGAGTTGGTCGGCTCGCCCCCGGGCGCGGTCTTCAGGCTCTCGCTGCCCGCAGGCTCCAGGGTCTCCCTCAGCTCAGCGCCCAGCCCTCCAGGCGCCGCTCCAGCGCAGCCCGAAGTTCGGGCCAGGTGGCGAAAGTGGGATCGATGGCGGCAAGGGCCTCGGCCTCCTCTCGCGCCTCGCTCAAAAGCTGGGGATTGAGCAGCGCGTCCATGGCCAGGTCGGGGGCGCCGTGCTGGCGCACGCCCATCAGCTCGCCGCTGCCCCGCAGCGTGAGATCGCGCCGGGCGAGCTCGAATCCGTCGTGGATGCTGGCCATGAGCTGGAGCCGCTCCAGGGCCGCCTCTGACGCATCGTCGGCCAGGAGCAGGCAGTGTGAGGCCCGGCTGCCGCGTCCCACCCGGCCCCGAAACTGGTGCAGCTGGGCCAACCCGAAGCGGTCGGCGCCCTCGATCAGCATCACGGTCGCGTTGGGGACGTCGACCCCGACCTCGATGACGGGGGTGGCGACCAGGACGTCGCCACCGCCGGCTCCGAACTCTTCCATCACCACGTCTTTGTCGCGCATCCGCCCATGCACCATGAGCACCTTCAGGTCGGGAAAGACACGGTCGCGCAGGCGCTCGAATTCGGCGCTGGCCGCGCGCACCTGCAGGCTCTCCGACTCCTCCACGATGGGGCAGATGACGAAGGCCTGGTGACCCGAGGCCACCTCGCTCCGGATCAGCGCGTACGCCTCCTCCCGGCCCCCAGCGGCGATCACCCGGGTGGAGACCGGAACCCGCCCCGGGGGCAGTTCGTCGATCGTGGACAGGTTCATCTCGCCGTACAGGGCCAGGGCGAGGGTGCGCGGAATCGGAGTCGCGGTCATGGCCAGGAAGTGGGGCTGGGAGGAGGGGCTCTTGGCGCGCAGCAATTCGCGCTGCCGGGTTCCGAAGCGATGCTGCTCATCCACCACCACCAGGCCCAGCGCGGCCATCTCCACCGCATCCTCGATCAGGGCCTGGGTGCCGACCAGGAGCGCGAGCTGACCGGCGGCAGCCGCCCCCAGCACCGCCCGGCGCTGGGCCGCACTCTGGCGGCCAACCAAGAGCTCGACTCGCAGGCCGGGGAAGGCTCCCTCCAGGTAGGCCCGGAACCGCTGCAGGTGCTGGCGGGCGAGGATGTCGGTCGGTGCCATCACCACCGACTGCAGCCCGGCGGAGTGGGCCATGGCGATGGCGGCGGCGGCGACCGCCGTCTTGCCCGACCCCACATCGCCGTTCAGGAGCCGGTTCATGGGCTGGCTGCGCTCCAGATCCTGGAAGACCTCCCAGATCGCCCGGCGCTGGGCCCGGGTGAGCTCGAAGCCGAGCTCAGCCTTGAAGCGCTCGATCACCTCCTGCCGATACGCGATCGGACTGGCGGGCTCACCCTGGAGGCGGCTGCGGGTCAGGATGAAGGCCGCCTGCAGCCCGAAGAGCTCGGCGAACGCCATCCGGCGTCGGGCCCGGTGCCACTGGTCGTTATCTGAGGGCCGGTGCAACCAGCGCAGCGCGTCTGCCACCGGGACCAGATCCTGGCGCCGGCGCACAACGTCTGGGACCTCGTCCTGAACCTGCTGAGCCAGATCCAGGACCAAACCCACCAGGTTCTCCACGCGATCCCGCGTCAGGCCCTGGGTCAGGTGATAACGAGGCTTGATTCCGCCTACGCGCCCAGCCCCCTCGGAGGCGAAGCGCGGATTGACCATCTCGGCGCCAAAGGCCGAGCGCTTGATCTTCCCCGCGACCGTGACCCGGGTCCCGATTTCGAGGCGCTTGGCCACGTAGTCCTGGTTGAACCAGACCAGGCGCAGGCGGTGACCGCCGTCGATCAGTTCCGCCTCAACCCGGCGCCGGCCCCGGGGAGAGCGTGGGTGACCCAGGGTCCGAACGCCAGCGAGCTCGCCGGTAACCACGCCCAGGGCTCCGTCCGTGAGTGCCGCCACGGACTGCGGCGCCCCATAGTCGTCCACGTCGTAGGGGAGGAAGAAGATCAGATCGCGCACCGTCGCCAGCCCCAGACGTTCCAGACGCCGGAGTTCAGCCGGTCCCACCTTGGGCAGATCCGACAGCGAACTGTCAAGCCCGAGTGTCGCGCTCACCGCCCCCAAGCATCGGGCATGCGAGCAAGCCTGGCCAGCAACCAGTCGCAGGCCTTAAGACTTGATGTAGGCGAGGCCCAGGGCTCCGGGACCGGTGTGAGTGGCAAGGACGGTGCCCAGGGCTGCGACCTGGACTTCGAGCGCAGGCAGCACCGACTCGATCCGGCGGCCCAGCTCTTCGGCCTCGGCCTGCGCGTTGCCGTGCATGACGGCCACCTGCTCGAGCGGCGCGGCCTCCAGCAGCAGGCTCAGGATCCGCTCCGTGCCCCGGCTCCGAGTCCGGACGCGATCGAGCGGGCTGATCACACCATCAGAGACTCCGAGGATGGGTTTGAGGTCCAAAACCGTGCCCAAAAAGGCCTGAGCCCGGCCCACCCTACCCCCCATCTCGATGTAGCGCAGGGTGTCGAGGAGGGCGATTATGCCGAGTTTGGGCAGGCGCTCACCGACCAGGGCCAGGGCCTGATCGAGGGAGGGCGCTTCGGCCGCCAGGCGGCAGAGAAACCCGACGCACATGGTGACCGAACGCGTGTCGACAACCTCTACCCGAAGGCCCGGCACCGATTCCGCGCCCAGACGTGCCGCCTCTACCGTCCCTGACAGCTGGGCCCCGATGTGAATCGATATCACCCCATCGCAATCCCGACCCAGACGCTCGTAGACGGCGGCGAAGTCACCCGGGGAGGGAGCCGATGTGGTGGGCAGACGCCGGGCCTTGGACAGACGGGCGAAGAATTCAGCCTCATCGAGGTCGACGCGGTCGCGGAAGCTCTCCTCCCCGAACAGAACCCGCAGGGGCACCACCTCGATGCCGTAGCGCTGGCCCCAGGAGGGGGGCAGATCGGCGGTGGAGTCCGTCACCACCCGGAAGGATCCGGCCAAAGTCCTACTCGACCGAGAGGATGAAGGGATACAGCTCCTGGCCCCCGGGCTGCACCTCGACGTCTACGCGCTCGAATCCACCCTTGACCGCAGCAACCACGCTCTGGGTGTCGGCCTCGCTGGCGTCCTTGCCTGGGTAGACGGTGACCAGCTCGTACCTGTCCGCCCCCAACTGGGTCAGGGCCGAGGTCACGACCTGGGCGTAGTCCTCACCCTTCTGCGCCAGCTCGTCATTGATGAGAGCGATGGGCTGACCGGCGCGCACGCTGAGCCCGTTGGAAGAGCTGTCGCGGACGGCGTGCGTCACCTCGATGGTCTGGATGTGGGCGCGCGCTCTCTCCATCGCGTCCAGGTTGTCCTCCAGGCTGCGCTCGGAACTGAACGCCACCACCGCCGCCACGCCCTCGGGCATGGTCTTGGTCGGCAGCACGCAGACCCGCTTGGGGGTCAACTCGCCCACCTGGTTGGCGGCCAGGACCACGTTCTTGTTGTTGGGGAGCAGGATGACGCTCTCGTAGCCGACCGCCTCCACCGCGCGGACCATGTCCTTGGTGCTCGGATTCATGGTCTGACCGCCCTCGACGATGGCGTCCACGCCCAAACTGAGCAATATCCCGGCCAGGCCCGGCCCCGAGGCCACCGCCACGATACCCAGGGCATTGGCACGAACCGGGCGCGGGCCCGACCCCGAGGTGTCGCGGATGCGCTGGTGCTGACTCGACATGTCGCCCACGTTGAGGTTGACGAGACGGCCGTAGTTGGAGGCGAAGGCGATGACCCGAGTCGGATCGTTGCTGTGCACGTGGACCTTCAGCAACTCTGGATCTCCCACCACCAGTGCGGAGTCACCCAGGCCCTCGATGCCCTGCCGAACCCGCTCCAGATCCAGCCCCTCGCCCTCGATCAAGAACTCCGTGCAGTATCCCCAGCCCTCCTCCGGGAGATCGATCGAGGTCTGCGCGGCCACGATTCGAGGCGGCGCGCTGAGGGTCGGGGGCGTGGCCAAATCCAGGTCCTCGACCGACTTCAGCATGCCCTCGAGCATGATCTGCAGGCCATAGCCGCCGGCGTCCACCACCCCGGCCTCGCGCAACACCGAGAGCTGCGAGGGAGTCTGCTCGACCGCCCGGGCGGCGGCCGCGGCGGCCGCGCGGATGACGCTGGAGGCGCTCGCGCCCTCCTCTTCCGAGGCTTCCACCGCCGCCCGACCAACCTCACGGGCAACGGTCAGGATGGTGCCCTCGGTGGGATTGCGCACCGCTCGATAGGCGGCGTTAGCCGCCTCCTCGAAGGCCCGGCCCAGCTCCTTTGGAGTGAGCTCGAGCTGACCCTGGACCGCGTTTCCAAAGCCCCTGAAAATCTGGGACAGGATCACCCCCGAGTTGCCCCTGGAGCCCATCAGGCTTCCATGCGCGGCGATCTTGGCGATCTTGTGCACCTCGGTCGCGGACGACTCGCGGATGTCCTCGACGGCGGCTTCCAGGGTCAACAGCATGTTGGTGCCGGTGTCTCCGTCGGGCACCGGGAACACGTTGAGCCGGTTCACCTCTTCTTGGTGGGCGGCGAGCCAGGTGACGCTGCCCAGAAGGGCGCGCTTTAAAAGCTGTCCATCCACGCCCGATCCGGCGCTAGCCGGTGTCGACCTACTGCGCGCGGCTATCGTCGTGGACCCCCTGAACGAACACGTTGACCGCGGAGACGTCGATGCCCGTCGCCTGGCGCACCGCGAACCCGACCGTGTCCTGCAGGTTGCGTGCCACGACCGTGATCCGTACTCCGTACTCGATCACCACGTAGAGGTCGATCTCGAGCCGTCCCTCCGCCTCCCGCAACTCGACCCCGCGATGCGCGCTGGGACCGCGGAACCTGATCGCCACCCCCTCGCGCAGGTTGCGAGCGGCCATGCCCATCACGCCGTAGCACTCCAGAGCCGCGTGGCCCGCGATCAGGCGGACCACGGCCGGGAAGAGTTCGACGCTTCCCCGTGGACGCGGGGAGCGCAGCACCCCAAGGGCGGAGGGGCTGCCCTGGGCAGCCGTCCTGGACATGGCAGGCCAATGGTACAAACGCGGCGGCCAGCGCAACCGCGCAGTCAAATTCTCAGGCGCTGGATCCGCGCCAATTGGTACAATTCCGCCTCGCGCGCCGCCTGGCGGCGGTCCGCGACATAAACCATGGCCAGAAAATGCGAGATTTGCGGTAAAGGCCCGCAGTACGGGCACAACGTGAGCCACTCCAAAGTGCGCACGAATCGTCGCTTCCTGCCCAACCTGCAGGCCGCGATTGTGCTCATCAAAGGCAGGTCGGTGCGGGCCAAGGTCTGCACCCGCTGTCTGCGCTCCAGCTCCAGCTCGCTCTGAACCTGATCGCCGCGGGGGCCCTCGCCTTCGTGGTCTGCCTCCTGATCCAGTTCAGCGTCTACCAGCGCCTGCTGGCTCCCGGACTTCGCCAGCCTGACCCTGAGCGGCGTCGCGCCGCCCTCCTGCGCTGGTTCACGTTCGCCGTGCTCTGGCAGCTCTTGGTGCTGGTCCTCATCGCCGCCTACGGACTGGCGTTCTATCGCCATCACCCCCCGGGGCTGAGCTGGGTGGCGCCACCGGTCGGGGCCGTGATCGGCACCGCCGCTCCGCTGCAGATCGCCGCCCTGCGCATCGCGCGCTCGTTGCGCAGCTGACCCCGACCCTTCCCCACTCCCCCTGACGCCACGGGGGCCAGGGACGCATACGCTATCCGGCGGTGGGAATCGAAGCTGATCTGGTCGTCCACAACGTCGGCCAGCTGGTCACCGGGGAGCCCGCCCAGGGGATGGGACCGCTGGGCGTCCTGGAGCACGCCGCCGTGGCCTCGTTGCAGGGCCAGGTGGTCTGGGTCGGCCCCAGCGCGCGCTGGCCCTGGCGGGTCGAGCTGCGGGCCGAAGCGAGGGTGGTCGACGCCGGCGGCGCCTGCGCCCTGCCGGGCTTCGTCGACGCCCACGCCGCGCTGATCTGGGAGGGCTCCCGCGCCGAGGAGCACGCGGCCCGGATCAGCGGCCGGCCGTATTCGGGTGGAGGCCTGATGCGATCGGTCCGCGACACCCGGATTGCGGACGAAGAGGACCTCGTTGCATCCGGTCAGAGGCGACTCAACAGCTTCCTACGTCACGGCATCACCTCGGCCGAGCTGCGCAGCGGCTACGGGCTCTCGCTGGCCGCCGAGGAGAAATTGATCCGCGTCGCCGAGCGTCTCGCCGCGAGCTCCACGCAGCGCCTGGTTATCACCTTCTACGGCGGCCACGTCCCCCCCGAAGACTGTCCGCGGGAGGAGTACTTGAACCAGGTCCGCTCCGAGATGCTGCCCCGATTCAAGGGCCGCGCCGACTTCTGCCAGGTCTGGTGCGATCCTGGCGCCTTCGACCCAGGGGAATGCCGCAGTATCCTGGCGGCGGCTCATACGGAGGGCTTTCAGCTCAAGGTCTCCGCCGCGCAACTGGCCCCGGGCGAGGGTCCCCAGGTGGCGGTGGAGATGGGGGCCGCCTCGGTCGCGCACCTCAACTATCTGCGCGATACCGATGCCCGCACGCTGGCTGAGTCGAGCACCGTCTGCGTCATCTGCCCGGCATCGACCACCAACCTCAAGATGGCGTCCGAGGGGGCGGCGCGAGCGCTCGCCGCGGCGGGCTGCGAGCTGGCCCTGGCCACCGACTACAACCCCACCACCTCCTGCTCGGAGAACATGTGCCTGATCATCGGGCTGGCCTGCCAGGAGCTCGGTCTGAGCGTGGAGGAGGCCCTGCGCGCCGCGACTCTGGGCGGGGCGCGCGCGCTGCGACTGCAGCGCTGGTGCGGGTCCATCCGCCAGGGCAAGCGTTGCGACCTGCTCCTCCTGGACGCCGAGTCATACCTTGAGATCCCCTACCGGCTGGGGGTCAACCTGGTCCAGACCGCGATCTGCAACGGCGTGCTGCCCGATGAGCGCTGAAGCGTGGGAGGCGGTTCCCAACTTCTCTACCGCGCGGCCCGAGCGGGTGGCCGAGCTCGCCCGGCGGGCTGGAACCGCACTCCTCGACGTGCACGCCGACCAGGGTCACGGGAGATCGGTCGTGACCCTGGCCTCGACTTCCCTGAACAAACTCTGTGAGCGCCTGTTCGCCCTCATCGAGTACGCCGTGGAGTACCTCGACCTAAGCGCCGAGGGTGGGGTGCATCCCCGCGTCGGGGTGGCCGACGTGGTGCCCCTGGTCGCGCTGAAGGGGGATCCGGCGGCGGGAGTCGAGGCCGCCCACGGGCTCGGCCACCGGCTCAACCAGGAGCTCGGTCTGCCGATTTATTTCTATGCCCTGGCCAGCCCCGGGGCGAGCCCGACCAGCCTGGCCGATGTGCGCCACGGGCGCGTTCCGCCCGATCTCCCCGGGCGCGGAGCGCCCCCCGGTGCCGGGGCCAGCTGCCTGGGCGTACGCCCCCCGCTGGTCGCCTACAACGTGAGCTCGCCCGCCCTCGACCCCGCCCTGGCTCGGGCTGCGGTGCTGTCCCTGCGCCGGCTGCCGGGAGTTCAGGCGCTGGCCCTGGGGGACCAAGTCTCCATGAATCTGACCCGTCCCGATCTGGTCGGGATGGGCCTGGCTCGCAGCACCGTCAACTCGATCGTTCCGGGGCCCCTGATCGAGGAGCTGGTGGGTCTCTGCCCGGCCTCCGCCGCCGTCTCCCCCGCCGCTGACGGGGCTCTGCTGGAGTCGCGGCTGGCCGCACACGCCGGACGCAATCTGGCTCCCACTCTCGGCGCCGCCAATCCCGATCTGGCGGGCGCCCTGGAAGAGTGGGCAATCACACTCGAGCGGACCGGGGCCAGCCCCCTGGCAATGATCGAGGCCGCCGAGCGAGTGGCGTGGCTCACCTCCAGGGCGCTCGATCTCGGATCCGGCGGATGCAACTGGATGGGAGGCTTGGAATTCGCGCTCAGTGGACTTTTGGACGCGGTTCAAAAGTTCGGCGATCCTACCCTGGGCCCGCGCCTGGCGCGTCTTAGGGGGGCCGGTTGACGCGCGCCACCCCGGTTCTGGGGCGGCCTCGGATCTACACTGCAGAGATGCCGCGCGAGCTCGAGATCGAACGCTTCATGGACTCCCCGGGGGATCTTTTGAAGTCGGTCGTCGAGGGCGGCGAGCCGGTCTTCCTCACCCGCTCGGGATACGCCGTCGCCGTCCTCGCCCAGGCCGATTCGGCGGTCTCCGAGCTGCCTCGCTGGGAGAGCTGGTTGCAGCAGCTGCGGGGTTCCTTCGTGGCCGGCTCGGCCGCGCCGGAGGGTGCCCCCCCGGCCCGCCGCAGCGTGGAGAAGAGCGAGCTCGGCTTCGATCCCGGCTCGGGTCAGGTGGGAACCGAAGCCGGGCGCGCACTCCTGATCCAGGAGCTGTCGGGACTTGGGGTGCCGGTCGGTGACCCCGCTCTTCTGGACCGCATCTACAGCGCCGTCCTGTCCCTGTGCGAGGACAAGGAGAAGATCTACGCCACCGATCTGCGCGTGGTGGCTCAGGAGATCGTGGCCGAGGCGCCGCAGCACCTGCGCCTGCTCGCCCTGACGGTCACCGCCAGCACCGGTCTGCCCGCGACGGCCGAGGTCACCGTGGATTCCGAACGCGGTCCGGCCATGTGCCGAGAGCAGGGTGACGGGCCGCTGGACGCGGCCATCAAAGCGGTCCAGCGGCTGAGCGGGATCGATGCCGAGGTTGAGAACTTCTCCATCATCTCGGCCACCCAGGGGCGTGACGCCATCGCTGAAGCCGTGATCGAGCTCCGCCTGGGGAATCGTCTGGTGATGGGCTCGGGGGCCTCGCCCAACGCGGTCGAGGCCGGCGTCCACGCCTACCTCAACGCACTTAACTTCCTACTCCAGACGGGCCCGGCCGGCGCGTAGGGCCGGTATCCGCAGCAGGATCAGTCGGCGTCGCCTTCGGTCGCGGCCTCGGGACCATCTTGCAGGTCTCGCACCAGGAGCGCCATCTCGACGGCCGTCCGCGCCGCCTCCGCGCCCTTGTTGTTGCGCGGACCGCTCCGCGCCAGCGCCTGCTCGCGATCAAAGGTGGCGAGAACCCCGAAGGCACAGGGAATGCCGGTGTCCAGATTCACGTGCATCAGACCCTCGGCACACTGGGTGGCGACGTGCTGGAAGTGCGCCGTCTCGCCATTGATCACGCAGCCCAGAGCGACCACGGCGTCGACCTGACCGGACTCGGCCAGGACCAGGGCGGTGAGCGGGATCTCGAACGCGCCCGGGACCCAGATCACGGGCGGGTCTTCCACTCCCCGCGCGCTGAGCCACTGTAGAGCTCCGCGCAGAAGACGCCGGGAAATGTCCGGGTTGTAGCGCGCCACGACGATGCTGACGCGCAGCCCCGAGGCGTCCAGTTCAGAGTCTTCCAGGTCCTCGCCGCCGTATTCACCCATGCCGGCCCCGAGCCTACCCCAAGCCGGGGACCGCCCGCGCGCACCGGCTCAGAGCAGGTGGCCCATGCGATCCCGCTTGGTGCGCAGATAGCGCTCGTTGAACGGATTGGGCTCGATCTGAAGCGGTACCTGTTCAACCACCTCGATCCCGTATCCCTCGATGCCGATGAGCTTGCGGGGATTGTTGGTCAACAGGCGCATTCGGCGCACCCCGAGATCAAACAGGATCTGGTTGCCGATGCCGTAGTCGCGGGAGTCCGCGGGCTGGTCCAGGGCCAGGTTGGCGTCGACGGTGTCCAGGCCCTCGTCCTGCAGGTTGTAGGCGCGCAGCTTGTCGACCAGGCCGATGCCGCGACCCTCGTGGTTGCCGAAGTAGACCACAACTCCCGCGCCGGCCTCGTCGATGCGCCGCAGCGCCGCCTCCAGCTGGGGACGACAGTCGCAGCGCTGGCTGCCGAAGACGTCTCCGGTCAGGCAGCGCGAGTGGGCACGAACCAGGACCGGCTGCTCTGGGTCGATCTCACCCAGGACCATGGCCAGGTGAACCTCGCCCGAGATCGCGTCCTCGTAAGCGTGGGCGCGCCAGATCTTGCCTGCGATCGGGACCCGGCTCACGACCTTGAGCTCGATCAGGCGCTCGGTGCGACGCCGGTACTGGATCAGGTCTTTGATGGCGATGATCTTGATCCCATGCCGGGACCTGAACTCCTCCAGATCAGCCATCCTGGCCATGGTCCCGTCACTCTTCATGATCTCGCAGATGACGCCGGCGGGGTAGAGTCCGGCCAGGCGGGCGAGGTCGACCGCGGCCTCGGTCTGGCCGGCGCGGGCGAGCACGCCGCCCTCGGCGGCGCGCAGGGGAAAGGTGTGCCCCGGTTTGGCGAAGTCGGACGGTCGCGCCTCGGGATTGAGAACGTGCCGGATGGTGGCGGCGCGATCAAACGCGCTGATGCCGGTCGTGACCAGATCGCTGGCCTCGATGCTGACCGAGAACGCCGTCCCCAGGCGACTCGTGTTGTGCGTCACCATGGGCTCGATCTCGAGCTCGTCGAGACGCGAGGCGATGATGGGCAGGCAGATCAATCCGCCCGCCTCCCGAGCCATGAAGGAGATCTGCTCGGGAGTGATGAGTTCGGCGGCCACGCACAAATCGCCCTCATTCTCCCGATCCTCGTCGTCGACGATGATCACGAAGCGACCGACCTTAAAGTCAGCCAGGGCCTCGGCAACGGAATCAAGTGGCATGGTTTAGGTGTCCTGATGGCCGAGCAGGCGCGCCAGATATCGTGCCACAACGTCGACCTCGAGATTGACCCTGGTGCCCAGCTCATAGGCCCCCGCGACGGTCAGATCGAGCGTATGCGGGATCAATGCGACACTGAAGCTGGAGCGCACGTCGTCTACGGCGGTGACGGTCAGGCTCATCCCATCCAGAGCCACCGAGCCCTTCTCGCAGACCAGGCGCCGCAGTCCCGGGGGTAGTTCGAACTCAACCTCGCGCCCGGGATCGGTCGGACGCAGGTTTAAGATGCGGACCACGGCGTCGACGTGACCCTGGACCAGGTGACCGTCAAGTCCCTGTTCCAGGCGCAGCGGCAGCTCCAGGTTGACCCGGCTCCCTCGATCCAGCCGGTCGAGGTTGGTGCGCCGGCGTGTCTCTGGTACCAGATCGACCTCAAAGCCCCCCGCGGGCAGAGCGCTCACGGTTAGGCAGACTCCGTTGACGGCGACGCTGGACCCGAGCGCTAGAGCCAGGTCGGAGGCCGAGTCGACCACCAGAGACGCCCCCCGCAGGGAGCGCACGGTTCCGGTGCCGCTAACGATTCCGGTGAACATTTCCACTGATCAATACATCGCGGCCCAGCGCTCGCATTTCCACATCCTGCAGATGCGGCACCAGGTCGAGCTCGGCTCCCCGGCCGAGCACGGCGGAAAGGGAGCCCTCGCCCCCGAGCACGATCGGGGCCAGGTAGACCTGGACCGCATCGACCAGGCCCTGGTCAAAGAATGAGCCCAGGACCCGGGGACCGCCTTCGACCAGCAGGCTCAGGATGCCGCGGCCAGCCAATAGCCCGAGCAGGCCGGGCAGATCCGAACCCGAATCGATCAGGAGCTCCGCCCCCGGTCCACGAACGCGGGCGCCCGCCGGCGTCCGCCCCTTGGAATCCAGCACCACCCGCAGGGGCTGACGAGCCGCCGGGAGTCGGGCACTGAGCAGAGGGTCGTCGGCGAGCACGGTGTTGATTCCGACCAGCACCGCGTCATGGCGATGGCGCTCCAGGTGGGCGTGCCGCCTGGCCGCCGCTCCGGTGATCCAGCGCGACTGACCACCAGAACTCCGCACGCGGCCATCCAGGCTGGCCGCGAACTTGGCCGTGACGAAGGGCCGCCCGGTGGCGCGCTGGCAGATGTAAAAGCGGTTGAGCCGCCGCGCCTCGGCCTCGAGCAGGCCGACTGAAACCTCGATCCCGCCCTCGCGCAGAGCGCGGATGCCAGCTCCTGCGACACCGCGATCCGGGTCCTCCATCGCCACCAGGACCCGGCTCACTCCCGCCTTCAGCACCGCCTCCACGCACGGCGGCGTACGGCCCCAGGACGAGCACGGCTCGAGGGTCACATACAGGCTGGCGCCGCGCGCGCCAGCTCCCGCTTGCGCCAGGGCTATAACCTCGGCGTGGGGTCCCCCCGCAGCTTCGTGATAGCCCTGCCCGAGGACGCGGCCATCCCCCGAGCTGACCACCGCTCCGACCATGGGATTGGGGCTGGTGCGATGATCCGCACGTGCTCCCAGAACCAGGGCCAGGGCCATCAGCTCGAGATCGCGGGCGTGGGATGGCACAGAGATGCTCACAGCTCCACGCAATATAGCCAGGCCCCGCACCACGCCGCGACCGGCATGCCACCGAGCACAACCAAATAGGCTTTTTCGAGATTCAATACCGAACCGAACTGTCTGGATCCCACCCCTCAGAACCTGAAGAGTGATGTGTAAGTGGACAAGCCCTCGGGCTATTAGTACCGGTCAGCTCAAGCACTCACATGCCTTACACCCCCGGCCTATCAACCTGGTGGTCTACCAGGGCCCTTACCCGGTTAACCCGGTGGGAAACCTAATCTTGGAGTCGGCTTCGCGCTTATATGCTTTCAGCGCTTATCCGCACCGAACATGGCTACCCGGCGCTGCCACTGGCGTGACAACCGGTACACTAGCGGTTCGTTCAACCCGGTCCTCTCGTACTAGGGTCAACCCTCCT
>DATLSE010000061.1:0-8952 GCA_035534295.1 Nitrosotalea sp.
GGCCTGGCGAGCGTCCCCGTCGTCGGTGAGCGGGAGCTCAGAGCGGGCGGGCGTCCGTCCCAGACTCATCGCTGCGGAAGTGCAGAAGCGTCACCTCCTCCTGGTCGTCGAACGCGACCCGGAGCGGGGTCCCCGGGGGCAGACTGGCAAGGCTGTTGTCAATCCCGCCTTTGATCCGAGGGCCCTCGGCCAATCGCACCAGCGCGACGGAGAAGGGAACCCGCTCGGACCACCATGGATTGCCGGTCGCCCGATGTACGGTAACCGCCACGACCAGCTGGCCGCGTCCCGACATAACCTCCCAGGAGAATTCCTCGGAGAGGCATCGCGGACAGACCGGCGACACCGGGAATCGCACCTCGGAGCACTCCCTGCACCGCTGCAACGAGAGCTCATGCCGGCGCAGCGAGTCCCAGAACTCCTGGTTGTCGGGATGGATCACCGGCAGCGGCCGTGCGCTCATGGCTCTTCTCCTATCAACTGGACGTGAAGATCAAAGAGTCACCCCAGGGCGTGGCCCACTGAACCGCCTCCGCCTTCGGCACCTGCCTGGGGCCAGCCTCCTGACGGACTTGCCGCACCATCTCCAGAAGATGTCCGAACCCTGAGAGGTGAGCCTCCGAGTGAAGGCCCCCGTTGGTGTTGACGGGAAGGCGGCCTCCGAGTTCGATCTGGCCTCCCTGAGTCCACAGATAGGCCTCCCCAGGGGGGCAGAATCCGAATCGTTCAAGAACCATCCAGAGATTGCTGCTGAAGGAGTCGTACACGTAGAGGGCATCTATGTCGTCCGCGCCGAGGCCGGCCATCTGGTACACCGGCATCTGGCCGGCCTGATAGTCATGCTCATCGGTGAAGCCCAATCCCATCCCCGGGCGCGCGAACATGATGAAGTCATCGCGCGACGCCCGGGCCCCCTGGACCCCGGACACCAGCACGGCCCTGGCGCCCATGGCGCGCGCGCGCTCCGCGGTGGTGACAAGAAGGCAGGTTGAGCCCTCGTTGCGAAGGCAGTAATCGAAGAGTCGGAAGGGACCGACCAAGGGCGGGCTCTCCAGGTACTGCTCCAGCGTGAGCGGCTTATCGCGCATGATCGCCATCGGGTTCAGCTGCGCATGACGTCGAAAGGCGATGGGGCCCGCCGCCAGGTGTTCGCTGGTGGCCCCGTAGAGGTCCATGTACCTCTGCGCCACCATCGCCGTGGCCGACCCCGGCGTGTCCAATCCGTAGGGACCGGCCTCACCGTGCCCGCCGCCGACGTCCCTGAAAGCCTCTCGGACGGTGCCCTCCCCGAGGGCGGCGAGATGCCGCCCGTAGCCCCGCCCGTTGGTGATCGTGTTGATGATGGCCACGCAGTCCGCAAGCCCAGAGGTCACCGCCAACGCGGCTTGGGCGACCTGAGTGCTGGCCCACCTGCCATGCGTCCACATCTGGACGGCCCAGCGCAGTTCGCATCCCGACTGGATGGCGAATTCGTCGTAGTCCATGCCCTGGGGAGCTCCATGGCCGGTGGCGAAGCCGTCCACGTCGGCGGCGCGCAGCCCCGCGTCGTCGAGCGCGGCACGGAAGGCCTGCATCTGCAGCCGAGCCGGGCTCTGATCCAGAACCAGACCGAACTTATCGCTGGTCCCGATTCCCACCACAGCTGCCTGTCGACTCAGATCGAACAGCGCCACGACGCCTCAGGCCTCCGGGATCACTACCGCGCGTCCGACCACCTTCCGGCTGTCCATGGCCTCATGGGCCGCGGAGGCCTGCGAGAGGGGATAGGTCTCGGTGACGGGGTTCACCCGTTTCTCCTGGACCAGCTCCATGGCTTTCATGAAGGAGGACATGAGGGTCGACGAGGAGCCGGTTATCACCACCTCGCGTGAGAAGGCGAAAAGAGGGTAAAAGGAGACGCGCTCGCGGTAGAGCTGACCGGTGAAGACGTAGCGACCCCGCTTCCGCAAAGCCCGGAAGCCCTGGCTGAAGAAGTCCGGGTGGCCCACGTTGTCAAGGACCAGGTGCACTCCCTGTCCCCCGGTGGCCTCCAAAAGCCGGTCGGCCACATTGCCCTCAGCAGCCACCACCACGTGCTCGGCGCCGAGTCCCCGAAGAAATTCCGCTTTGTGCGGCGACGTGGTGACCGCCAGTACCCGCCCCCCCAGGGCGGCCGCGACCTGCACCGCGTGAACCCCCAGGCCTCCCCCGGCGCCACTGATCGCCACCCACTCGCCCGGAACCAGCTTCCCCACCCCGGCCAGCGCCTGATAGGAGGTCCCGACTCCGCACGCGACGACGCTGGCTGCCACGGGGTCGACCCCCTCGGGAACCTTCAACAGAACCTGGTCGTCGAGGGCCACGAACTCCGCCATGCCTCCATAGTTGAAGCGGCGCCTGGCGCAGTCGAGCTCCCTTCCCGAGCGGCAGGCGAAGCAGACTCCGCAGGTGGTGAACTGCTTGCAGGCGACGACATCCCCCACCTGAAAGCCCCGAGCCTGGGTTCCCAACGCCACCACCTCGCCCGCGATCTCATGCCCCAGGATGCAGGGGAGGTCGATCTTGGTCAGTCCTGTGCGGTCCGCTTGATCGTGCCCGCAGACGCCGCACGCCAGCACCTTCAGCACTACCTGATCCGGCCCGGGCGTGGGGTCGGGGACTTCCTCCTCCACCAAAACCTCGGGCCCACCCTGCGTCTTCAGCACCACGGCCTTCATGCCCACCCCTCCCCTTCCAAACTATTTGTCACCGCCTCTCCGGCTGCTACCGCAGCCTGTCACGCAGGTGCGCTGGCCGCGGTCAAGCTATCAGCTTATCCGCCGCCCGGTAACGCCCACATCAACCGAGCGGCGAGGTAATGGGCCAATTTGACAATTGACCCGTTACCGGTGGCCAGGGATTTCCGACTCCGTCCCCACACTCCCCCTGAGGAAGGCCGCTGGCAGAGCGCGAACGCCGATGAGCGCGGGGGCGTAGCCGGACAAGACCACCTGGGGGGCCTCCAGGACATAGGCGCGCTGGCTGAATTCCGGCTCCTGCAGCACCAGTTGCTCATTGATGAGGATTTCCAGCTCCGGCTCTGCCTCGCGGAGCTCGGTCGGCGGGCGAAGATCTCGTCCGCCACGGTGGGGGCCTCCGGGCGAGGGACCGCCGAGAAGGAGGAGGCGTGGTGACGACATCAGGGCGTGCCCGCCGGCCATGGACGTCGTCAAGCAGCCAACCGGGCGGAGCCCGCTGGCCCCAACGCACCACGGTTGCTGCCGGTCGCAAGGGCGCCGCTCTTCAGGCCGAGCCCCACTCCCGCTCAGCCCGGGCCACGAGAGCTCCCAGACGTTTTGTAACGACGCTCGCCACCACGAGCTCCGGCCGGCCTCCGGGGCGAGGTCAGGGGAGGGCCACCGACGCGCCCGGCGGAGGCGGGCGCCAGCCGTCGATT
This sequence comes from Nitrosotalea sp., assembly GCA_035534295.1. Lineage (GTDB taxonomy): Bacteria > Chloroflexota > Dormibacteria > Dormibacterales > Dormibacteraceae > DATKQJ01. The sequence goes on from DATLSE010000061.1 coordinate 3,416, forward strand.
CGCCAGGGGAGGGCGAGAGCAGGACCCTCGGGGCCGTCGACGATAATCTCGACGGCCCTCACCTGCGGGTGCTGGACCAGATCCTCGTAGGTCAGGATGGGGACGGCGATTCCGCCCAGACGGTTGGTCAGGTCGATCAGAAAGTCTCGCTCGTGCGGCGCGAAGTAAGGCACCAGTTCACGCAACAGCTCCGGCCGCCGGAAGGTCCTCTGCTCGTCGGTCGCGTAGAGAGGGTCTTGCAGCAGCGGCTCCGCCCCGATGGTGCGACAGAATTCCTCCCAGTCGGCATCCTGCCGCGGGGCGGTGAAAGAGACCAGTCCGCCCCGGCTGGAGACGCCATAGATGGGAGGAGTGCCTGCGGCCAGGCAATGGAAGCCCTCCCAAGCGTCCGGGTGGCCGAGGGCGGCGATCATGACCGCTCCCGCCGAGACCAGCGCGCCCAACTCTGACACTGCCACCTTCTGTCCCAGCCCTGAGCGTCGGCGCTCGTGCAGCGCGGCCATGACGCCGACGAACGCGGTGACGCCAGCCCCTATGGCTGCGACGTCGGCCCCCATCCGCACCGGCGCCGACCCGGGCTCGCCGAGGTAGCGGAGCAGACCTGAGAGTCCCTGGATCTCCAGTTCGTCGAGCGGGCGCTCTGCCAGGGGCCCCTCTTCTCCGGCCGCAGACAGACTGCATACGACCGCTCTGGGGTTGCCCTCCACCTCGTCTCCACCAAGCAGAAGCGCCCCCTCCCGCGCCATCGATCTGTGATCGGCGATGACGACATCGGCCGCTGCCAGGAGGGCGTGAAGCCGAGCCGCGTCGGACTCCAACGTCGGGTCGACGACAAAGCTGACCTTGCCCCCGTTCAGGGCCAGGTACGCTGCCCCCAGGCCATCCCTCGCCTCCGGTCCGTGCTCCCGGAGAGGGTCTCCATCCTGGGTTTCGACCCTCACCACCTCGGCCCCCAAGCCTGCCAGCAGCCATCCGCAATAGGGCCCTGCTACGCCGCCTGCCGCCTCCACCACTTTTAGGCCCTTGAGGGAGGTGCGGCTCCCCGGAGTGCCGGAGGGCGGGGCGGGTTCGGGCGCGGGGGCAGACCCCGGGGCGCTCTCCAAACCGGCTCTGATCTCTGCGTCATGGGCACCTGGCAGGGAGGGCGCTCGCGCCACCGCGGGAGAGCGGCTGAAGTCCCACGGCGGTCGCGGAACGACCATCCGGCCGCGCACGGGGTGCGGGACTCGCTGCATGAACCTTCCCAGCGGGTGCTCCTCCGGGTTGGCAACGGCGTCGTCCAGGACGTGTGCCTCAGCGGCCGGAACCCCCGCCTCGGCAAGGCGCATCCGCCACCATGCCAGGTCCGCCTTGGCCATGGCGCCGGCCAGAATCGGTGTCAGCTCAGCGCGGTTGTGCAGGCGGTCGCGGTTCCGGAGAAAGCGGGGGTCGTCGATGAGCTCGGCGAGAGAGAGAACCTGGCATAGCGCCTGCCACTGGCCAGCGCCGGGGGCGCTCACATTGAGATAGCGTCCATCGCGGCATCGAAAAGCCTGCGAGGGGGCGATCGCCGACGAGGCGCTCCCGGCTGGCTGGAATCTGATGCCTGTTGCCAGGTATTCGGAGAGGCGGGTCATCTGAAGAGAGATGGCGGATTCCATCTGCGAGGTCACCAGGTGGCAGCCCCGGCCTGAGTGGGCGCGCAGCTCCAGACCGACGAGGGCGGCACCCGCGAGGTACATCGAAGTGAAGAGATCAATCAAGGCCGAGTAGCGGAGGAACTCGGGATGATCCGCATCGACTCCGTTCAGTGCCACGAATCCGCTGAACGCCTGCCCGTGAGGATCCGTGCTGCCAACTCCAGCCATCGGCCCTCTGTCGCCGAACGATCCCGACGAGCAGTAGATGATGCCCGGATTCACGGCGCTGACCTGCTCGTAGCCAACACCCACTCGCTCCATGGCCCCGGCGCGGTGGTTCTCGATTATCACGTCGGCCGAAGCCGCCATCTCCATCACCAGTCGATGCGCGGCCGGATCCTTGAAGTCCAACGTGATCGCTCGCTTGCCAAGGTTGCACACCGAGTAGGTGGTGGGCTCCCCTGCGCGCTGTGGCCTCACCCTGCGTATTGGATCTCCATAGGGCGGGTCGACCTTGATGACGTCGGCGCCGAGCGTGGCAAGCAGTCCCGCGGACCAGGGACCGACGGCGAAAGCCGAGAGGTCCAGAACCTTGATGCCCGCTAGCGCGCCCTGGACGTCGGGCTGCCGGCGGTTCGGCCAAGACATTCGCGGGACAACGATAGCACTGCGACTTGCGCTCTCCGGAGCGACTCTCCCGACTCATTGCAGACGTTTTGTTTGCCGTTGGCCATGAGGTCGTACGCAGTCTTGTGCCGTTTGAACGGATGGCAGTCGCCATACCAGGCGCCGAGAAAACGCCGGATCGCACCGTCGCGGCACCCACGCTTTGGAGGGTGCCGCGACGTACGGCCCATCAACTCAAAAGTGAGAACCAGGCCCAGTCCTCGGCGCCAGCGCCAGATGGAATCGGTACCCAGGTCGGTGAGATGGAGGGCGCCGTCGGCAGGGCTCCACACCGGTCCCTCGCAGAGGCCCAAGCCGCCGGCGACCGTTTCGAGCTCGCTGCCGCCCGGGACAATCCTGAGGAACCGCTCGTCGACTATGTCGCGTCTCATATCAAGTTGCTGGTCTCGGCCCCACCGCACTCTAGGTCGTGGCTCAGCCGGCAGGGTCTTGGGAGCACCGCCGTCGCCCCCAATCTCAATAGGAACGCGGCAATCCAAGGGTGTGCTCGGCCAGATAGGAGAGGATGAGATTGGTCGAGACGGGGGCCACCTGATAGAGGCGGGTCTCACGGACCTTTCGTTCGATGTCGTACTCAACTGCGAAGCCGTAACCACCGTGGGTCTGCAGGGCTACGTTCGCGGCCTCCCACGAGGCCTCCGACGCCAGGAGCTTCGCCATGTTGGCCTCGGGCCCGCACGGGGAACCGGAATCGAACAGATCTATCGCTCGCCAGCGCATGAGGTCGGCCGCCTCCAACGCCACATGAGCCCGTGCGATCGGGAACTGAACGCCCTGGTTCTGGCCTATGGGGCGACCGAATACGCGCCGCTGGCCCGCGTACGCCACGCTGCGATCCACCAGAAACCGCCCGTCCCCAATGCACTCAGCGGCAATGAGGATCCTCTCAGCGTTCATCCCGTCGAGGATGTAGCGGAAGCCCATCCCTTCCTCACCGACCAGCGCCGAAGCGGGGATGGTCAGTCCGTCGAAGAAGACCTCGTTGGTCTCATGATTCGCCATCGTCCTGATCGGTCTCACGGTGAGACCGGGCGGCTCGCCGCGCAAGTCCACCAGAAAGACCGACAGGCCTGAGGTCCTCGGCCCATCGCTGGCTGCAGGCGCGGTGCGAGCGAGCAGGAGCATGAGATCCGAGTGCTGGACCCGGGAGGTGAACACCTTCTGGCCGCGGATGGAGTACCCACCCTCGCAGCGAGTGGCCGTGGTTGCAATCGAGGACGTGTCAGATCCGGCTGCGGGTTCAGTCACGGCGAAGGCCTGGAGTCGCAGTTCACCGCGCGCGATGGCGGGAAGGTATCGCAGGCGTTGCTCTTCTGAGCCATGCCGCAGGATCACCGTCATGGTGTACATCTGGGCGTGGATGCTGGCGCCATTAGCACCGGAGCGATTTACTTCCTCAATTATCACCGACGCCTCAGCCAGACCCAGGCCCGCTCCACCGTACTCGGTGGGGATGAGGGCGGCGAGATAGCCCGCCGACGTGAGCGCGTCCACGAACTCGTCCGGGTAGGCTCTGGCCTCGTCCTGGGCTTGCCAGTACGTACCCGGGTACGCCTGGCAGACTCGACGAACTCCCTCCCGAAGATCGCGGTGGATATCGCCGACTTGGCCTAACGGCGGCACCAGCGCGGGACCTCCAGGCAACGCGAACGGCGAAGAGATGTTAGCGGGGCTCGCTCGCTCCGGACGGGGACACAATCGCCGGAGCAGCTCGGTGGGGGGGTTAGGCGCCCGGTCCCATGGTCAATGCTCCGCACGACTCGATCCCCGCTCCACCTCAGCCTTTTGCCCGATGTAAAGGCGGATCAACGTGTCAGCGCCTTCGCTCCGGATAGGCTCAGGGCAGCGGCGGCACCAACCAGACCCACTCGCTGAATACGGGCGTCGCCGCGACCGGCCCGTCTCTTGGCGCAGGATCACGGCAGCCAATGATGACAGAGTCATCCCCATGCAGACGTGTCTCCGCGCACCTCCGGTGCGGTAAAGGCGGTGACGCTTCTCGCGTGACGTCCGCGTCTAAAAAGGCCGACGTCGCGCATCAATGATCGGTGGTGGTGCTCAGAGCGGTGTTCGCGGGGGAGTTGGCCGAGATCAGTTGCAGGCCCAGCCCCGAGCCGGGACGCACGATCTCGATCGGAAGCTACCGGGCGGTGTCATCATCGGTTTGTATGCGAACTGACGAGCTCGTGGCACAGCACCGCTCGGTCTGGGAATCTGCGACCAAAGCCCCCTTCCTCGATGCGGTGCGTGACGGCTCGCTCGCCGAAGCCGCGTTCGAGAAGTGGCTGGTGCAGGACTATCTGTTCGTCCGCGACCTGCTGCGCTTCCAGGCGCATCTCCTCGCTGTCGCTCCGCGGTCCGGGCAGCGGGTGCTGGCTGGCGGCCTCGTCGCGCTGGAGGCCGAGATGGCTTGGTTCGAAGGCCACGCCGCGCGGCGTGGGATAGGGTTCGAGCGTGAAAGGCATCGGACCACCGAGGCCTACCGCCGCCAGTTGAACTCGAATGCGGTCGACTGGAAATCCGGAATCACCGCCCTGTGGGCCGGAGAGCGGGCGTACCTCGAATCCTGGAGTGGGGTGGCGCCGGGTGCGGCCGCCTATCGCGATTTCGTCGCGCATTGGACTGATCCCGGATTCTCAGCGTATGTAGCCGAGCTTGCCACGCTGGTGGACGCCGCGGGTGCTGACGAGAGCACATTCCTTGATATCTGCGCCCTTGAGCGCGACTTCTGGGAGATGGCAGGGGAGTCAGCGACTCCCTGAAGCAACTGGGGCCGGTGACAACGACTGCCGTTAACGGCCCCGAGGGTTTCGTCGGAAGGCCGCCTCATAGCGCTGGACGACGGATTCTGAGGTCACATTGCGGCTCGTGGCCTTACCACGCTGGCGCGGCTTCCAATGGTCACCGAGCTCAGTGGCCTGACCCCCGAGAGCGGAGCCATGTGATAGGAGGGTTTCACCACAGCCCGGGAGGGCAAGGAGGAACTCGAGTGAAAGGCAGGAGGCACACGCCGGAGCAGGTTGTGCGCAAGTCAAGAGGGCGTTCGGCGCGCAGGCGTCCCCGTGGCAGACCATGGGCTTGACGACGTCGGCTGCCTCAGTGCGCCGGGGCAGGAGACAAGGGATACCCTATTGTCGAGGGGCCGTAGTATAGGGGAAGCCCTATTGTCAGGCGATTGCCGAATAGGGTATAACTAGTGGGTGAATGCAAAGGAGACGATGACCAGCCCCC
>DATLSE010000062.1:0-7176 GCA_035534295.1 Nitrosotalea sp.
AAGAGCGGAATCACCGCCTGACCCTCGAGGGACCCCGGAGAGAGCACCGTTCCCGGTATCCCAACGAAGTGGAGCACATTGGTCAGCTGGGTCCCAAAGGACATCTGGTAGCCCCATAGCGTCCAGACCACGAGCGTGGCACCGAAGGCGTACAGGACCATGAGGGCCGAGTTGAGCGCCCACTTGCGCTTCATCAGGCCGGAGTAGAGGATGGCCAGACCGGGCACGCTCATCAGGCCCACCAGGGTGCCGGCGACCAACTGCCAGGCGGTGTGTCCAGGGTCAAGCCACGTGGGCGCCGGAAGCAGGTCCAAGTACATTGCTAGGCTCATCGGTCTCCTTACCGTTGGGGTGTTACAACTGGGCCTGGGCGGGACCCCCGCAAGCCCGCCCGGCGCCAGATCAAGGTAGCCAGCGGCCGAGGGCACGCACCACGGGAGCACTGCATGAATCAGAGCCGAGTGGACCTGGTTGAACCACCCAAAGTCGAGGGCCGGTAATCGGCCCCTAGAACCGAGCTTTAGTCGGCTACTTACAGGACCATGCGGCGCCGTGGTCCTGGTTGTAGAGCCACGCCGCGGCCAGCGCGTTGGGTTCGGGCGAGTACACCGAGTCGGCGGCCCACGGCGTGTGCGCCCAGGTCGCCGGCTCGAATTGGAAGAGACCGGCGGCGCCGCTTGAGGGATTGGTTGCGTTGGGGTTGTAGCCGGACTCGCAGCGGGCCACGCGCAGCGCCCACGTAACCGCAGCCGAGCCCTGGCTGGCGAAGGCGGCCTCGATGATCCCGACCACGCCCTGGGCTGAGGGCGGCGGGGGCGGCGCTGGGGCGGCGATCGGGGCCGGAGCCGGGGCGGGCTTAACCACCGGCGGCGGGGCTTTGCTCGGTGCAGGCGCCGGGGTGGGTTGGACCACGGTCGGTATCGCCAGGGCGGTGATGATCGGCGACACATGGGCGTCGGTCGTCGCCGCGGCCACCTGAGCCAGAGGATGGGTGCGCAGCACCAAGAGCACCACCAGGAGCGCCCCCACGTGGGCCAGATTCCGAGTCAGGCCCGCGCCGACCGTGCCAAATCGAAATGGCGTCGTAACTTTTCTCCCCCGAATCGCTCGCCGCGCGAGCTGAACGCGCGATTTGCCGGCCCCCGACAGTTTGCCGCGCCCACCACTTTAGCCGCCCACGGCCCGCTCGCGCACGCTTATGCGTGGGGGCGGCGAGACATCAAGACCTCCCCCGGGCCGCCAGTCACGCAAGGCGACCCCGTATCCGTCCGTTAACCCCATTCATGTATTGGCTGAAAATAATCGCAACCACCGTTACGGCCGGGACCGCCCTGATCCTCGCCACCGTTCCGGCGTCGGCCTACACGGTCCGGCCCGGCGACACCCTGTGGTCGATCTACAGGCGCACCGGGGTCCCGATCAGCGTCATCGCCCAGCGCAACCACCTGGCCGACATCAACCTGATCCGGATCGGACAGCAGTTGATCCTCCCCGCCCCCCAAACTGCGCCCGCTCCCGGCCCGCGCCAACTCCTGGTCCAGGCCGCTCACGAAGAAGGGGTGGACCCGGCCCTGGTGCTGGCGGTATCGGAATGGGAGAGCGGCCAAAATCAAGCCGCGGTCTCCGCAGACGGGGCCGTGGGTCTGATGCAGATCATGCCCTCCACGGCCGCCTGGGCCGGACCCCATCTCCTCGGCCACCAGGTAGACGTGCACGACCCGGCGGCCAACGCCCTGATCGGTGCCGCCCTCCTGGCCCGCTACCTCAAAGAGTTCGGGGGTGATGAGCAGCTCGCGCTGGCCGCCTACTACCAGGGCCCGACCTCAGTGCGCAAGCACGGGATCGAGGACTCAAGTCGACCGTACGTCAAGGGAATCCTCGATCTTCGGCAACGTACGAGCGTGCCCAGCAGCTGATGGGCTCCCGCCCACGACGCCTCAGACGGCCAAGGCCCTCCAGCGGCCTTCCAAGCTGCGCGCAGTCTGGAGCAGATCGGCTTCGCCCCGCCAGTGGCCCACCACCTGGATCCCGATTGGCAGTTTTGTCCCTGGCACCGGCAGGTTCACGATCGGCAATCCGCTCAAGGAGAGAGTTCGGGTGAAGCGACCCAGCGGACCGTGGGGTTCGCTCATCGCCTCATCAAGTGTGGGGGGCACGCAGGGTGCGGTGGGCAGCAGGACAGCGTCATATCCGGCCATGGCCGAACGCATGCGCCGCCTCACCGAGCGCAGCTCCAGCATTGCCTTGAGATAGTCGGCCGCCGACACCCCCAGGCCCTTGGTCAACCGAGCACGAACGTCGGAACCGTACTCGCCAGGACGCAGAGTCAGGTTATCGATCTGCACGGCCGCCGCCTCGGGCAGAGCGATCCGGTCGTAGAGGTCGAAGAGACCCATCTGGTCCGGCCATTGGATCGAGGGCAGCCCGCGGGCCACGAGATCAAAGGTCTCGCCGACGGGGCGGTCAAGACCTTTGATCCAGGCCCAGGGGACGGCCAAGCGGAGCTCTGACGCGGGGCGGCTCGGCGCCATCGGAGGGTCGCGGTCAAGCATCGCCCAAAGGGCCCGCGAGGCCGATTCAACATCGGGCGCCAGTGGACCGACGGTGTCGAACGTCGAGGAGTTAGGGAAGACGCCCCGACAGCTGATCAGACCCTGCGAGGGACGGATGCCTACCACTCCACAGAACGCCGCCGGCATGCGCACCGAGCCCCCGGTATCGGTCCCCAGAGCCCAATCACAAAGGCCGGCGGCAACCGCCGCCGCCGAGCCACCAGAGGAGCCACCTGGGATGCGACCCGGAGCCTTCGGATTGACGACCGCTCCGAAGTAGGGGTTGGCGCTGGTGCTGCCAAGCGCCCACTCATGGAGATTGGTTTTGCCCAGCACCAGGTGACCACGGCGCTTGATGTTGGCGATCACAGCGGCGTCGCGAGGTGCCGGCACCGGCGGGCGGAGCCTTGAACCGACGCTTGTGGCCCATCCGCGGACATCGATGTTGTCCTTGACTCCGACCGCGATCCCCTCCCCATCGGCAGCCGTCACCGAGATGAAGGCACGCAGCTGATTCTGCTCAGCAATTCTGAGCCGCGCCTCGTCCAGCGTCACCGCAGCAGCTCGACCTCCAGCCCTTCTTGCGTTCGCCGCCGCCGGGGCGGCGGCCGACCATGGCCATGCCCAAGTCGGCGCGTTCAAATGCGCCCGCATCATACCCCGGACCCCTCAAGGAGCCCTACCGCAGAAGGGATGCGTCGAACAAGGCTCCGGACCGAGTATTCGGCGCCGCGGGGATGTCCATGGATGGCGGCGACGAGGGCCGTCTGGGACAGACGCGGCGGCCATTTCGGCTCGGGCCGGGACCGCCGTTGTCGCTCAGCTCTTGCGCATTCGGGCGAATTGGACAACCGCCGCCAGAGCTAGGAGCAGGTATCCAACTATCGCCACCGGTGTCCCCCAAGTTTCCCGATGATTGACCCGGCCAACCAGGATCAGGATGGCAGACACCACGGCGAGGACGATCGCGGTCGGGGACCGAGGGAACCCGAGGTTTCCCCCATACCGACCCATTTGAGGCGGAGTTGGCTCTCGGGGCATATTCTGGCTCGGAAATCTATCGCGCCAGCGATGACCGTGCGAGTGTATCTGAGCCGACACCCTGAGCCATCACACGCCTCCCACCCAGCGAGTTCGGATGGCGCGAAGACATGGCGGCGCAGCGGAGATACTCTTTGGATCGCTCGACTCCGGCCGCGCGAGGCCGCCAAACGGCGCGCGTCCTGCGCCTCCGGCTGCGATGTCGAACTTGGCGTTCCGCAACAGGCGGCGACGGCGGGGTGGCCTGGACACTTTTTACACTTGCCACACCCGGCGCACGTTAGAACCGGAGTTATAATGCCGCAATGAGGCGCAAATTATTGCGAATCGGCAACTCCTTGGGAGTCACCCTCCCTGCTTCGGCGATCTCAAGTCTAGGCGTCACCGAAGGCGACCCGGTGGATGTGCAGATCGAAGGAAGTCGGGTCGTGATCACAGGGAAAGCAGGCTTCGCAGAGTTGCTCGCCACCTGGGAGCCGATCGCAGTCACTCTCAGCCCAACGGCGCTCGTGGCAGCGATTCGCGAGGACCGCGATTTGCGATGACGGTCGTCGACGCTAGCGTCGTGGCTGACGCCATTCGAGCCACGGGCGGGTCTGCTCAAGCTGCGATGTCCGCCGCCGCAACTCCACTTGCTGCACCCGAATTGATGGATCTCGAAGTTATCTCCGCCTGCCGGAAGCTCGTGGCTAGCGGGGCCCTGACCGGCGAGCAGGGTCGCGAGCTGTTGGTCAGGCTGACAGCGTTGCCTGTCGACCGCCACGGGCACGCACCCCTCCTTCCCCGGATCTGGGAGCTACGCTCGGTGGTGACGGCCTACGACGCGGCGTATGTGGCTCTGGCGGAGCGGCTCGGAGCGGTGCTTCTCACCCGCGACTCGGCGATTGCCGGCGCCGCAGGCTTGCGCTGCGAAGTCTCGCTGGTGGTGTAGCCGCTGCCGAGGGCGCTTGAAGGCGATGGCGGGGTGTCGGAGACGTCTTTCGAACTCTGGCCGTCGTCACCGACCGGAGTCTGGGTGCGGCACCTCCACCACCTTCAAGCCGTCGATCCCGCTGAAGTCAGCCGGATTGCACGTGAACAAGGGAAGATCGTTTGCGATTGCCACCGCGGCGATCATCGCATCGAAGGAGCGAGCCGCTGTCTTTCGGCCCGAGCGTCTCAAGGCTGCGGCGACGCGCCCGAATGCTCGTGCGGCGGGCTTATCGAATGGCAGCGCGTCGAAGTCCGCCTCGGCTTGTTGCAGGATGGCCAGCCGTCCCTCTCGATCGATCTCCAACGTTGCGACCAGGGGCCCGACTGACAATTCGGCGAGGGTGACGGTGGAGATCACTGGCTCGCGGGGCAGCGCTTCCGGGTCGCGAAGACGCTGGAGCAGAATCAGAGTGCCGGTGTCAAGCAGCCCGACGCGGGGCCGAGGCTCGCCATTCGGCATCAGACGGACGTATCGACGATCGAGTCGATGTCGGCCCTGAGCCGCGCAGCGTCCACCGCCGGCAGGCGCGCCCAGCGCCTCAGGAGAGTCTCAGCCGAAAGTCGCCGGCTGGCCAGCGGGCGCAATTCGGCGACCGGCTTACCGTCGCGCGTCACTGTGATCTCTTCCCCGGCCGTGACGCGGTCGATGACCTCGCCCCCATGGTTGCGGAGGTCCCGAATGGAAACCTCGCTCATGGACGTGATTGTATCACGCGTGAGACCTACACTGGCGCAAATTGCTCCGTGCTGCTCAACGCTAAGGTGCGCGACGTCGATTGACGGGGCATCGTAAACGTCTTTCGAACTCTTGCGAACGGATCGGCTCGATCCGGGTGGAGCTCGCGTTGAGCGGGAGTCGTCGAGCGGGGGCCGGACTGCGGCTCCTACGTGGGTGATTCGACCGTCATTCCGATCCGAACGGCCGCCTCTGCCATTCGCCGATCGTAGGTGACGACCGCACCGAGGTCGCTGCCCAAACTTTGCGCGGCTGCCAGATGGATCGAGTCAAGCGAACGCAGCGATCCCGGCAGCGCTGCCGCGACGTCAAGGAGAGATCTGTTGACTTCGATGAGGTTCAGGCGGGATATCTGCCATCTGGCCGTTCGGATCGCCTTCGGACCCGATGGTGCGACGGCACGAACGGATTCGACTCGAAGCAATGTCGCCGAGGCCCGGCTAGGCCACTGGCGTAACCATTGCCGGAGCGCTGAGGACTCCGCCTCCGGCACGACAAGCTTTACGAACGCCGAGCTGTCGAGGTAGGCCACCCTACCGCTCATCAGCGCGAAGCTCGGCTAGGACCTGTGAGGGAAGCGGGGCCCCAGGCACCGGCTCAACCGCCGGTATGTCGAGGAGGTCGCCCTCTTCTTCTGGGCCCGTCGCGGCCCCCTCCACCAGCAACTGGGCGAGTCCACCGGCGGCGCGAACCGGGACGATGCGAGCTACCAGACGGCCTCGTGAGGTGACCTCCAGAGACTCCCCTTGCTGCACCCGCGCCATGAGCTGGCTCGCGTTCAACCGAAGCTCGCGAATGCCCACTCGGTCCATGTGCAACAGTGTAGCACCTGAGCGCTGGATGGCGGGGCATCGTAGACGTCTTTCGAACTTTCGCCGCCGGGTTGCGTCGGGAGGGCGGCCCTATCCGGGGTGGGTTGCTTTTCTCCGAGGTGACGGCTGCTGAGGTGGGATGCCCAACGTCAGCTGGTCCGCGCTTGATTGGGGCCCCGCCCGACGGGTTGCCTCCTGCAGCCCGCAGCGACATCGGCTGGATGGAGGCCGGGATTCCGGACAGGGTCTTCCTCCGGCCCCGCCTCGACGATCCGGCCCTGATCGAGCCCGCGCCCAACGACCATGTACATGTCGCCTATCGGTCAGTGAGATACCCAACGAAACCAGCGAATCCCGATCACGGCGAACACCACCGTGTAGCCGACGCTGGCGAATAGCGCGCCCCAGTTTTGGCTGCTCCAAGCAGTCGCGCCCATGGCGGCCGATAACAACGTCTCAAGACAGCCGCCAGGAGACCAGCGGGAGACCAGTTCGACCGTCGTACCGAGCCGATCTGTATTTCCGAAGAGGCTGAGTCCGATCAGCGGTACGTAGATGAGGCGGCCAGCGGCGTTGAGCGTGTCCGCCGACGCTATGAGTCCCACAATCGCTTGACCAATGCTGAGGAAGACGGCAGATCCGAGCAGCGCCACCAAGACTGTGAACAGGTAGTCCTGCGGGGCCAGAGTGATACCCACGAAGAGGCCCGCAACCACGAGAACCACGATCGACATGACCAGAACCGCGCCGAGTTGGACAATCCAGCGACTGCCCATAATGGTCCAGGTCGGGGCCGGTGTCACCCGAAGCCGCTGAAAGACGCCGGTATCGCGGTCGCGCGCGATCGACAGCGAGTAGCCGACGGTCCCGATCGACACCAGGCCCACGGTGAGCGCGAGGCCGATGCGGAACTCGGGGCCACCCAGTGCCGCCGAGTTCTTCCCGAGCCCAGTGGCCACCAACAAGATGAGCGGCAGGGCAAAGGTGAGCAGCAGAGACTGAGAGGTACGCATCTGAGCCGTACTATCAGCGCGCAGAAGAACCTTGAGCGATGACGACCAAG
>DATLSE010000063.1:0-40638 GCA_035534295.1 Nitrosotalea sp.
GGTCGAGGCCGAGCAGAAGCTCACCGTCGCCTACAAGTTCGGGACCATGATCGAGGTTCCGCGGGCCGCGCTGACCGCGGGCGAGATCGCCTCCGAGGCAGAATTCTTCAGCTTCGGCACCAACGATCTGACCCAGACCACGTTCGGGTACTCGCGGGATGACGCCGAGGGTAAGTTCCTGGTCCGCTATCTGGATCAGAGGGTGCTCAAGACCAACCCCTTCGAGACCATCGACCGCGACGGGGTGGGACGGCTGATGGCGATGGCCGTGAGCGAGGGACGGGCGCGCCGGCCCGACCTTGAGATCGGAATCTGCGGCGAGCACGGCGGCGATCCCGAGTCGATCCAGCTCTGCCACGAGCTGAGACTGAACTACGTTTCCTGCAGCCCCTTTCGAGTCCCGGTGGCGCGGCTGGCAGCCGCCCAGGCGGCGTTAAGAGAGAAGGCGGCGGGGGAGTCGGCTTCGAAGTAAAGTCGGGCATCATGCCCCCGCGCCCGGAGGACGACAGCGTCGCCCGGGTCAAGGCTGCCCTGAATCTGGTCGACGTGGTGCGCGAGCACGTGAAGCTGCGCCGCCAGGGCCGCGAATGGGTGGGCCTTTGCCCGTTCCACGAAGAGAAGACGCCGAGCTTTGCCGTCAACGAGCAGAAGCAGTCCTGGTTCTGCTTCGGCTGCGACGAGGGTGGGGACATGTTCACCTTCGTGGAGCGGATTCAAAAGACCGACTTCCGCGGCGCCCTGGGCCAGCTGGCCGAGCTGGCCGGAATCGAGCTCGCCCAGGAGAGCGCCCCCGATCGGGAGCGCAGCCGGGCGCGGCGGGCGGTACTGGAGATGAACCAGCTCGCGGCCCAGTACTACGAATACGTGCTCAACTCGAGCCCCGCCGGGGAGCCCGGACGCGAGCTTCTGCGGCGGCGAGAGGTCGATTCCCAGACCCAGGCCCGCTTCGGGCTCGGATACGCACCTGGCGGCCGCAACTTCGCCACCTTCGCTCAGAGCCGGGGTCACTCCCTGCCCGAGGCGCGGGCGGCGGGTCTGGTGCGAGGCGACGGCAGCGACTTCTTCGCCGAGCGGCTGCTGGTCCCCATCCGCGACGAGTCCGGTCGGGTGCTCGCCTTCACCGGGCGCACCGTGGGGACGCAGGACCCGCGCAAGTACCTCAACTCACCGGAGACCGCGGCCTACGTCAAGGGGCGGGTGGTATTCGGTCTCGATCTGGCCCGCTCGGGCATCGAGCGCGCGGGCCACGCCGTGCTCATGGAGGGCCAGTTCGACGTCATCGTCGCCCATCGATTCGGTGTCGACAACGCGGTGGCGAGCTCGGGCACGGCATTCACCGAGGATCAGCTGCGCCTGCTGCGTCGCTTCACCGACGAGGTGCTCTTGGTCTTCGACGGCGACGAGGCCGGGCGCCGGGCGCGCTACCGGGTGGTGGAGCTGGCCTCGGCCCAGGGCATGCGGACCCGGGTGGGTGAGCTGGAGGGGGCCAAGGACCCCGATGAATACCTGCGCGGCGGTGGGAGCTGGAGCGAGGTCGAGCGCCTCGCCCAGCCGGGCTGGGAGTTCTGGCTCCGGCAGGTGATAAAGGGGCTCAATCCGCGCCGCCCCTCCGACTTCGAGCTCGCCCTGCGCAACGTGAACCAGGTCCTGGCCCGGATCGAGGACCCGGCCGTGCGCGAGAGCTACCGCCGCGACTCCGCCCTCTGGCTGGGGGTGGACGAGCACCTGGTGGTGCTCCGCGCCCCCGCCTCCGAGGCTCGGCGCGGGCGCTCGGAGCCGAGCTCGCTCCCAGCTGCGGCCGCGTCCGAGGCCAGAGCCGACCAGGGGGTGCCCTCGTCCAAGGTCGGCTATCTGATCCAGGTCCTGGCCTGCCGCCCCGACGCCCTGCCCAGGGTGCGCCCGCTCCTGGGTTCGGACGACTTGGAGGATTACGATCAGGCCGCCCTGGGACGCTTGGTGGAGGCGCTCGAAGCTGGCGGCGAGCCCGAGCTCAACCGGCGCCTGGAGAGCTTCCCGGCGCCCCTGGAGCGCCTCGTGCGCCGGGCCTGGGCGACACCGCCGCCGGCGTTGGAGGATTCAGCCGTCGACGATGTGGTGAAGAAAATTCGTGCCTCCGCCGGTCAGCGGCGGAGATTAGCAATAATCAGGGATCTTGCCGAGGCGGAGCGGACCGGTGATTCACTTAGAGTGGCGGACCTAGAGGCCCGGTACGTGAGCCAGCTCGACGGACGCACGCCCTGAGCTGAACTTGGAGACTAGGGTGGGGAAGACGAGGGACAAGGTCGAAATTAGGTTTGAGGACCTGCTGTTGCAGCAGGCCGAGACTCTGATCGTCAAGGGTAAGGAGCAGGGCTACCTGACCCCCGACGACGTCCTCGACGGATTCACCGACCTGGACGCCGAGCCCGACCACATCACTCGCATCTTCGCCGCCTTCAAGGAGATCGGGATCGAGGTCTCCGACTCAGATCGCGAGTTCGACGAGAAAGAGGACCCCGACGAGGACATGCTGGCCGAGATCGAGATGATGGATTCGGTCTCGCTCGACGACCCGGTGCGCATGTACCTGAAGGAGATCGGCCGGGTCAGCCTGCTCACCGCGGCCGACGAGGTGACCCTGGCCCGAGCCATCGAGGCCGGCGGCGCCACCGAGCAGCTGATCTCACACTCCATCGACATGAAGGACAACTTGGGCCGGCTCCGCTACGGAGGCCACATCCTGATCGACCTTTTGACCCTGCCCGATGGCAGCGAGCGAGTCAAGGCGATCGACATCGTGCTCCGGCGCGACGACAGCCAGCAGCTGCGGCTTTTCCGCACCCTGCTCCTGGCCAGCGAGGAGCTGCCAGCGCTGATGGACAAGATCGGCCTGGAGCGGGTGGACGATGCCGGGCGGCTCAAGGACCCCGAGCGACTGCGCGGGGATCTAGAACAGTCGGTCTCATCCCAGCCGGCACTGAAAAAGCGCCTCGATGGAATCTACGGTAGCGACGACTTCCAGTCCTCGGCCCACCTCCTGGGCGTGGCCAAGGGCCTGCTCGAGCTGCGCCAGGCCGAGGAGCGCGCGCGCCGGGAGCGCTTCCGGGGCGAGGATCCAAATCCGCCCGCGCCCGGCCGATCCCATTTCGAGTCCATCTACCAGCGCGCCTTTCAGGCCGCGGGAGCCCAGGACCGCGAGCGCCTCGAGCTCTTCCACGAGGTCTCTGAGCGCCTGGACGAGCGCGTGGTGGCGGCGATGGAGGCCAAGCAGCGTCTGACCGAGGCCAACCTCCGGCTGGTGGTGTCGATCGCCAAGAAGTACATCGGTCGCGGCATGTCCTTTCTGGATCTGATCCAGGAGGGAAACATGGGGCTGATCCGGGCGGTCGAGAAGTTCGACTACCACAAGGGCTACAAGTTCTCGACCTACGCCACCTGGTGGATCCGCCAGGCCATCACCCGCGCCATCGCCGACCAGGCCCGCACCATCCGAATTCCAGTGCACATGGTCGAGACCATCAACAAGCTGGTCCGGGTCTCGCGCCGCCTGCTCCAGGAGTTGGGTCGCGAGCCCAGCGACGACGAGATCGCCGAGGAGATGGGCATCACCGCCGACAAGGTGCGTGAGATCGTCAAGGTCTCCCAGGATCCGGTCTCGCTCGAGACTCCGATCGGCGAGGAGGAGGATTCGCACCTCGGCGACTTTGTCGAGGACAAAGAGGCGACCTCCCCCTCGGACGCCGCCTCCCTGACCATGCTGCACAACGAGGTTGAGGACATCCTGGACACCCTGACCCCGCGCGAGCGCCGGGTCCTGCAGCTGCGCTTCGGCCTCATCGATGGCCACCAGCGCACGCTGGAAGAGGTGGGCAAGCGATTCGGGGTGACGAGGGAGCGGATCCGCCAGATCGAGGCCAAGGCGCTGCGCAAGCTGCGCCATCCCTCGCGCTCGAAAAAGCTTCGCGACTACCTGGAATAGGTTTCAATCACGACGTGAAGCGCTCAAGGGGGAGGTATTCAAGGTGCCCGTGATCACCATCGCCCGCACCTACGGTGCCGGGGGCGAGACCGTGGGCCGGATGGTGGCCGAGTCCATGGGCCTGGAGCTGATCGACAGCAAGATCTGGGAGGAGGTGGCGCGGCGACTCGACCTGCCGGTCGAGGAGGTGCAGCAACGAGAGGAGGAACCGGCCAGCCTGCTCGACCGCGTGCTGAGCGCGCTGGGAGCGGCGGCCGCGGACTATGCGACCGTGCCCGAGGCGGCGTGGTCTCCCCCCTACGGAGAGCTGGGCTCGGATACGCGCCAGGCGGTGCTGCGAGCCAGTCAGGAGGTCATCCGGGAAGCCGCCCGGACGGGCAACGTGGTCATCGTGGGGCGGGGCGGCAGCTACGTGCTGGGGCAGCAGGAGCACACGCTGCACTGCTTCCTGCACGCCCGCATCGCGCCCCGCGTGGCGTGGACGCGCGAGCATCTGGGCCTGGACGAGGACTCGGCCCGGCACCGGGTGAAGCAGGTGGACGCCAACCGCAGGGCCTACATCCGCCAGGTCTACAACCACGACTGGCTGGAGGTCTCCCACTATGATCTGGCGCTTGACACCGGGCGCGTGGGCTACGACGCCGCAGCGGCCGCGATCCGCGCCGTCGCCGCCAGCGTCTAAAGAGTCCAATAGGCCGGCGCGCTACCCTTATCCGAGATGGAAATGAACGGCCCCAGCTTCGTTGGCTCCCTCTCCTCGGGTGTCGACGGCTCGAGCGAGGGCGGGCGTCTCAGCAGCTCGCGTCTGGCCTCAACCCTGATGATCTACGCCCTGCCTCTGGCGTCCAAGCTGCGCCGGGGCGGTCCCGGCGCCAAGTTTGAGGTCTCCCCGCGCTGGAATGGATGGCGCTGGGAGCTCGTCGTGTCCTGCACCGGCGCCCCACCCCCGGGGGTACCCGAGCTGTGGTGCGGACACCGGGTTGTGGTCGAGCGCTCCAAGGCCCCCGATGCCTGAATTCACGCCCCACTCAAAGGTCCGCGCGGTGCTCCAGGCTCACCCGGAGGCGAGCGCCGTCCTGTCATCGCACGGGTACGAGGTGGGCGCGTTCACCGACGTGCTATCGCAGTACCAGAGCCTGCAGGCCGCGGCCTGGGCCGGGCGCCTGCGCGAGCTGCCCCAGCTCTTAGAGCAGCTGAATCTGCTGTCGCGCTGACTCGGCCCCGCGGGAGCCTCCGCGGGGATATGATCACAGGGCCAACCGGAAGCCGCGAATCTAGACTGGAGATCACGTTGATGCAGAGATCGCAGCCCGAGTCCAGCCCTGGCCAGTGCGTCTGCGGACGCTCCCTCGACTCTGCGGTGAGCGGACTCATGCGCTCCCGACGCGGTGTCTTTCGCTTCATCCGATGCGCCTGCGGTCTGGAGCGGACGGAGCGCATCTCAGAGCTTGATCTAAGCCAGCCGATCGCTCTGGACGAGGTGCTGGACGTGCACCGCCTGCTGGCGGGATGGGAGGGCAGTCTCGATCAGCTCACCGCTTCCTCCCCGCCTCCTCAGAGGTGAGCCGACCAGCCTGAGCCGGGCTCAGAGCCGATTCCGGGTCTGGTCTGCGCCGGGCCGACCGGTTTGGTGGGGGTAATTGTCATCGAGGCTCGGGCAGGGCCTCGCCGGGACGGCCGGGCAGGTATGCCTGCGGCTCACGTTCAAAGCTTGACCTGCACTCCGGTCCACAGAAGTAATACCTAGAGCCGGCGTGTTCGACCACGTCAGGCGCCCCCGCCAGATCTACGGTCATGCCGCAGACCGGATCGATCGCCGTCTGCGGCTCGCCCACGAATTCGGCCGGAGCGCGGGTAAAGCGATCCGCGCAGGCGGTCGAACAGAAGTAATACGAGCGGCCCTGGTGCACCCGCACCGCCGCTGCCTGGGTCGCCTCCACCCTCATTCCGCAGACCGGGTCCAGCTCGGCGCGGTCGCCGGCGCCGTGGTCGTGGTCGTGGTCATCGCCCATGGGCATCGGCTCCAGTTCCCCCGCGCCCCGGGCGAATCGATCGGGATCCGACTGGAACCGATCTCGGCAATGATCGGAGCAGAAATAGACCGGCCGGCCCCGATGCATCGCGTGGGCGGGCGCCAGAGAGGTTTCGACCTGCATTCCGCACACCGGATCGATCGCGTACCTGCCCCCGCTGCCCAATCGCTCCCGGTTTCGATAGAGCCAATAGAGGGCGGCGAAGACGACCAGGAAGACCAGGTTGAGCACGGTGGTGTAGTTCCACTGGAACCCGACCGGCACCGGGTGGGCGGGGCGGGCTGTTGGTACCTGTCCGA
Organism: Nitrosotalea sp.; assembly: GCA_035534295.1. GTDB lineage: Bacteria > Chloroflexota > Dormibacteria > Dormibacterales > Dormibacteraceae > DATKQJ01. The sequence continues at coordinate 6,291 of DATLSE010000063.1, forward strand.
GGGCGCCGAACAAGACCTCGGTGAAAAGTCCAGCCAGGGACATCACGATCCAGAAGGCTGCGACCACCCGCCAGGTGAGAGCCCAGCCGTAGAACTTGCGGTAGATCAGGATCAGGGGCAGCGTGATGAGGTCGGCGAAGACGAAGCTGACCACCCCGCCGAAGGAGATACCGCCGGTCCAAAGGGCGGCCGCCAGAGGGACGTTGCCGACCGAGCAGACAAAACTGACGACCGCAATCACCGGACCGACGATCACGTTCTCAATCGAGGTCCAGGCCCCGTGGCCGCGAAAGAAGAGAACATTCCAGGCCGAGGTCGGCACCAGCACGGCCAGGAACCCGGCCATCAGATAGCCGAAGAACAGCTCCTTGCGGAGCATGGTCAGGTCGGCCATGGTGTAGCTGGCGGCGTCGGCCCAGCCCGCCGATGAAGCCATGCGGCGCCGCCAGGTCGCCCCCTCACCAACTTGGTCGTCGTCGGGGGCCTCGGCGATGCCCCCGGCGGCCGCGCGGTCGTTGAGGCGCTTAAGGGCCGCCTCGACCAACCGCGGCTTCAAGAAGTAGCGGGAGAGCAGGGAGAGCAGGGCGATCATGGCGATCCCGCCGACGTACTCGGCCGCGGCGAACTGCCACCCGATCAGGATCCAGAGCACCAGTCCCAGCTCCAAGACCAGGTTGGTCGATGCCAGCATGAAGACCATCGCCGTGGTGAAGTCGGCTCCCTTTTGGAACAGCGATTTGGCCATGGCGGAGGCGGCGTAGGAGCAGGAGGACGAGATCATGCCGAAGAATGAGGCCCGGGCCAGGCTGCGCGGACCGTGGTCTCCCATCAGTCGCTGCATTTGGGAGCGCGAGGCGAAGGCTTGCACGGCTCCGGACAGTCCGAAGCCCATGACCAGGGGCCAGAGCGTGGCCCAGAACATGAAGAAGCCCATCTCGAGGCTCCTTGCGATGGCTGAGACGAGCTCGATCAGGATCACGGAGCAATCCGGTTCCGGCGCCGCAGACCGAGGATGATGTCTTTCAGCTCGTGGATCACGAATCTCAACCGGCCGGCGGGTGAGGTGGCGCAGTCAGGGGTGTCATCGCCGGGCGGAGCGAGACAGACTGCCGGCGCCGGGCTCGGGCTAGGAGCGGACAAATCGGCTCACCGCCTGGACCAGTTCATCGACCTTTGCCGTCTCGCCCTGACGGAGCGAGTCGGTCACACAGTGCGTGACGTGGTCCTGCAGCAGGATCAGGCCGACCTGATCCAGCGCTGATCTGATGGCTGCGATTTGGGTCAGGACGTCGATGCAATACGCGTCCTGGGTGACCATGCGAGCGATGCCGCGAACCTGTCCCTCGATTCGCCCCACACGCCTTAAGAGCGCAGCCTTGTCGGCCGCATAACCCGCCATCTCACTGAGATTATACCCCCGGCGGGTATACTTGCCAGCCAGTGCGGGCGGCGATCGGTGGAGCCCAGCGAGAGTGAATCAGGGAGAAGGGAGCGAGTTCGGCCAGTCCGGCCGTGTCGCCGCATTGCGCAACGCGCCGATCTCGTTGCTGCGGTCCCGCTTTAACCCTGGCGGCGGTAATAGTCTTGCCAGAGCCGCGCTGGCGGGTAGATATAACGTGCGATGGTGGTTGCGATCCAACCGATGGCGAAGCCACCGAAGATCAGGAGGGTGTCTCGGAGGGTGCTCCCTCCTCTGATCGCGCTGTGGAGGGTGATGGCGACGGCCCACACGACCGCTATCGCGGCGCTGAAGACCCAATAGTTCCTGAAGCGGTTGATGGGTGTCTCGTCTGCGGTTCCCTTGTCTTTCATGCTTCGAAGTGTGTGCCCGCCACGCCGGCCAGGGCGTTCTAAATGTCGGAGCACGTCGCGACGTACGGGCGCGTCGACATCGACCCGGCGGTGGCCCTGGGCTACCCGCGGGGTCCATGACCGGAGGGCAGCGCCAAGCAGGTGGGGTCACACTCGCGCTCCAGTGGCCTGAGCGGTTCTAGGGCTCAAGCGCGGCGGCCGGTGCCAGCGCCATCCTCTCACTCGCCCGATCCCCGCGAGGGGGGCGCACGCCACCACCGGGACCATGGGACCAATCCCCTCGGACTCGACCGGCGTCGGTAGAATGCTCGAGCGTCACTCCGGAGTAGCTCAACGGTAGAGCAGGCGGCTGTTAACCGCAAGGTTCACGGTTCGAATCCGTGCTCCGGAGCCATCTCTAACTGATGTTCGCTAACCCCTGCGCCAACGCGCGTCGCCCAGGACTCGTGCTGGCGCAAGCGTGTCAGTCCGAATCGTCGACGACCTCGGCCAAGGGTGACGCACGCGCCAACCTGAGGTCGGTCGTCAGGACTTGGACCCCAAGCTGGGCCGCCAGCTCTACGTAAAGGGCATCTAATAACCGGAGGTCGGCGCGACGCGACCAGGCGCCGACAACAAGCGCGGTGAGTTCGTGCCGGACCATCGGCATAGCCGCCAAATTGGCTAACGCCGCTAAGACCTCCTCGTCGCTCAAATCGCCGGCCCGGTTCAGGCGCCCGAGTGCCGATAGAACCTCGGCATCCAGGTGAGCTGGGGCGTGTGGCACCGTGCGCGCGAGCCGAGCTCGGGCAGCTGGCGCACGTCCGGTGCCGGCCAGAGCATCAACGACGATCGAAGCGTCGACTACCGCGCGCTCGTCGCCTGCAGTCACCGCGCCTTGCCGAAGTCGTCGCGGCCGGCGTCGATCGCTGCGAGGACTGCCTCGTGTGAAACGCGCCCACTTGCGGGCGGTAGGGCGGCGACCCAGGACGCCATGATCTGTTGCGTCAACTCGGCCGAGATGGCCGCTTGCGTGATGGCCGACACGTTCAAGCCCGCCTTCCGAGCGCGATCGGCAAGTTCGTCGGGAACATATACGTTCAATCGCGCCATGCGCATATTATGCGCACCTTTCTGGACCAGGGCTGGTCACGGTGGCCCGGGCACCAAAACTTGCCACGCGCAATCCCCGCCACTTCGATGGCCTGGGGATCGACTTGGTTAGTCCCTGGAGTGCGTGAGCGGGCCGAGGATGCTCTCCATAAGGGCCCGATTCGCCGCCATCAGCTGACCTCTAACACATTCATCTCCGGGGAGCCATCCCTGATATGTACGCGCCCAGCGTATGATCAGGGCGCGTGAGACTCATCACTTCAGATCTCGCCCTGACCGAAGTACTGGCCCTGCGCCAGACCCCAGCGACGTTGGCCCAACTGGCCCGAGAACTGGACACGCGGCCAAGCTCGGCTCAACGAGCACTCGAGGTGTTGTTGGCCGATGACTTGGTGGTTGCGACCGGGCAGGGACGTGAGCGCTGTTACTCGCTGAACGAGAGTAGTTCAGCCCTCGGTCCGATCGAACAGCTGGCGCGCGCGTGCATCTCGCCGCGAAAGGTGTTGCAGATCGTTGGACGGGCCAATCCAGCCGTGGAATTCGTCGGGCTCAGTAAGGATCACACGATCGCCGTGTTCGCCAAGAGGTCGTCCCCATCAGACCGCTCGCGCGCGCTTGACTACATACGGGAGGCGGCCCGAGCGCTCGGCTCCCAAACGCGGTTCTTCGACCACGCTGAGCTTCGGACGCCGGGCGTTAACGCGGCTGCCCTCCGTCGTGCAGTCGCTGGCGGAGAAGTACTGGTGGGCAGCGTGGATCGCTCGATACCTGATCGGAGTGGTCGGCGGCAGACCGCCGGCCGACCACTCGGCCGCGTCAACCCCAGTCTGCAGCTGCCGTCCCCGCGGACGCTGCGCTTGATCAAGCACCGCCACGGCGTCCGGACGCTGAGGATTTTCGGCTCTGCGGTGCGCACCGATTTTGGCCGCGATAGCGATGTCGATGTCGCCGTCGTCTTGGATCCTGCGATGCCTCTTGACGACTCAGTCATCGAGTCGCTGGAATCAGAGTTGCAGAGTCGTCTCGGGCGAGACGTCGAGGTCGTGGTCGAGACCCAACTCACACCGGGCGTCCGCTATCTGCTTGCGAGAGAGGCGGTCGCGCTGTGAGCGACCTTGCGCTGGTGATCTTGGCTGAGATGATGAAGGACGCTACCAAGGCCATCGAGCACGTCGATCGTGGCGGCGATCGCTGGCCTGAAGACGACCTGATCGTGGACGCCGTCGCCAATCGCGTACGCCAGGTGGCGGAGCTGGCCAAATATCAGTTCCCCGAAGATGAAAAGGCCGACTACCCGCAGATTCCGTGGGATGAGATCGCTCGCGCTCGAGACTTCTATACGCACCACTATCGAGATCTAGATGCCGAGCTATTGCGCCGAACGGTTGATGGCCCCCTTCGCCAGCTGGTCGGGATACTGGCGGCCATCGAACTGCCGGCGCTCTGAGCGAACTTGAGCGGTGGGCTCCGTTGGCGGCGGCGCTAAATGGTGACGAGGCGGCAGCGATGCGTGGTGACGAAATCACGGCCCACGTTGGGGAGGTGGTAGCCACTCCCGATTGAGTTCGGCATGGGCCTTCTTGGCGCATGCGTCGTCGACGATGTCGTTGCCACCAGAGGCGGCCGCGATGATGGCGGCTGAGGGGCGCTGCGGGGCGTACGGCTCGAGCCCGCCGCCCGAGCGGCCGATAATGGTCCTCAGGCGGCCGGCGCTCCAGAGCAGATGAAGTCAGCGGAGGAACTCCGGACATGGACGACCATTTCGACGTCATCGTGATCGGCAGCGGCGCCGGTGGGGGCACCCTGGCCCACACTCTGGCCGCCTCCGGCAAGCGCATCCTGATGCTGGAGCGCGGCAACTTCCTGCCCCGCGAGACCGAGAATTGGGAGCCGCAGGCCGTCTTTGTCGATGGGCGCTACGTGAGCCGCGACACCTGGTACGACGCCGATGGGGTGGCGTTCCAGCCCCAGGTCCACTACTTCGTGGGGGGCGCGACCAAGCTCTATGGAGCCGCCCTCTTTCGCCTCCGGCCCCAAGACTTTGGTGAGCTTCCGCATGTCGACGGCATCTCGCCTGCCTGGCCGCTCACGTACGAGGAGTTTGAGCCCTGGTACACGCGGGCAGAGTGGCTCTACCAGGTTCGAGGCAAGCACGGCGAGGATCCGACGGAGGGCCCGTACAGTCGGGACTATCCCTGGCCCGCGCTGACCCACGAGCCCCGGATTCAAAAGCTCGCCGACGACCTTGAGCGCGCCGGCTACAAGCCCTTCTCCGCCCCCTGCGCCGTCCTTTTGGACGAGGCCGACCGGGCCCGGAGCCAGTGCATACGCTGCGCCTGGTGCGATGGGTACCCCTGCCTGGTGCACGCCAAATCGGACGCCGAGACCATCGCGGTGCGTCCACTGCTCGACCAACCCAACTTCACGCTCCTGGTCGAGGCGGAGGTCAATCGTCTGCTGACCGATTCGAGCGGGCGCCGGGTGACCGGGGTCTCCGTGACCCGGCGCGGGATCCAGGAGTCGTACTCGGCGGATGTGGTCGCGGTCTGTGCGGGTGCCGCCAACAGTGCGCGGCTGCTCTTAATGTCCGCCACCGACAAGCACCCGCACGGACTCGCCAACTCCTCCGACCAGGTCGGGCGCAACTACGTGTTCCACAACAGCCGGGCCGTCGTTGCCCTATCCCGCGAGCCCAACGACACCCGTTTTCAGAAAACCCTGAGTCTTAACGACTTCTATTTCGGCAGCCCTGACTACCCCTGGCCGATGGGCAACATCCAGATGGTGGGCAAGTCCAACGCGGCTGCGTTCAGGGGCGAGGAGCCCAAGCTGACGCGGCTGGCGCCAACCTGGACGCTGGACCAGCTGGCCCGGCACTCAGTCGACTTCTGGCTCAGCACCGAGGATCTGCCCCGGGCCGAGAACCGAGTAACCGTAGATCGTGGAGGCGCCATCCACCTCGCATACGCGCGCGGCAGTGGGGATGAGGCGACCCAGCTCTACGAGCACTTCAAGCAGATGCTGAAGCGGGTGGGGATGACGCGGCACCACCTGATGGAGAAGAACTTCTATCTCGACGTCGACATCTCGACCGCGGGTGTGGCCCACCAGGCCGGGACCTGTCGATTCGGTACCGACCCCGCCAGCTCGGTCCTGGACCTTGAGTGCAAGGCCCACGAACTCGACAACCTGTACGTGGTCGACACCAGCTTTTTCCCCAGTATCGGCGCGGTCAACCCGGCCCTGACCGCCATCGCCAACGCCATCCGCGTGGGTGAGCACCTGCGCCAGCGGCTGGCATAGGGGCAGTGCCGCGTCGAGCCGGAATGGGGCTGGTCTACGCCATCGGCCTGGCCCAGGGAGTGGCCCTGGTGATACTGCCCGCGGCCAGCTCGATCCTGACCGCGCGCAGCGGCTACGGCCTCTCGAGCCTCGAGTATGGGTCGATATTCCTGCCCCAGGTGCTACTCGCCATGCTCGCCGCCGCCCTGGGCGGCGAGCTGGGGCGGCGCCTGGGGAGTAAACGACTTGGGGTCGCGGGGCTGGCGGCCAACACGATCTCCATGGCGCTGCTCGTGGCCAGCCACGCGTTCGTGCACGACGGCCGAGCGCCCTATCTGGTGCTGCTTCTGGCCACCTCCGGCCTGGGCCTGGGCTTCGGCCTCACCGTGCCCGCTCTCAACACCATCACCGCGCGGCTGCGACCACAGCACACCGACTCCGCAGTCTTGATCCTGAACGCCCTCTTGGGTTTGGGCAGCGTGCTCGCCCCGCTCCTGGTGGCCGCATTCGCCCGGCTTGGATTCTGGTGGGGGTTGCCCCTGCTCCTAGCCCTGGTCCTGGCCGCGCTCCTGGCCGCTGCCGTGGTCCTGGACCTGGGTGGTGGTGGCCCGGCGCCGGCGCGGGACTCGCACCCTGGACTCGGCATCCCACCCCGGCTCCTGGCCTACATGGGCGCGGCTGCGCTCTACGGCATCTGCGAGGCCATGAGCGGCAACTGGGGCCTGCTCGACATGACCCAGCGCCACACCTCCAATCCGGCCCTCGCCTCACTTGCCCTGACCGCGTTCTGGGCCGCGGTCACCGGGGGGCGCCTTCTGAGTGCGGCGATCGAGCGCTGGCTGCCGGCTCGCCTCACCTACCACGCGCTACCTTTCCTGCTCGCCGGAGCCCTGCTCCTGGTGGCGCTGATGCCGAGCGGCCATCCCGTTCTCGGCATCCTCGGCTTTGCGCTCGCCGGCCTGGGCTGCTCGGCCCTCCTGCCCCTGACGATCAGCTTCGGCCAGGCCGAGCTGACCGGGCTGGGCACGCTGGTGGCGGGAGGGGTCCTGTCGTCCTATCAGTTCGGCTTTGGGGTGGCAGCGTTCGGGGTGGGGCCGCTGTTGGGCCGCGGGCTGGCCCTCTCGACCACCTTCGAGCTGAGCGCGGTGGCAGCACTCGGCCTGGGCGTACTGTCGCTGCTCACCCTGACCGCGGGCCGCAGCCGGGGGGCGCCCGCCGGAGCCCACGCCCCCCGGCGCACCCGCGCCCATAACCCATCTTTAGAAGAGCGAAAAGGAGGCAAGAGACGATGAATTTGAAGGGCAAGGTGGCCGTCGTCACCGGCGGCAACAGCGGCATCGGGCAGGCCATCGTAATGGCCCTGGCTGAACAGGGGGCGAGCGTCGTGATCGACTACCTGGTGCACCCCGAGTCGACCGTAGAGATGGAGCAGAAGATTCTGGCCATGGGCGAGCGCGCGGTCGGGGTCGTGGCCGACGTGAGCCGGGTGGCTGATCTAAAGACCCTGGTGGAGACCGCGGTCAGCTCCTTCGGCCGCCTCGACATCATGGTCAACAACGCCGGCGTGGAGACGCGCACCTCCGTCCTCGACACCGATGAGGAGCAGTACGACCGCGTGCTCCAGATCAACCTCAAGAGCGCCTTCTTCGGCACCCAGCTGGCGGCGCGGCAGATGCTGGCCCAGGGCGGCGGGGGCCGGATCATCAACATCTCATCCGTGCACGAGGACTGGCCCATGCCCAACAACACCGCCTACTGCGTTTCCAAGGGTGGGATGCGCATGCTCACCCGAACCGCGGCCGTTGAGCTCGCCCCCCACAACATCCTGGTCGTGGGCGTGGCCCCCGGTGCGGTGTCGACTCCCATTAATCTGTCGACCATGAACGATCCGGCCAAGCTCAAGACGCTGGACTCCGCGATTCCGCTGGCCCGGATGGCGAGGCCGGAGGAGATCGGGAGCGTAGTGGCCTTTCTGGCCGGGGAGGGGGCGAGCTACATGACCGCCACCACGATCGTGGTCGACGGGGGACTGATGCAGAACAGCGTCGGCCTTTAGTGCCCCCGACGTCGGGACCGGGCCGCCGGGGCCGTTTCGGCCCGATTGGCCAGCGCTGAGCTCGTCTGGCGAAGGCGCCAAGGGACGTGTTGACGCGCGTTTGGCCACGCCTCCGGCGCCTTAGGCCAAGGCGCCAGCCCTCGCTCTACGCTCGGGGGCTGATTCCGCTCCTGCTCGGCATCGCTCTCCCCATCCTGGTCACGGCCCTGGTCGTTCAGAGCCTGGGGGAGGCGCTCGGCGCCGAGGCGGCGTTCGGCAACACCGCCCAGGCGGCGCGCCGCGCCGCCGCCCTCAACGTCGACCTGGCCCGGGCTGAGAACGCGGTCCAGGCATACGGCTTCGGGCTTGAGCCGGCTGACGCCCAGGACTTTCAACTCTCCGTGGCGAGCATCGATCATGACCTGGGCAAGCTGGCCCGGACCCCCGGCATCTCCCGCCCCGCGCTCAGTCAGATCGAGACCTCCATCGCCACCTGGCGGAAGTGGGCCCAACAACGCGTCGTGGCTTTGGAGGCCGGCTCCACGCCCGGCGGCGCCGACGATCTGGCCGGGATCCGTCTCGTGGGCTCGGCCCAAGGCCTCCTGTCCGCCTATCAGGCCCACCTGCGGGGCCTGGAGCGGGCCGAGCAGGTGCAGAGCCGCTTGGGAGCTCGCCGGGTCATCGTGACCCTGGCGCTGGGCGCGCTGGCCGAGGTGATATGCCTGCTGCTCCTGGCCGCGACCTACTTCCGCTCCGCCCTGCGTCCGGTGCGCGAACTCGCCCAGGCCGCCTGGAGCATGGCGGAGGGTGCGGTGGCGCCAATTCCCCACCTCGGGCGCCGCGACGAGGTGGGGGCTCTGGCTGCCGCGCTGACCGCCTGGCAGCGCTCGGCCGATCTCGTCCAGCAGGTGTTCGCCGGCAGCCCGGTCGGCATCGCGGTGGTAGACGAGGCGCTGCGGATCGAGAGCGGCAACCCGGCCATCCACGCCATGCTCGGCTTCGGTCCCGGCGAGCTCGAGGGACGCTCGCTGGCCGAACTGGCGCTGGGTACCGACCGGGCCAAGCTTCGGGCCTCCTTCAAGCGTCCGGCGCAGGACGGCCCGATCGCCGCCCTGGACCTGCGCTACCGGCGCCGCGACGGCAGCATCGTCTGGGTCGAGTCACGCAAGGCTCCTCTCCCCAGCGGTCCGCACCCCGAGCCGCACACCGTGGTCACCTTCGAAGATCTCACCCACCGGCTCTGGGCGCAGCGCGAGATCGACAAGCTGGCCTCGATCGTGGAGAACACCAACGCCTTCGTCGGCCTGGCCGACATGGACGGCTCGATCGCGTACATCAACGACTCCGGCCGGCGCCTGGTCGGTCTGGGTCCAAAGGACCCGGTGGAATCAATGTCGATCGCCGACTTCCTGCCGCCCCCGGCGCTGGAGCAGTCGATCCAGGTTGAGCAGCCGACCCTGATACGCGAGGGGACCTGGATCGGGGAGAGCGCGCTGCGCGATTTCCGGACCGGCGAGGTCATCCCGGTCCAGGCCAGCTCCTTTCTCGTTCGTGATTCGGCCACCGGCGCCCCCACGGGCATGGGCACGGTCCGGATCGATCAGCGCGGGAGGCTGGAGGCGGAGCGAGAGCGGGATCGCGCGCTCGAGCTCCTGGCCCTCTTCGCTCGCTCCGCCCCGACCGTCATCTTCGCCCTCGATCAGAGCGGGCACGTGGTCTTTGCCCAGGGCGCGGTGCTGCAGAGCCTGGGCATCGCCCCGGCGGCCGCGGCGGGGATGTCGCTCTTAGAACTCCTGCCCGGCAGCGGCATCGACGGCGCCACCGTCCAGCGCTCGCTCCAGGGCGAGGCGGTGACGACGCAGACCGAGATCGCAGGGCGCAGCCTCGAGGTCGCCTTCTACCCGGTGCCGGCCGACGACACCCCGGGGGTGGCCGTGGCCGCGATCGCGATCGACATCACCGATCGCGTGCGCGCCGATCGAGCTCAGTCCGAGAGCCAGGCCAAGTCGCGCTTCCTGGCCACCATGAGCCACGAGCTGCGCACCCCGCTCAACGCGGTCCTGGGCTTTGCCCAGCTCCTGGAGCAGGCCGAGGCGGCTGGGCTGAGCGCCCGCCAGAGGCGCTATGTGGCCAACATACGCACCGGTGGAGAGCACCTGCTGGGCCTGGTCAACGACGTCCTGGACCTGGCCAAGGTGGCCAGTGGGCGGCTCGAATTCAGGTTCGAGGAATCGGAGTTGGCCGGCCTGGTGGAACGGGTGCTGAGCGACATGTCGCCCCTGGCCGAGGCCAAACACCTGACCCTTACATCCGAGCTCAGCTCCGACCTGCGGGTCCGTACTGATCCCCTGCGCCTGACCCAGATCCTGATCAACCTGGTCTCCAACGCGATCAAATTCACCGAGGCTGGAGGCGTCGGCGTGCGTGCCCATCGGGTTCGAGGCGCGGTGGAGATCGAGGTCTGGGACACCGGGCCGGGCATCGCCGCCGAATACCTGGAAAGCGTCTTCGACGAGTTCATGCAGGTCGACGCCGGTCTGACTCGGCCTCAGGCCGGCACCGGGCTGGGTCTGCCCCTCTCCCGGCGCATGGCCGAGGCCATGGGCGGCCGGCTGGAGCTCAAAAGCGAGATCGGGCAGGGCACCGTGGCCCGGCTTCGCCTGCCTCAACCGGCGCTTCGGCGGCGCCGCCAGCCGTCCCCGCACACGAACGGCTGATCTGGAACTCCCCCGTTTGGCTCAGGGTGCGGATGGCCGCACTCAGCGCCACCCCCGGCAATCGCAATATCCTTTCCCCGGCCATGGACCGTTGATGCACCCGGCCTCGACGGTGGACGAGCGGGAGACGGGCGCCCGCCCGGCCTGGACGCTGGGGATGGCGCGCTCGATGACCTTTCTGTGGGCCACGGGTGCCAGCCTGGTGCTGCTCACCCTGCTGGTGGCGCCCGAGCCCGGCTCGGAGCCGCAATTCCTGGGCGTGCTGATCGCACTGGCCTACCTGGTCGCCCTGGGGGTCCGGCTGGGCGAGCGCTGGTTGCCCTACGCCGCCTATCAGCTCCTGGCGGCGCTGGGCACCCTGGTCATCACGCTGGTCGTCTACACCGGCGGCGGGGTCGGCACCACCTACCAGCTCTTCTACGTCTGGGTGGGCATGTACGCCTTCTTTTTCTTCGGCCGCACCGGCGCGCTACTGCAGATCGGACTGGTGGTGGTGGCGGCGGCCACCGCCTACCTGGGACCGCTGCACGCGGCGGCGCGGACCCCGGCCCCGCTGGCCAATCTGTTAGTCCTGCTCGGGACCGTGGTCGCCGCAACCGTGGTCGCGACCAGGTTTGTCGAGCAACTGCGCCGGCAGAGCCGGCTCGAATCCGAGCTCGCCGTCTCCCAGGCCCGGGCCGAGGAGGCCGACCGCCAGAGCGGGATCAAATCCCGGATGCTGGTCGCGATCAGCCACGAGATGAAGACCCCGCTCAACGCGGTCCTGGGCTTCTCGCAGCTTCTGGCCGAGAGTGGTCTCGACCCTCGCCGCCACGGTCAGGTGGAGAACGTGAGCGCGGCAGCCCGGCAGATTCTGGATTTGATCGGCGACCTCCTGGACGTGGCCACCTCAGTCGTAGGCCGGCTCCAGGTCGCCTCCGAGCAGGTCGAGCTGCTTCCTCTGGTGGACGAGTGCGCGGCCGGCCTCAAGCCCCAGCTCGACGCCCGCCAGCTGAGCTTGACCCTCAGCTGTCCGCCGCTGCAGGTGATCGCCGATCGCCGGCGGCTGCGCCAGGTTCTGCTCAACCTGCTCTCCAACGCGGTCAAATTCACCCCCGCCGGCGGCCGCATCGCGCTGGCGGCGGCGATCCTCGACGAGCGCCGGGTGGAGATCAGGGTTGAGGACAGCGGGGTGGGTATCGCAGAACCGGATCTGGCCCGCGTCTTTGAGGAGTTCGTCCAGCTCGATCCGGGCATCAGGGCGGGGGGCACGGGCCTGGGCCTGGCCATCAGCCGGGTCCTGGTGCACGCCATGCAGGGCGAGATCTCGGTGGCGAGCTCGCCCGGGTCGGGGAGCGTATTCCGCGTTTACCTGCCCGCGCCGGCGGCCCTGTCCCCAGAGGTCTAAAAAGGCCGGTCGTGACTGCGGTGGCCGCTGCAAACGTGCCGCGCGCGTTTACAGCCGCAACCACGGGGGTCGAGCCGGTCACCTGCCAGATGACCACGGGCCGGCTTGGGCTGAGGCGCGAGGAGCTCGTCGACGGCTTGGAGGCGCCGCCCGGCGCGGCCGCGGCCCTGGCCGACGCTCAAGGCGCGATCTGACCCTTCATCTGACCGCCAGCTCAGGGAGACGTATCTTCAAATCATGCCCGAACCGCACCGGCCGGCTCCCGCTCTCGAGCCGGGCGAGCTGGAAGCAATGCTGGCGTACTGGCGCGCGGCCAACTACCTGACCGTGGGCCAGATCTACCTCCAGGACAACCCGCTCCTACGCCGGCCCCTGGTGCCCGGCGACATCAAGCCGCGCTTGCTCGGCCACTGGGGGACTAGCCCGGGGTTGAGCCTGATCTATATCCAGGCCAACCGATTGATCAAGCGCCACGGGGCCAACTTGATCTACCTCGCCGGCCCCGGCCACGGCGGGCCCTCGATCGTCGCCAACGTCTACCTGGAGGGCACCTACAGCGAGGTGTACCCCGCGATCTCGCAGGACGAGGAAGGCGTCCGCCGGCTCTTCCGCCAGTTCTCGACGCCAGGCGGAATCCCGAGCCACGTCAGCGTCCCCACGCCGGGCTCCATCCACGAGGGTGGGGAGCTGGGCTATGTCCTGGTCCATGCTTTTGGGGCGGTCTTCGACAACCCGGACCTGGTCGCGCTGGCGGTCGTCGGCGACGGCGAAGCCGAGACCGGTCCGCTGGCTGGCTCCTGGAAGGGCGTCCGATTCCTGGACCCGACGCGCGACGGCGCCGTGCTGCCGGTCCTCCACCTCAACGGATACAAGATCGCGGGTCCCACCGTACTTGGAAGGACGTCCGACGATGGAGTCCGTGAGCAGCTGGAGGGACATGGCTACGAGGTGAGGTTCGTTGAAGGGACGGACGAGGTCTGGGTCTTTACCGAGCTGGCGGCGGCGATGGATTGGGCTTACGGCCGCATCCGCGAGATCAAGCAGGCGCCGCCCCCCGTCGGCGATAGGCGCTGGCCGGCGATTGTGTTGCGGACGCCCAAGGGCTGGACCGGGCCGCGGGTGGTCGATGGCGTTCAGGTCGAGGGAACGTTCCGGGCCCACCAGGTTCCGCTGGCCGACGTCCAGACCAAACCGGACCACCTCCAGCAGCTCGAGGAGTGGCTGCGGAGCTACCGGCCGGAGGAGATCTTCGACCGCGCCGGTCGGATCGACCCGCGCCTCCGCACGCTGGCGCCGGTGGGCGATATGCGCATGGGCAGCAACCCTCATGCCAACGGGGGCCGGGTAGCGGCGCCCCTCGACATCCCGGACTTCCACGATTATTCCGTCGACGTGACAGCACCGGGTGTGGCCACGCGCGAGTCCACTCGCCAGCTCGGCGAGCTGCTGCGCGACATCTACTGGCGCAATCCCGTCAGCTTCCGGCTCTTCTGCCCGGACGAGACCAGCTCGAACCGGCTCGGCGCCGTGTTCGAGGCCAGCGACCGCTGCCTAGAAACCTCCGTCCTCCCCACGGACGACCATGTGTCCCCCCGGGGTCGGGTGATGGAAGTACTCAGCGAGCACTGCTGCGAGGGCTGGCTTGAGGGCTACCTCCTCACCGGGCGGCATGGCCTCTACGCCTCCTATGAGGCGTTCGCGATGATATCCGCTTCGATGACGGTCCAGCACTCGAAGTGGTTGGAGGAGGCGCGCAAGCTGGACTGGCGAGCCCCGATCGCGAGCCTCAATATTCTGCTCACCTCCACCTGCTGGCGGAATGATCACAACGGTTTCAGCCACCAAGGTCCAGGGCTCATCGACACGATGCTCAGCAAGAAGGGCTCCGTGACGCGCATCTACCTGCCGCCGGACGCCAATTGTCTGCTCTCAGTCGCGGACCACTGCCTGCGCAGCCGCGACTATGTAAACCTGATCGTGATCGATAAGCAGCCCCAGCCCCAGTGGCTGGACATTGAAAGCGCGGTCGAGCACTGCCGCCGGGGCGCGTCGTCGTGGGGGTGGGCGGGCAACGAGAGCGCAGGTGCCGCGCCTGACCTCGTCCTCGCCTGCGCCGGCGACATCCCTACCCTGGAGACGCTCGCCGCTGCAGACCTCCTCCGGCGCCGCTTGCCCGAGCTCCAGTTCCGGGTCGTGAACGTGGTCGACCTGATGAAGCTGCCGCCTGCCGATCGCCATCCGCATGGCATGAGTGAGGTCAGCTTCCGCGAGCTGTTCACCGAATCGAGCCACGTCGTCTTCGCCTTTCATGGCTACCCTGGCGGCATCCACGGGCTGGTTCACGGCCGGCCGCAGCCGGAGCGCTTCCACGTGCGCGGCTACATGGAGGAGGGAACGACCACGACGCCCTTCGACATGGTGGTGAGGAATGGGATCAGCCGCTACCACCTCGTACTGGAGGCCCTGCGGCGTTCCCCCCGTACTCCGCCCGGCGCCTCCGAATTGGCGGAGTACTGCAGTGAGATGCTGGACCGGCACCGCAGCTACATCGTCGAGCATTTCGAGGACATGCCCGAGGTCCGCGACTGGGTCTGGTCGCAGGGCGGCTAAGCGGTTGCGCGTCCTCGCCCTGAACAAGGGCACCTCGAGCCTTAAGTACCTGTTGGCGGATGTTGACGGAGCCGAGGTTCAAAAGCGCCGGAGCGGTAAGGCAGACTCGATCGGGGCGGTGCTCGACGAGACCGGCCAGGAGGGCATCGGCGCCGTCGGCCACCGGATCGTCCACGGCGGGTCCGACTTCACTCACCCGGTTCAGATCGATGAGCGGACGCTGAGCCGGCTGGAAGCGCTCGCCGATCTCGCACCCCTCCACAATCCCCCTGCGGTGGCGGCGATCAGGGGGATGATGGTCGCACTGCCCGGGGTTCCCGAGTACGCCGTCTTCGACACCGCCTTTCACGCCACCCTTCCGGCGGCCGCCTCGACCTACGCCGTGCCGCTCCGCTGGCGGCGGGATTTCGGCATCCGACGCTACGGCTTCCACGGCCTCGCGCACCGCTGGATGGCCGAGCGCGCCGCGGCGTATCTCGCCCGGCCGCTCGAGAGCCTTCGCTTGATCACCCTGCAGCTCGGGTCGGGAGCTTCCGTCTGCGCCATCGCCGGAGGCCGCTCGGTTGACACCTCGATGGGTCTCACGCCAGCCGAGGGACTGGTGATGGCAACCCGCTCAGGGGACGTGGACCCGCTCCTGGTTCAGCACTTGGTCAGGCTGGGGGCCGGAAGCGCTGAGCAGCTGTGGTCCGCGCTGGAGCGGGAGTCCGGCCTGCTGGGACTGGCCGGCGAGAAGGACATGAGTGCCCTACTCGAACTCGACAGTGCAGGTGACTCGGCCGCCAGGCTGGCCATCGACGTCTACTGCTTGAGGATCCGGCGGTACCTCGGTGCCTACCTAGCCGTGTTGGGTGGCGCCGACGCAATCGTCTTCGGGGGTGGGGTGGGGGAGCACGCGTCCGGGATCCGGTCGCGGACGCTCACCGGGTTTGACTGGGCCGGCATCGTACTCGACCAGCAAGCCAACGCGGCCGTCAAGGGGGAGGCGAGGATCAGCGCGGCCGAATCCCCGACAGCAGTAATGGTGTGCCCTGTCGATGAGGAGTCGCTGATCTGCAAGGATGTCGCTGAGGCCGCTGGCGGCCCCAGGCAGGCGTGACCAGGCAGGCGTGACCAGGGAGGGGAGGCGCGTCGGTCAACCCTTCGAAGACCCAGGTGCGGGCCCGCTCGGGTCGGAGCTGGCCGGTGGCGCTCGCCAGAGGTGAGCAGGACCTTCAGCGCCTCGTCCTGGGCGGCATCGGGAGAGGACATCAGGCAGTGTCGAAACCGGCGATCGAGTCGCGGCGGGGGTGAAAACCGTCGGGTCCCTCCGGCCGCGCGCGATCAAGTTGATCACAGTGGTGTTGCCGTCCACTTGACCGGTGGTGATGGTGACGTCCCGGATCGGCAGCGTCTCCGGGCGCAGGGTCGCGGAGTGTCCGCGGGCCCGGGCCAGGGCCATCGCCTCAAGCTCGGAGCAGACCGGTGACCTAGGCGATTCGACGCGGCGACGCCTGCTGCGGCCAGGGGTGCTCGATCAGGGCCCGCCAGAGCGCCTCCAGCGCCGGTCCGGCCGGACCGGGTCGCCGCACCGCTCGCACCCAGCGCCAGCGGGAGGCGATGGGAAGGACCCTCAGGCTCTGGGCGGCGAGCTCCTCGCGCACGGCCACCCGGGGCAGGGCGGCAAAGCCCAGCCCCGCCTTCACCGCCGCTCGCACCGCGTCCATCTGCCCGAGCTGGACCCGGTTCAGGCGCCGGTAGACGTCGCCCAGCGCACGCTCGGCCAGCACCTCGGTCCCAGATCCCGCCTCGCGCGCCAGGTAGCGGTGCTCCAGCAGGTCCTGGCGGCGGGTGCGTCCGCCCTGGGCCAGCGGATGCGCGCTCGAGACCACGATCACGACCTCGTCCGGGATCAGCCGCCGCTCCAGCAGGCCTGAGACGGTGACCGGGCCCTCGACCAGGCCCAGATCGAGCTCGGCGCCGGCAACCCGGGCGCAGACCTCGCGCGTGTTCCTGGGATCGACCTCGATCGTGACCGCCGGCCGCTGGCGCAGGAATTCGGCCAGCACCGCCGGCAGGTGGTGGCTGGCCGTGGTCTGGCTGGCCCCGATCTTGAGCCGGCCAACCTCGAGGCTGGCCATGGTCAGGGCCGCGTCGTGGACCGCGCGCAGGCCGGCCAGCGCGCTCCGCACCGGCACCACCAACTCGCGCCCGGCCTCGGTCAGGATCAGGCCCCGCCCCAGGCGCTCGACCAGGCGCACCCCCAGGGCGCGCTCGAACGCCTTCAGATGGTGGCTCACCGTGCTCTGGGATAGGTGCCCGCGCGCCGCCGCGCGGGTCACGCTGCCGCTTTCGCTCAGGGCCAGGAAGGCGAGCATCTGCTCGGGGCTGAAGGGGAGCCGGCGGCCCTCACTCGATTCCGAAGATGGTTCGATGTCATCGATGATAATCCACGAAAATCATCGATAGACGCCAAGCTTTCCCGGGGCTAGATTGGTGTCGTGGACCCGAGCCCGCCGGTTTTGTGGGGCAAGGTCTTGGACCAGTCGCGCTGCATCGGCTGCCACGCCTGCAGCACCGCCTGCAAGTCGGAGAACGAGGTTCCGCTTTCGGTCAACCGGACCTACGTCAAGGCGGTCGAGGTGGGGATGTTCCCCCAGGTGCGGCGCTCGTTCCAGGTCACCCGCTGCAACCAGTGCGACAACCCGCCCTGCGTCAGCGCGTGCCCCACCGCGGCCATGTTCCGCCGCCCCGACGGCATCGTCGACTTCGACAAGTCGGCCTGCATCGGGTGCAAGGCGTGCATCGCCGCCTGCCCCTACGACGCCATCTTCATCAACCCCGAGGATCACTCGGCCGAGAAGTGCAACTTCTGTGCCCATCGTCTCGAGGTCGGCTTGGAGCCGGCCTGCGTCGTGGTCTGCCCGGTCGAGGCGATCAGCGTGGGTAACCTGTTGGACCCCAGCTCCCGCGTGGCCCAGGTGGTCGCCCGTCAGCCGACCAGCGTGCGCCGGCCGGAGAAGCAGACCCTGCCCAAGGTCTTCTACGTCGGGGCCGCCAGCGCCACCTTAGATCCCCTGGCCGCGCGCCGGCCCGAGGGGTCGCTGTACATGTGGAGCGAACAACCCACGGGCCCGCAGGAGGTGGGGGCGGGGGCGCCGGCGGGCTGGAACTCCTCGGCGAACGCTCTGCTCGCCTACGACGTCTCCCACCGCGCGCCCTGGGATTGGCGGGTCAGCCTGTACACCTGGACCAAAGGCATCGCGGCCGGGGCCTACCTGATCCCGCTCCTGCTCCTGCTGGCCGGGCGAGTGGGGCTCAGCTCGCCGCTCTGGCTCTGGGCGGCGCCGGTGCTGGGCGGACTTTTTCTGGCCCTGACCGGCGCCATCCTGGTCATGGATCTGGAGCATCCGGAGCGCTTTATCTACATCTTCCTGCGACCCCAGTGGAAGAGCTGGTTGGTGCGCGGGGGCGTCATCATCAGCCTCTACGGGCTTGGGTTGGGGGCCCATTTCCTGGCCGCGCTGCTGGGCGCGACGGAGTTCCTGCGCCCGCTGGCCTGGGTTCTGGCCCCGCTCTCGATCCTGACCGCGGTCTACACCGCCTACCTGTTCGCCCAGGCCAAGGCGCGTGACCTGTGGCAGAGCCCGCTCCTGGCCCCGCACCTTCTGGTCCAGGCGGGATACCTGGGGGCGGCGGCCAGCCTGCTCGCGGCCGCACTACTGGCCCCCGGGGTGGTCGCCCCGCTGGCGCTCTGGCTGGCCGCTCTGGGCGCGCTGCACCTGCTCTTGGTGGTGGCCGAGACCACCACGCCGGCGGTCTCCGCCCACGCCCATCTGGCCCACCAGGAGATGATCCAGGGTCGGTTCCGGCGCTGGTTCTGGGCCGGGGTGGCGCTGGCTCTGGTGAGCCTGGTCGCGCCGCTCCTCGGCCCCTGGGCGCCGGCGCTGGCTCTGCCCGCGCTTCTGGCCGTGCTGGCGCATGAGCACGCCTTCGTTCAGGCCGGGCAGTCGGTGCCGCTGGCGTGAGTCCGGAGCTGAGCCGGCTGGCTGAGGGCGTGGCGCGGCGCCGAGCCGAGGTGGAGGCGGCCGGGGAGACCTTCTATCCCGGGGCCAGCCGCATCCATCTCGCCGCCTTCCCGCCCCGCGAGCGCTGGGACGACTGGACCGAGCTCGACTCCAAGTCCTGGCCCCGCCGGAGCGAACGCCGCTTCATGCTCGTGCCCACCACCTGTTTCAACTGCGAGTCGGCCTGCGGGCTACTGGCCTACGTCGATCGCGAGAGCCTGACCGTGCGCAAGTTCGAGGGCAACCCCGAGCATCCCGGTTCGCGCGGACGCAACTGCGCCAAGGGGCCGGCCACGCTGAACCAGATCACCGACCCCGACCGCATCCTGCGCCCGCTGCGACGGGCGGGGGCGCGAGGCGAGGATCGCTGGACCGAGGTGAGCTGGGATGAGGTCTTAGACGATCTCGCCGGGAGGATTCGGGGTGCGGTCACCAGCGGTCGCCAGAACGAGATCATGTATCACGTCGGGCGGCCGGGCGAGGACGGCTTCACCGAGCGCGTGCTGGCCGCCTGGGGGGTGGACGGGCACAACTCGCATACCAACATCTGCTCCTCGGGCGGCCGGGCCGGGTACGAGTTCTGGATGGGCATGGACCGCCCGAGCCCAGATCACGCTCGATCTCGCCTCATGCTTCTGGTCAGCGCCCATCTCGAGGCCGGTCACTACTTCAACCCCCACGCCCAGCGCATCACCGAGGCGCGAGCTGCGGGGGCCAAGCTGGTCGTGCTCGACACCCGGCTCTCCAACACCGCCACCCACGCCGACCACTGGCTTGCCACCCAGCCCGGGAGCGAGGCCGCCCTGCTCCTGGCCATCGCCCGCGACCTGGTCGCCCGCGGCCGCCACGACCGTGACTTCGTGCGCCGATGGTGGAACTGGGAGGAGTACCTGCGCCGCTGCCGGCCGGATCTGGAACCGAGCTTCGAAAACTTCGAGCAGGCCTTTCTTGAGGCCTACGCCGAGTTCACCTTCGAGTACGCGGCCCAGGAGTCGGGCATCTCGGCCGACGTCATCGAGCAGGTCAGCCAGCTCGTGGCGGAGGCCGGAAGCCAGCTCTCCACCCACACCTGGCGCTCGGCCACGGCGGGCAATCTGGGGGGCTGGCAGGTGGCGCGCTGCCTGTTTCTGCTCAACGCCCTGATGGGGGCGGTGGCGACGCCCGGGGGCACCTTCCCCAACGCCTGGAACAAATACGTGCCCCGGCCCATCCACACCCCGCCCCACCCGCCGCGCTGGAACTCGCTCACCTGGCCGCTCGAATACCCCCTGGCCCTGAACGAGATGTCGTTCCTGCTGCCCCACTTTTTGAAGGAGGGCCGGGGCCATCTCGAGCTCTATTTCAGCCGCGTCTACAACCCGGTCTGGACCAACCCGGGCGGCTTCGATTGGGTTCAGGTGCTGAGCGACGAGAGCCTGATCGGCTGCTACGCCGCGCTCACCCCGACCTGGAACGAGAGCGCCTACTTCGCCGACTACGTGCTCCCCATGGGGCACGCCTCCGAGCGCCACGACGTGCACTCCTACGAGACCCACAACGGCCGCTGGCTGGGCTTCCGCCAGCCCGTCCTGCGCGCTGCCCAGGAGCGCCTGGGGCGGCCGGTGCTCGACACCAGGGAGGTCAACCCGGGCCAGGTCTGGGAGGAGAACGAGTTCTGGATCGAGCTCTCCTGGCGCGTCGATCCCGATGGCAGCCTGGGCATCCGGCGCTGGTTTGAGTCGCGCCGGGAGCCCGGTACCAAGCTCGGCCTGGACGAGTACTACGCCTACATGTTCGAGAACTCAGTGCCCGGGCTGCCCGAGCGCGCCGCGGCCGAGGGCCTGACCCCGCTTCAGTTCATGCGTCGCTACGGGGCCTTCGAGATCGATCGTGAGGTGGGCGCGCTGCACGAGGAGGAGCCGGAGGCGGCCGAGCTCGAAGCGGCCGTGACCGATGAGAGCGGCCGGGTCTACACCTCCGCCGCCGCCCCGCCCAGCGACAATCTGGTCCCGATCTCGGGTCCTGCCGCCGACGCCGAGGGGCGCCGGCCGCTGGGAGTGCGCATCGACGGCGTCGTCCGCCGCGGCTTCCCCACCCCGAGCGGGCGTCTTGAGTTCTACTCCAGCACCCTGGCCGAGTGGGGTTGGCCTGAACACGCCATCCCGGGCTACATCAAAAGCCACGTCCACCCCGAGCGCCTGGCGCAGGACCAGATGGTGTTGATCAGCACCTTCAGGCTCCCGGTCCAGGTCCACACCCGGAGCGCCAACTCGAAGTGGCTGGACGAGATCGCGCACACCAATCCGCTCTGGCTCCACCCTCGCGACGCCGAGCGCCTGGGGGGGATCCACACCGGGGACTCGGTCCGGGTCGAGACCGAGATCGGGCACTTCGTGCTCCGGGCCTGGGTGACCGAGGGCATCCGCCCCGGGGTGGTGGCGTGCAGCCACCACATGGGCCGCTGGCGCCTCAGCGGATCGGGGTCGGGGCAACGCCAGTTGATGGCGGAGGTGACGCTTGAGCGCGAGGGCAGCAACTTCGGCCTCCACCGGCGGAGCGGGGCCGCACCGTACGCCTCATCCGACCCCGACACCTCCCGGATCTGGTGGCGCGACGTCGGTGTGCACCAGAACCTGACCTTCGCCGTGCAGCCGGATCCGATCTCGGGGCAGCACTGCTGGCACCAGGCGGTGAGGGTCAGCCGGGCCCGCCCCGAGGATGCGGTGGGCGACGTCCAAGTCGACCTTGAGCGCAGCCACCTGGCCTACCTGCGCTGGCTCGAGCTGACCCGCCCGGCCTCCCTGCACTCACCCGATGGCACCCGGCGCCCGCGCTGGCTCCTGCGCCCGCTGAAGCCCGCCCCCGAGCACTTCGAGCTCCCCCAGGGCACCCCCTGAGCCAACGCGCCGAGCTCTGGCGGGCGCTGGCCCAGCTCGCCGAGGCGCCCAGCCTCGCCACCGCCGAGATCGCCTCGCTCCTGGGCCTGCCATCCCCGGCGGCGCCCGAGGATCACTTCGAGCTCTTCTCCCGCCAGCTCTATCCCTACGCCTCGGTCCACCTGGGGCCGGAGGGCATGCTGGGTGGAGAGGCGCGCGATCTGGTGGCCGGATTCTGGCGCGCCCTGGGCCTGGCGCCGCCGCCCGAACCCGACCAGCTGGTGACCCTGCTCGCCTTCTACGCCGGACTCCTCGAGCGCGCCGAAGCCGAACCTCAAGGGGGGCGCTGGGCTCACGCCCAGAAGGCCTTCCTGTGGGAACACCTGCTCAGCTGGCTGCCCTTCTATCTGGACCGGGTGCGGGTGCAGGGGGGTGCCTTCTTCGCCGCCTGGGCCGACCTGCTCCAGAGCCTGCTGCTCGAGGCGGGGGCCGAATTGGGGCCTCCGGCGGTAGCCCCGCTCAGCCTGCGCCGGCCGCCCCCGGGCCCGGGCCCGGAGCTCGAGGATGGGGATCTGGCGCCCGCGCTTCTCGCCCCCGCTCTCTCCGGCGTCATCATCACCCGCTCTGATCTGGCCCGCTGCGCGGGCGAGCTCGAGCTCGGTCTGCGCCAGGGCGGGCGCGCCTTCATCCTCAACTCCCTGTTCGAGCAGGACTGGGATCGCACCCTGACCTGGCTCGAGGCCGAGTTCGTCGCCCGGGAGCGCTCCTACCGCGGCTTCCACCGCTCCCTGTCCCCGGTCACCGGGATCTGGCGCCGGCGCGCAAACGCCGCCTCGGCCCAGCTCCGGGTCCGCCTTGGAGCCCCGCCTGGAGCCCGGCGCGCTCAGCCCAGGGAGCCGCGGAAGCGCTCGTAGTCGCCCGGCGTGTTGAGGCTGCGCAGCCGATCCGGATCAATCTCGACCAGGACCACCTGGAGATCATCGAGCAGACCCCGCGCGGCCAGCCGGCCATCGTCCAAGCGCTGCTGCACGCGAGCCAGCACGCTGGTTCGGTAGACCGCGCAGAGGGGCTCCACCTGCCCCGCGGCGCAGGCTGCAGCCGCCTCCTGGCCCCGCACCGCGGAGCGAAGAGTCGCCAGCACATCGGGTCCGACCCAGGGCATGTCGGTGGCCACGACCGCGACCAG
This sequence comes from Nitrosotalea sp., assembly GCA_035534295.1. GTDB lineage: Bacteria > Chloroflexota > Dormibacteria > Dormibacterales > Dormibacteraceae > DATKQJ01. The sequence continues at coordinate 29,313 of DATLSE010000063.1, forward strand.
GCTGCTGGCGCTGGCCAGGAGCGCGGTCTCGATACCGGCCAGCGGCCCCAGGCCCGCACGGAGGTCGGGGCGGGCGTGCTGGCGCAGGCGCTCCGGCACCTGCTCCGGCGGCGCGCAGATCAAGAGCTCATCGAAGCCGGGGGCGAGGCGGGAGCAGAGCCACTCGAGCAGGGTGCCGCCGCCGCCCTCTTGGGCCGGCATCGCGAGCAGGAGCTTGGGCCGCCCCATCCGCCGGCTCCGCCCACCGCCCAGCAGCGCCAGCGTCGCCGTCTCCGCCAGTTCGCCCACGCTCCCATCATGAGCCCGGGTTGGCCCTATATTCGGGGGGTGCCGGAGATCACGCTGGAGACGATCGGCGGGCGCCTGGCGGCGGCGGCCGCCGCCGCGGGGGCCGAGGTCGAACCACCCCAGGTGAGTGAGGAGATGGCCGAGGAGTTGCTCCTGCTGGCCGCTGCCGTCGCCCACCGAGGTGCGCGCCGGCAGGCTCCTCTCAGCACCTATCTGGCGGGTCAGGCAGTGACTCAGGCGCAGTCCCACCTGGCTCCCGACGCGCTCCTGGCGATGGTGCGAGAGGTGCGCGAGCAGATCGAATCCACGCCCAGTGTTCACCCCGGGCCGGGCGATGGCACCTGAGGGCGGGACGGGGCCGGGCCCCGACGGCGGCGAGGCCCTGGAGGGGCCGTCCGAGCTCATCCTGCCCCCTCCCGGGAGCCGGGGGCGGCCGATGCCGCGGGGCCGGGCGATGCGAGCGGTGATCGCCGTGAACAGCGCCGCCTACCGCCTGCTCCGCGGCCGTGGCATGAGATCGATGGTGCTGCTCACCACCCGCGGCGCGCGCACCGGGCGCGAGCGGACCACCCCTCTGGCCGCCTTCAAGGATGGACGCGATCTGCTCGTGGTGGCCTCGGCCGGGGGCGATCGGTCCCACCCAGCCTGGCTCTTGAATCTGGCTCGCCATCCCGACGCCGTCTTCGTCGAGCAGGGTGGACGCCGGGTCCAGGCGAGGCCAGAGATCACCTCGGGTGAGGAGCGCGAGCGGCTCTGGCGCCGCATCGTCAGCTCAGCGCCCAACTTTGGGCGCTACCAGGAGCAGACCGATCGCCAGATCCCGGTCGTGCGCCTGATTTTGGAGGAGCCCACCTCTCCCCGGTAGCCCGGCGTCCGAGCTCGGGTCGACTGAGGTTGGAGGGGCTTCTGGCGGTGGCCCCCCAAACCTCTCAGCAGGTCCAGTCGGAGTCGACCGCAGGCGAGGGCCAGGGCGAGGGATCCTGGCGCAACCAGACCGGGGCGCGAGAGAACCCGACCCCGGGGCATGGTGGCGCCCCCGCGGTCGAGGCCAGCCAGTCGGCACTTACCGTGGGGGCGGTCCAGTCCTGGGTGATCTCGGCCCAGTTCTGGAAGGTGGAGTAGACGCCGACCAGATAGCCGCGGCCGGTGAGCTGGTCGAACTCTCCCTGCAGGGCGTAGCGATTCAAGGACAGATCCTGGGTCGACCAGCTGTTGGAGGACTCGACGTCGATCCAGAAGATGATTTTGGGCACGATCCCGGCCTGATGGATGACCTGGAGCGAGTACACGGCCTCGCCGCAGCCGATGGCGTACGCCTCCTGCTGAGCGGCGGAGGCGGCGATGCGAGCGCCGAATCGCTGGCATCCCGTCGGCGCCTTGGCATAGTTGGCCGGGTTGTAGCCCGAATTCAGGTAGGCCGTCGCCGTGCCCTGGGCCGCCCTCCACTCCCGGCCCAGGCAGGGGTTGGCCGTGAACGCCTTGCCGCCGTTGACTCCGATCAGTGCAAAGCCCGCCCCGGCCGGGCGCAAAACCGAGGCGCACTGGGGATAGGAAACGTCGTATCCGTGCTCGGGGGTGGGCCCTACGCTCGGACCGGGCGCCGTCCGGGGCGAGGCGGACGGCGTGCTCTTGGGTTGGGCCGGACCGCTCGAGCGGATCTGGGTTGGAGGCGTCCAAAGGCTCGACACCGGCAGCAGCGGGGAGGGGGTGACGGGGGGCACGGGGGATGCCGCAGCCGACGTGCAGGCGCACGCGGCAAGGCCCAGGAGCACGGCCAGTGCGGCGCGAAGCATCAGCTCCAGCCTATGGGAGATGGCACGACTTGAGCCGCGGTCGCTCGCAGCTCAGGTGATGCGCAGGAGGCGCCAGGTGCGCGAGGGCGCGGGCAGGGCCTGGGAATTGGACAGGGGCAGCCGCAGGTCCTGGGCACCGGCGGTGATGCCGAGTTCGGATCGTGCCTGGCCCACCCCCAGGGGAAGGGGTAGGGGGCCGGAGATGAGGCGCATCTGGACCTTCTCGCCCGGCCACAGGGCGAGGTCTAATTCCTCGACCGCGCGCAGCGGCGTGCTCGGGCCCCAGGCCGCCTGGAGCCTGCCCACGGTCTGGCCCCGGGCCACGACACGCAGAACCTGAAGATCGGATCGGGCGGCGTCGAGCAGGCGCTCGGCGGCGCTGAAGGCCAGCGCCAGAGTGGGCAGGTCTTGGATCGCGCCCACCAGGTAGAGGCTGCGCCCGCTGGCCAGGCGGACGGGGGCGGCGAACAGGTAGCACGCCCCCGCGCCCGGACTGGATCCGGTCTTGACCCCCACGATGCCGTCCTGGCCCAGCACGTAGTTGACGTTGTAGACCATCCCAGCCAGCGGCAGCTGGACCTGGGGTAGGGCCACGATGCCGGCGATCACGGGCTCCGCCATCGCGGCCTCACCCAGGCTGACCAGGTCGGCGGGCGCGCTCACCGTGTGGTCGGAGGCGCCGCTGACATCGGCGAAGTGGCTGTGGCGCAGCCCCATGCGGGCGGCGCGTCGATTCATGTCGGTGACGAGCTGGGCCTCAGAACCAGCGGCCTGCTCGGCCAGCATGAGGGCGAAGTTGTTGCCCGAGGGGATCAGCATCCCCTCCAGCAGCTGCTCCTCGCTGAGCTGCTCTCCCGCCACCACCTGGACCACCGACTGGCCCTGGGCCGCCTCGGACTGATAGGCGGCCGCATCGGCGGCGGAGACGGTCCAGGTGGGGCCGGTCTGGCCCGGGGCGAGGGGCTTGAGCTCGAGCGCGGTGAGCGCGGTCATGACCTTGGTCAGACTCGCTATGGGGTGCTCGAGCGAGCCCGAGGCGCCCCACAGCCCCAGCCCCTGAGCCCCGATCGCCGCCTCCCCGCCCGACGGCCAGGGGGGCCGGAGGGGGGCGGTGTAGGCCCGGGCGGTGGGGAGCAAGAGCTGGCCCTGGGGGAGGGGAATGGGGCGATGAAGCTGGGCCCAGGCCAGGAGCACGAGCAGCCCGGCCAGGGCCAGGGCCGTCATCCGACGGCGCCGGCGCATAAGGTTCAATCCCGCTCCGAGGCCCGAGCCACGCGCCACACACGCTCGGCGTGGGCCGGCATCTGGAGTTCTGAGCCAGAGCCGCCGAGCGCGTCCTGGATCGCGCCCAGGAGCGCTGGCGTGGCCCCCGTGGTGCCCGATTCCCCCACCCCCTTGGTGCCCAGGGGATGACCCGGGGCGGGGGTCTCAAGCTGAGCTGAAATAAGGTCGGGGACCTCGCACGCGCTCAGGATGCCGTGGTCCAAAAGGCCGGCGCCCAGGGGCACGCCCAGGGCGTCGAAGACCACCTCCTCGCTCAGCGCCTGGGCGGCTCCCTGCACCACCCCGCCCTGGATCTGACCCCGCGCGCGAGCGGGGTCGATGAGCCGGCCGCAGTCGTCGACGGCGTAGTGCTGAAGCCAGCGCACCTGCCCGGTCTGGGTGTCGAGGAGGACCACGGCCATGTGGGCGCCGAAGGGAAAGCTGGATTCGAAGAACTCGTCCGCCTCCCCCGCCGGGGGAGGGTCGCTCAGGGCCAGCTGGGCCCAGCTCACCTCGGCTCCCCCGGGCGCTCTGAACCCTCCGGGCACGCAGGAGACGACGCCGACCAGTTCGTCCAGGCGCCGGGCGGCCTCCTCCCGGCAGCACTCCAAGAGCCGCTCGCAGGCGGCGTGGACGGCCGCCCCTCCGAGCTGGATGGAGCGCGAGCTGCTGCTGCCGTCGCCCCGCGACAGGGCGCCGGTGTCCCCCTCATGGATTGAGATCATCGACTCCGACAGGCCCAGGGCTTGGGCGGCGATGCGGGCGTAGGCGCTCTCGTGACCCTGGCCGCTGTCCTGGGTGCCGACCCGGACCGAGATTCGGCCACCGGGCTCGAGAGTGGCGCCGGCGTACTCGGTGAGGGAGCCGAGAGCGGTCATCTCGACGTAGCAGCAAAGACCGATGCCGAGCTCTTCGGTGTCCCCCTGAGCCCGCCGTCGCGCCTGCTCGGCCCGCCAGCGGGGGTAGTCGGCGAGCTCCAGCAGGTGATCGAGGGCGGCGGCGTAGTCCCCGCTGTCGTAGGTGACGCCGCTGGCCGTGGAGTGGGGCTGGGCCGAGGCCGGGATCAGATTGCGGCGCCGGATCTCGAGCGGATCCAGGCCCAGCCGGCGCGCGAGCTGGTCCATCGCCTGCTCGATCAGCAAGGTGGCCTCGGGCCGGCCGGCGCCGCGGTAGCTGGCGGTGGGGGTGGTGTTGGTCACGACCGAGACGGCGTGGAAGCAGACGCGCGGGATGAGGTAGGGGCCGCACAGCATCTGGCCCGTGATCTGGGGCAGGAAGGCGCCCTGAGCGGGGTAGGCGCCGGCGTCGGCGAGGATCTCCACCCGGAGTCCGAGCAAGCGTCCCCGGGCGTCGGCGGCCAGCTCAAACCTCTGGTCCTGTCCTCGCCCGTGGGTCATCGCGACCAGGTTCTCGGAGCGCGACTCGATCCAGCGCACGCGCGCCTTGAGGCGCAGGGCCAGGGCGGCGACGACGGCCTGCTCGGGATAGACCTGCAGCTTGCCCCCGAAGGCCCCGCCCACGGCCGGAGCCACGCAGCGCACCGCCGATTCGGGCAGATCCAGGCAGTCGGCGACGAAGTCGCGGACCTGATAGGGGCTCTGGGTGGAGGCGTAGAGCAGGAGCCCACCGCTGCCGTCGGGCTCGGCCATGAAGGCGTTGGACTCAATCGGCACCGGGGCCAGGCGCTGGTTTTGAATCCGGCCCAAAACCACCACCTCGGCTCCTTGGAGGGGATCCTGATCCTGGCCGTAGGCGGTCTCAAAGGCGCGGTTGGAACCTAGCTCGGGAAACAGGATCGGGGCCCCGGGGTCGAGCGCAGCTTCGGGCGCGACCAGCGCGGGGAGCGGCTCCAAGTCCGCCTCCACCCAGTCCAGGGCGTCGGCCGCGGCTGCGCGCGAGCTCGCCACCACCACCGCCATCGCCTCGCCCACAAAGCGCACCCGCTCCCGGGCCAGGGCGGGCCGGGCGAAGACCGGATCCAACAGGGCGAAGGGAAGGCGCGCGGGCAGATCCAGGTCGGCGGCGGCGTAGGCCCCGACCACCCCCGGTCGGGCTCTGGCCGGGCCCAGATCCAGCCTCCGGATGAGTGCGTGGGCGAGCGGACTGCGATAAAAGGTGGCGATCAGTCCGTCACCGAGGGGGATGTCGTCGACGAATCTGGCCTCGCCTCGGAGCAGACGCTCCTCACCGGGGCTGGGCCCGGGGCCGGAGGGGGCGCTCAACACGCCGATCTTGATACAGCATCCGGCGCCTCAGCGGCGGCTTGGCCATCATGGAGCGGTGCTGGCCGCGCTCGTCTTCGACTTCGACGGGCTCATCGTCGATTCTGAGATCCCGGTCTATCGGGCCTGGGCGGAGCTCTATGGGGAGCACGGCGAGGAGCTCGAGCTGGAGTTCTGGAAGGGCATCATCGGCCACGGCAGCAACTACCACGACACCCACGCCGAGCTCGAGCGCCGGCTCGGGCGCCGCCTCGACCGCGATCGGATAGCGGAGGCCCGACGGCTGCGGGTGGAGGAGTTGATGACCCAGATGCCGGTCCTGGAGGGGGTCTTGGAGTGGCGTTCCGAGGCCCGCTCGCGGGGGCTGCGCCTGGGCTTGGCGTCGAGCTCGACCAGGCTCTGGGTGACCACCAATCTTCGCCGCCTGGGACTCGAGGAGGGCTGGGATTGCGTGCGCTGTCGCGACGACGTGGGCCGGGGTAAGCCCGATCCCGCGGTCTATCTGGCCGTCGCCGCCGGTCTGGGCATCGAACCCGCCAGGGGCCTCGCCCTGGAGGATTCGGAGAGCGGGGTGGCGGCGGCCAAGGCGGCCGGATTCCGCTGCCTGGCGGTGCCCAGCAGCCTGACCCGGGAGCACGACCTGAGCGCCGCCGACCTGCGCCTGGACTCGCTTGCCGAGCGCAGCCTGGGTGAGGTGCTGGAACTGCTGGAGCCCTGACCGGAGCCCCTGGCGTCCGGGTCCGGCTCCGATTAGGCTTGGCGGCGATGCCACGCCGGAACAAAACGCTCCTGGAGCTGGCGGGGACCGGCGACGACGGCCAGACCGGGCTCCTGGGCGGCGGGCGCACGCCCAAGGACGATCCGCGGATCGAGGCCTGTGGCGCCGTCGACGAGGCTTCGAGCGCGATCGGGCTGGCCCGCGCCCTGGCCCGCTCGGCGGCCGCAGCCGAGATCCTGGAGGAGTGCCAGGGGGCTCTCTACCGGCTCGGGGCCGAGCTCGCGAGTGTGCGCCCGGGCGAGTTTGGTGGCATCGGCGACGACGACCTGGCCGGGCTCGACCGGCGGTTGGCCGAGGTCGAGGCTGCAATCACGATGCCCTCCCACTTCATCCTGCCCGGGGCGAGCCCGGGGTCGGGCGCCATCGATCTGGCGCGGGCCGTGGTGCGGCGGGCGGAGCGCCGGCTGGTCAGCCTGGAGCGGAGCTCGGATCAGGAGCACGCCCGGGCGCGGCGCTACCTGAACCGCCTGAGTCTTCTTCTCTTCGCCGTCGGGCGCCTGGAGGAGGCGGAGGCCGGGGTCACGGCCAAGGCCGCCCGAGATAGGGCATAGACTGATCGAAGGCAGTCGGTGAACCATGATTGGCTCGTTCCATTAGGCGTACTGGCCCTGCTCGCGGCCCTGTACCTGGGCCTGTGCGCGCAGTTTCACCGCCGCCTCTGGCGCTCTGAGCGGGGGCTGACTCAGGACGACTTCCGCTTCACCCCGTTCGAGTTCCAGGTCGACCACGAGGACGTCGAGCTCAGCACCCCGGACGGGGTCCGTTTCGGGGCCTGGTTCCTGCGCCAGCCCGGCCATCAGCAGGTGATCGTGCTCAGTTCCCCCCGCCGGGGCCGGCGCCAGGACTCGCTGGGCATCGCGGTCGCCCTCTGGCGCAAGGGCTTCAACGTCCTCTGCTACTCCTATCGAGGAATGCCGGGTTCGCAGGGTGGGCGATCCACCCTGGGCGTGCACGAGGTCCAGGAGCTGGGCGCGGCGATCGCGTTTGCTCGGCGCCGAGTGCGCGGGGCCCGGATCGGGCTTCTGGGTTACTCGATGGGCGCCTCGGTCTCGCTCCTGGTCGCAGCCGGCGACCCCGCGGTCGAGGCCCTGGTCCTGGACAGCCCCTTCGCCGACCTGAGGCGCGTCCTGGTAGAGACCGTGCGGGGCACGCTGGGGCTGCCCGGCAGACCCCTGGTGGCCGTCCTCGGCCTCTGGCTGCGCCTGCGGACCGGGGCTCGGCTCGTCGATGCCTCTCCCATCAGCGTCCTGAGCGGACTTGAGCCGCGTCCCCTGTTCTTCATCCACGGGGGCGCGGACGCGGTGACCGGCGTTCGCCACGCGCGCGACCTTTACGACGCCTACCGGGGTCCGCGCGAGATCTGGGTGGTGCCGGGGGCAGGTCACGCCGCCGCCTACTTCGACGACCGCCAGCTCTACGTCGAGCGCGTGGCGGGCTTCTTCGCCCGCCACCTGGGCCTCTCCCAGAAGAGCAGCCTGCGCCTGGTCGAAGAGGACGAGGAGGTGTCGTGAGCGGCTGCCTCCCCCGAGGTCATGGTGGCCCGGCTTAAGGTCTCGCCCTCGGGCCAGGTCTACGACGTCGATCTGCCTCAGGTCAAGGTGACCCGGGACGAGGGCGGGGGCTGGTACGTGCACGGGCGCGGCCACTTCATCTTCTTCGACGACCGCGAGGCGGCGGAGAGCCGTCGCCACGAGCTCGACGTGTATCGCATGCAGGGCGGGGATTCGACGTGGCCTCGCTGATCGGGCGGACCTACCCCGAGGTGCGTTTTTTGATCGAATCCGAGCACGTGGACGCCTTTGCCGCCGCGCTTGGGCTGGAGCCGGGAGGGCCGATTCCGCCCACCTACGCCGCGGTCTACGCCCTCGGCACCACCGTGCCCCAGCTCTTCGCCGATCCCGAGGCGGCGGTCGACCTGAGCCGGCTGCTGCACGCCGAGCAGGAGTTCGAGTGGCGGCGGCAGCCGGAGCGGGGCGAGAGCGTGGTCGCCCAGGGGCGCGTTGGATCCGATGTGACCCGCCGGGGGATGCGCTTTTTGAGCCTTGAGACCGCGGTCGTGAGGGAGGGCGAGGTTGACCCCTTCTGCCTCTCTCGGGCCCTCTTCGTGATCCGGGGGGAGGAGGCGTGAGCTCGCTCGAGGTGAGGTTCACCCGGGAGCAGATCGCTCGCTACGCTGTAGCCTCCGGCGACCTCAACCCGATCCATATCGATCCGGAGCGGGCGCGGCAGGCGGGCCTGGATGACGTCATCGCGCACGGCATGCTGCAGATGGGTCTGGCCGCGCGGCTGGCCGGGGGGCGGCCGCTGCGCCGGCTCCGAGTCCGCTTCGCGGGCATGGTCCGCCCGGGTGATACCGTCACCTTCAGCGCCCGCTTGGAGGCGGGGCTCATGCGCCTGGAGGCGGTGAACCAGGACGGGGAGGCGGTGCTGACCCGGGCCGAGGCCGAACTCGCCTCGGAGGAGCCGTCGGATCCGGCTGCAGCCGCCGGGGGGGAGGTGTAGGGGATGTTCGATCTCACCGGAAGGGTGGCCCTGGTTACCGGCGCCTCCCGCGGCCTGGGACGCGAGGACGCGCTCACGCTGGCCCACCAGGGCGCGGACGTGGTGCTGACCGACATCCTGCTCGAGGACGATCCCGATCTGGAGGTCACCGCGCGCGGGGCCAACTCAGCCCTGGCCAGCCTGGCAGCCTCCCAGGGCTGGGTCTACGCCAACGCGACGGCGGAGGAGATAAGGCGTCTGGGGCGGCGTTCGACCGCGATCCGGATGGACGTGACCGACCGGACCCAGGTGGCGGAGGTCATGACCCGGGTCCGCCAGACCCTGGGACGGATCGACATTCTGGTCAACAACGCCGCCACCCTGGACAACACGGCCCAGATCGGGGCCATGGACTACGCGCTCTGGGACCGCGACATCCTGGTCAACCTGACCGGGAGCTTCAACTGCACCAAGGAGGTGTGGCCCCACATGGTGGAGCAGGGCTATGGGCGCATCGTCTACATGAGCTCGGTTGCCGGCACCATGGGCGGATTCGGCCAGGCCAGCTACTCGGCCAGCAAGGCCGGATTGCTCGGCCTGATGCGCACCGCCGCGCTGGAGGGCGGCCGCCACGGCATCACCGCCAACGCCCTGGTCCCCGGCATCATCATGTCCGAGGCCGGGCAGACCGCCGCCCTGACCAACCCCATGTACGAGAGGTTCAAGGCTCGATCGGTGCTCCGCCGTTTCGGTGAGCCGGCCGAGATCGCGGCCACGATCGCGTTCCTCTGTTCGGAAGAGGCCGGCTACATCACCGGGGCGGCGATCGAGGTCGCCGGCGGTCTGCCCCTGTTCACCGCCTGAGGAGGTCGAATGAGCTCGAACCTTGACCTCGAGCTGAAAGGCGGGGTGGCGCGAGTGACCATGCACCGGGGGAGCAACAATGCCATCGCGGACGATTTGCTCACCGACCTGGCGGCCACCTTCGATGAGCTGGGAGGCGACCGTGGGTGCCGGGTCGTGATCCTGCAGAGCGGGCTTCCGCGCTACTTCTCAGTCGGCGCCGACCTGGCCGCGCTGGGCGCCATCGATCGCGAGGTCGCCGACGCCGAGGACCGCCTGGCCGAGCGCATCCTGGCCAGCGCCCGGCTCTTCTCGCGCCTTGAGGCGTGCCCCAAACCGGTGATCGCGGCCATCTCCGGTCATGCCCTGGGCGGTGGCCTGGAGCTGGCCCTCTGTTGCGACTACCGGATCATGGTCGACGACGGGCAGGCCCGGATCGGCCAGACCGAGGCCGCCCTCGGCCTCATGCCCGGGGCCGGCGGCACCCAGCGCCTGGTCCGCCTGATCGGGCGCGCCCGCGCCCTGCCCCTGCTCTTGGAGGCGCGCCGGCTGAGCGCGACCCAGGCTCTGGAGCTGGGACTGGTCGATCTGGCGCCGCCCCCCGAGGCCCTGGCGGCCGCGGTGGACGAGCTCGCCGGTCGCCTGGCGGAGTCCGCCACCCTGGCCCTGGGGCTGATCAAGGACGCCGTCAACCGGGGTTATGGGCTCAGCCTGGACGAGGGCCTGGAGATCGAGGCCCGCAACTTCGCCCGCTCCGCCCTGAGCCGCGACGCCATGATCGGCGTGATGAGCTTTCTGGCCAAGCAGCGACCCGAGTTCGAGGGCGACTAGGGCCCCTCAGTCGAGTGGCTGCAGGCCCATCTCGGCCACCCGTCGGCGGACCACGTCGAGGGCGTCGGCGACCCGGTCTGGATCCTGCCCCAGGGCGCGGATGGTGAGCTCGCGCGTCTCCGAGTTGGGATAGGAGCCGACCGAGACGTCGGGGTGGGTGGTCTCCAGCTCTCGCATCACGGGGTAGAAGCGGGCCTCGACCGCGAAGCGGAATCTCATCTCCTGAACCACCGCCCCGGGCCGCCCGGACAGGTATCTGGGCTCGATCTCCTCGGTGAAGATCCCCTTGAGCTCGGGCGGGACCCCGGGCAGGATGAAGAGCAGGTGCTGGTCCACGCGGTAGCAGAGGCCGGGAGCCATGCCGTAGCTGTTCTTCAGCACCCGCTCGTAGCCGGCCGGGACGAACGCCATGCGCCGGTTGCCCTCGGTCACCTGGGCCGAGCGCACCACCCCGGACTCGACCAGCTGGGCCACCCGACGCTCGATCTTGAGCGTGATCTCGGGGACCTCGACGAGCTCCCGATCCAGGGTCTCGGCGATCGCCTCCAGGGTGCGGTCGTCCGGGGTGGGGCCCAATCCTCCAGAGCAGAAGATGGCCTCCAGCTCGGGGTCGGCGAGGTCGCGCTGGACCTGCTCTGCAATGTCGCGGTTGCGATCCTGGACGGTGGTTCGGCGCTTGACCGGGAAGCCGAGCAGACGCAGGCGCTCGGACAGCCAGTGGGAGTTGGTGTCGAGCGTGAAGCCGCTCAGGAGTTCGTCGCCGATGGCGATGATGGATGAGCTCACCGCCCGGTTATAGCAGCCTTGCCGGGCGCGCGCCCGGCAAG
>DATLSE010000064.1:0-20331 GCA_035534295.1 Nitrosotalea sp.
AGGCATCGATCAGTGCGTTCCCGAAGCGATCCGGTAGCGAGTCAGCCAGTAATCCCGGCAGGCCCCGGAAGCTTTGATGGGACAATTCGGGAAAGCTGAAGGTGCCTGCTTGCAGCGGCATCTCTATCGGCGATACCTCAATTCCACTGCCAACGAATGCCGGTTCGTACTCGAAGATGGCGGTCCCAGAGTCATCGGGCTGGAATACAGCTCCAATCACCTTGCCCCAGAGCCTGACTGCCGCCGTTGTGCTCATCGAATAGCCGGGGCCTCAGGCCCCCAGCGCCAGGTCGATGCCGACGGTCCGGCTTTGGAGTCACGGCGTCTGGATGCCCGCCGCCGCAGACTTCGCGAGCTTTCGAGCATCTGAATTGGACTTGGCGTCGGTTCGGCAATAATGCTGTCCAATCGAGATACCAAGCCAAGGACGCGAAGTATCCGAATGAAGCTGTCCAGTGTGACAACGCCCCCGGATTCGAGCTTTTCGACCGTACTTCGACTTACGCCAGCCTCCAGCGCCAGGGCGGACTGGGTGAAGTTTTTCTCCAGCCGGTATCGGCTCAGTCGCGTGCCCAGCTCTGCCAGAATCGCCTGGTCAGTCCACGTCGATTCTAGGCGATTAGTGCCTGCCATCACACGCATTATAGGCACAATCGCTAACTACACGTGCTATCCCGGTCGTTATGGCGGCCAGTATCTGCCTGCGATCCCAGCCACACTCCAGGCCCGGTGCCCGCTCAGCGGGGGCCTGGGGCACCTAAATCCGTCTGGCCCATGAGTTACAAGCGTTAGCCTCGGCAAGCTCGCTCGCGGCACCACTGGCGTCACGGCTACTCGAGGCGCTCCGGTCGACTCGGGACCGCTTGGGTGGGGTAACGTGGGATTAGTGCTGATCGTTTTCCATGTTCGAGGAGGTTCTCGATGAAGATCGCCTGCGTACTCGGCCCGATGTTCGAAGATTCGGAGTTCCAGCTGCCCTACGACGCATTCAAGCAAGCCGGCCACGAGGTCGTCGTGATCGGATTGGAAGCAGGCGTCCAGCTCCAGGGCAGCAAGGGCAGGGAGACGGCGACCGTAGAGACGACCTTCGGCCAGGTATCTCCAGAGCAGTTTGATGCGCTGCTCATCCCCGGGGGTTCATCTCCCGACAAGCTGCGCTCTCATGAGGAGGCGGTGGCGTTCACGCGGTCATTCATGGATGCTGGAAAGCCCGTCTTCGCCATCTGTCACGGTCCTCAGTTGCTGCTCACGGCCGACACCTACAAGCAGCACCGGATGACGGCGTGGAAGACCGTCCTGGAGGACCTCCGGAAGGCGGGCGCCGATGTCGTCGACGAAGAGGTGGTGGTGGATCGCAACCTCGTCACGTCGCGCAAGCCCGATGACATCCCAGCCTTCATTCGGGAATCGCTGAAGGTGATCGAGGGGGCCGAGCGCCGCACCAGCGTCGCTCGCTCGTAAGAGCACACTCGCCCCAGGAGTTCTGACCGGCTGAACTTCGGGCAGTGGATGGGGGGGCGGCGCAACCCGGGAGGCCGTCCGCAACTCTTTCCGCCCCGCTGCAACGAGCCGGAGCGAGCCGGTTCTCTCACGGCTGCGCTGCTCTGTTCAGGCGCTCTGCCGGAGTCGACCCTCCAGCGACCCTGTCGCAGAGGTTTATGGGAGCCTGAAACTTGGTGAGCCGATCGAAGAATTCGCGCGGCGTGTCCGGGGGCCCGATCTTCGAGGATGATCACGGCCATTGACACCAACGTCGTGCTAGACGTGCTAACCGCAGACGCCAAGCACGGGCTGGCGCCTGCCGACGCCATGAGGCGAGATTGTGTGGGCCGAGTTGGCGGCGGACTTTGAGTCAGATCGGCGGGCGAGCGTTCAGCGGCCGTAATGCCCTGGCGACTGGAGCCCGAAACTCTGCCGCGTGGCGGCCAGGCGCGAGCTTGGATCATAGAATGGGCGGGCCATGGTCGTCCCCGCGTCCGCTCAAGGTACTGCCCGCCTCGGTGGCCGCTCGATACTGGTGGTGGGAGCTGCGGGCGGGATCGGGGAGAGCGTGGTTTGGGCCCTGGTGGCCCAGGGCGCCCAGGTGGTGCTCTCCGACCTCCCGCAGCGCCAGGGCCAGCTGCAGGAGCTGGTTGGAGCGATCGAGGGGTCGGGCGGAGTGGCGCGCTGGCTGGCCGTTGACGCCTCCGACGTCGCCGACATCCGGCGGGCGGTGGACCAGGCCGCCGACCTCTTTGGCGGGCTCGACGTTCTGGTCAACTGCACCGGGACCATTGTGCGCAAGCCCTCCGTGGACCTGGAGCCCGAGGAATGGGACCGTGTCGTCGACGTCAACCTAAAGGGCGCCTTCTTCCTGGCCCAGGCGGCGGCTCGGTTGATGATCCCCCGCGGCCGGGGCAAGGTGATAAGCCTGGCTTCGACCTTTGGCCTTGTGGGCAGCGTCGAGCGCGCCGCCTATGCGGCCAGCAAGGGGGGCCTGGTGAACTTGACCCGAGCCCTGGCGGTGGAATGGGCGCCGCACAACATCCAGGTCAACGCCATCGCGCCCACCTTCGTGGCGACTCCACTCACCGCCTCCTACTTCAGGCGCCGAGGACGCTTGAAGGAGGTGTTGAGGCAGACCCCGGCCGGGCGCCTGGCCAGACCCGAGGAGGTGGCTGCTGCCGCCGTCTACCTCGCCGGGCCAGACGCCGACATGGTTACGGGCGTCACCCTCCCAGTGGACGGCGGGTGGACCGCGGTCTAAAGCGAGGAGCGGGCGTCGCGTCGTGGGCTCATTCCACGGGACCGACGCGGGGTCAAGTAGTCGGGATCACGGGCAGCAAAATGTGCGAGGGGGTGTTGGGTCCGCTGTGGATGGTCACCTCACCGCCAAAGATCTGGGGCGGGCGGTCATCGGGATCGTTGTGGACGAAGGGCCCGCAACCCTTGTAGCCGAGGGAACGCATCTCCTCTCCCACCTCGCCCCGGTACTCATAGTCCCGTCCCCTCACGTTGAGGGCGAGCCGGTAACCGGGCTCGACCACAATCGACGTGGGCCAGATCTCAACGTCCAGCTCGTAGATCTCACCCGGGGTCAGGGGCTCCAAGCGGTCGTGCCGGTGGTAGGGGCGCCAGGGCCGGCTGCGGTCGGGATCGAGGCGGCGGTGGGAGGCGCGTAGCCAGCCGAGGCCGATCGGGGTGTTGCGGTCGTTGGAGCCCTGGAACACAACCTCCTTCCCCTCGGGGTCGAAGACCTGGAGCACCAAGAAGATGTCGGCGTCGATGCTGGAGGAGGAGATGAAGAGCTTGACCGCGACCGGCCCGGTGAGCTCGAGCGGGGCTTTCGAGGGCACCGTGGAGAAGGTAACCCCGTCGCCGGCGGCCGAATAGTCAAGGCTCTGCGCCTCCCCGGGGGGGGTGGCGCTGAAGCCGAGGCTCGAAAGGTCCAGGTGATAGGGGGTCCAGGCGGTGCGCGCCAGGGGCCATTCCCGCTCGTGTCGCTCCACGAATCGGCCGTCGGAGTGGCGGATCTGCAGCCGGACCCGAGGTTCGTTTTCCCAGCCGTTGTTCTCGCCCTTCAAGAAGTGGTCGAAGAAGCGCTTCTGCATCGGCAGCCCGTAGTTGTTGTAAAAGCAGGTGAAGTGGGTGTCTCCGTGGACGTCCAGCCACTTCTGCGTGGAGGAGGCTCCCATGAATCCCTCGAAGTTGCCTCGGGGATGTAGACCCTGCCCGCCCCAGTTGGCGGACGAAAGTAGCGGGACTGAGATCCGCGATAGCTCCGGCGTGCGCTCGGAGTGGAAGGAATCGTTGAGAGGATGCTTCTTGATCTCTGCGGGCAGGTCCGAGCGATTGCGCGCCAGTTCCTCTGGGGACAGGGTCTGGGGTCCGGAGACCGCCTCCCCCGTGTTGGGATTGCGCCAGCCTCGATCGCCCACGCCGTGCTGCACCGAGACCACCTGCCTCGGGTACCAGCTGGAGGCGAAGCCGCTCAGCATGCCGCCGTGGTAGAAGACCTCCCGGTACCAGTCGCACGCCCCCTCCCAGGGAATCATCGCCGTCAGATGGGGGGGATTGAGGGCGGCCACCTGCCACTGGTTCTGCGCGTAGTAGGAGATGCCGAGCAACCCCACCTTGCCGGTGCTCCAACTCTGAGCCGCTGCCCACTCAATGCACTGGTAGAGGTCTTGAAATTCGCGTGGGGTCCACACGTCCATGAAACCCTCGGAGCGTCCGGCCCCCCTCGAGTCGACTCGGACGCAGGCGTAGCCATCGGGGACCCACTTCTCAGGATCCACCGCCTCCCAGTTCTGATAAGCGTTGGTCGACCCCTCCAGGGCCTCGGGTGCCTCGCGCTCGAGCTGCGACCACTGCCGCTGGTAGCCTTCCTGGAAAGCCAGACCCTTGGCGTAGGGTCCGTAGGTCAGGACCACCGGATGCCTGCCCTCCAGCGGGCGGTAGACATCGGCGCTGAGCACAACCCCGTCCTCCATCGCCACGGGGACGTCCCAGTCGATCCAGAAAGTTTTGTCGCCGGCTGTAATCTGCATCTGCCAACGCCTCCAACTGATGGTGTGGACCGATCGGTCTGTTGGCCGGCCGGCCAATGACCGTGTCCCCCCTCCCATGATAGGGAGGCGGAAGGGAGTGCCTAGCCGCCCTCGGGCGGGCTCCAATTGGCTCGGGTTGGATCGGCCGGTAAACCGCGCCGGCCCGGAGCTCGCTTGCGCTGCTGGGCGGACTGACGGGTACCGGCGCGCAGTTCTGCTCTAGCCCGGCGCGCCGCCCTGGAACCAGCGTTCTCGAATCGGGAAGAGTCGGGTGGCGGTGAGCCGGTTCAGGAGCCGTCGAGCGCGTCTAAAGTCTCCGGCCACGCCGCTCTCGCCGGCGCGCAGATAGGCCTTGGCTCCAATCCATTCGACCTCCCAAAAGGGGTCGCGCGCGCGGGCCAGCTCACCTGGATCGGCCTCCAATAGCTGCGCCAGGCGACCCAAATGCCGGGGTTCCAGGCTCTGATGGGCGACGCTCTCAGGGAAGACGCCGGAGCGAAACAAGCAGAGGTCGCCGAGTCTGGCGAAGGCTCCCGACTCGGCCAGGTCGAGCGGATTCAGCTCGCTGTACCGGCGCCGGCGCCAGCGCCCGCGGCTCCTCTCCCACACGCTGCCGCTGACCACGCGCACATAGGAGGCGAGAAGGCGGGCCAGGCGCTCGCGGTTCTCCTCCTCCACCGCGTAGGCGCGCAGCGGCTCGACGTCGAATACGGGCAAGCGGCCCCGCGACGGCAGCCACCACTCCTCGACGTAGGTGGCGCTCTCCAGCTCGACCGCGGTATCGGCCAGGAGCCGGCGGAACATCTCCAGCGGCTCGTCTGCCGGCACCAGTTCTAGCCCCATGAGTTCGCTTCCCTCGCCGTCGACCCGGGAACCCAAGGCTCTTGGTCCCGACGGCTGGAGCCGGAGGGGGCTCCTTTCTCCTCCACAGGGCTTGAGTTTATGGGGACGTCAGCGGCCGTGCCTGGTTTATAGGTAGCACTAAAAGTGATAGCATGGCACTCAATGGCGAAGCGGAAGCGTTCTCGCTCACATTCCGCTTCTCCCCCTGCGCACCGGACAGACGGCGAGGCAGCCGACGACGATACGTCCACGCCTGGAAGCCCGATTCAAGATCCCCTGCTGGCCGCGGTCAGCCTGGGCCCGGACCGGGAGCCCGAGCCCGGGCGCCTGCTCAAGGGCGACTCCGAGGCGAACAGTATTTCAGCGCAGCCCCCCAGGCCCGGGCGTGCAACCCTGGGCGAGGCCGCGCGCGGAGGTCCCAAGGCGTGGCTGCATATCCTGGGCCCGGGGCTCATAACCGGGGCCAGCGACGACGACCCGAGCGGGATCGGCACCTATTCCCAGGTGGGCAGCCAGTTCGGGCTCGGCATGCTCTGGACTCCTATCTTCACCTTCCCCCTGATGGCCGCGGTCCAAGAGCTGTGTGCCCGTGTGGCCCTCCACACCGGGGTGGGGCTGGGCGTGGCGCTGCGCCGACGATTCCCCGCCTGGCTGATCGGGGTCTCGATCCTGGCGCTGTTCGTGGCCAACACCCTGAACGTCGGCGCTGACCTGGGGGCGGTGGCGACCGGCGTCGCGATGCTGACCCCGCGCCATCCTTCCCAGATCGTGCTCGTCGTGCTCGCCGCCGCCCTGGTTCTCGGCCTGCAGCTGTTCGTCAGCTACCAGCTGATCTTTCGCGTCTTCAAGTGGCTGACCCTGGTTCTGTTCGCCTACGTGATCACGGGGTTCATCGCCCATCCCCCGCTGGCGACGATTCTGCTCGCCTCCCTGATTCCCCATATCGAGTTCAATGGCACCTTCGTCACCGCCCTGGTCGCCGTTCTCGGTACCACCATCTCGCCCTATCTCTTCTTCTGGCAGGCCTCCTCGGAGGTGGACGAGATGCGGGCGGCGGGGCTGACCAGGGAGGCCGAGCGGCGGGGCGTCAAGCGGTCGGAGCTGCGCGCCGCGCGGGCCGACATCCTGATCGGGATGTTCTTCTCCAACCTGGTCATGTATTTCATCATCCTCACCACCGGGGCGGTGCTCCACGCCCACGGCAAGACCGCGGTTGAGACCGGCACCCAGGCCGCGGCCGCGCTCCGCCCCCTGCTCGGATCGTTCTCCAGCGTCGCCTTCGCTCTGGGTCTGATCGGCACCGGGCTGCTGGCCATCCCCATCCTGTCCGGCTCGGCGGCGTACGCGGTCAAAGAGTTCTTCGGACTGCGCGGCAGCCTCGCCTCGCGGCCTCGCTACCGGCCCACGTTCTACGCCATCATGGCCGTCTCCACCCTGTCTGGGCTGGGTATGAACTTCCTCCACATCGACCCCATTCGCGCGCTCTTCTACGTCGCGGTCATCAACGGCGTCGTGGCGCCTCCGCTGGTGGTTTTGATCGTGCTCCTGGGTTCCGACCGCAGGGTCATGGGCAAGCGCGCGAGCGGTCCCCTAAGTCTGGCCTTGACCTGGCTCACCGCGGGGATCATGACCCTGGCGGCTCTGGCCATGATCGTGAGCTTCATCCCCGGATCGCCGATCTAGCCTGCCTCGGGCCCGGCTACCACCAGCTGTCGATGGTCGCGGTGCAGATCTCCTCGGGATCGACGTGGACGTCCACCACCGCCGGGCGCCCCGCGCCCAGCGCCCGCTCGAGCGCGGGGGTGATCTCCTCGGGCCGGGTGACCCGCTCGCCATGGGCTCCGAAGAGCTCCGCCAGGGCAGCGAAGTCGGGATTGTCGTATTCGCAGCCGATCAGGCGGTTGCCGAACTTGGTCTGCTGGCGAATCTTGATGTTGCCATAGCCGAAGTTGTTGACCACCACGACCACGACGTCGATGTGCTCGCGCACGCAGGTCTCC
Organism: Nitrosotalea sp.; assembly: GCA_035534295.1. Taxonomy (GTDB): domain Bacteria; phylum Chloroflexota; class Dormibacteria; order Dormibacterales; family Dormibacteraceae; genus DATKQJ01. Next base: position 7,373 of record DATLSE010000064.1, read on the forward strand.
AGGTCCTGCATGGTCATGGCGAAGCCGCCGTCCCCCGCGACCGCGACCACCTGGCGCTCCGGAAACGCGACCTTGACTCCCATGGCGCCGGGCAATCCGCACCCCATCGGTCCAACCGCGGCGGGATAGAGGTAGGCTCCGGGAATCGTGGCCGGGAAGTAGCGCTCCAACCAATAGTTGAAGTTGCCCGAATCAGACGCCACCACGGCGTCGTCGCTCAGCACTCCTCGCAGATCGCGAACCAGGCGCGGGGAGATGATCGGGTACTGATCCCAATCGACCATCGATATCTTCTCCGCCCAGTCCTCTTTGTGCTTGGCAATGCGCCCCGGCCATCCCGCCTCGCCCGCCAGCTCGACTCCCTCCAGGGCTCCCAGGAGCAATTCCACGGTGGCCTTGGCGTCCGCTCCGGCTCCGGCCTGGACCGGGTACACCCGGCCCACCGCGGCCGGGTCGATGTCGACCTGGATCAGGGTCTGCTCGCCGGTGAACTGCATCCGGTAGTCCTCGGTCGCGAACTCAGAGAAGCGGCAGCCCAGGGCCAGGATCACGTCCGCCTCGTGCAGCACGGCGGCGCTGGCGTCCGAACCCCCGCGGCCGATGTTGCCCGTGGCCAGGGCATGGGTTTCGGCCACCGCCTTCTTCTCCCAGCTGTTGGTCACCGCGGCGCCCAACCGCTCCGCCAGGGCCATCACCGCCTCGGCCGCGCCGGACTTGGTCACCCCGCCTCCGGCGATGATCGCAGGGCGGCGTGAACGCGCGAGCATCCCCGCCATCTCCTCGACCGCAGCCGGGGAGGGCAGGAGCCGACCCACGATCTTCCGGCTGGGCAGGCTCAGGGGCCGGTCGTAGGGCTGGGAGGGGTAGTTCAGCGGAATCGAGACGTGGACGGGGCCGGGGCGGCCGGATACGGCCACCCGGAACGCCTCCTGGAGCACGCTGGCGACGCGCGAGGGATCGCGGACCTCGACCGACATCTTGGTTATGGGCCGGAAGAGCGACTCGAGGTCGATCTCCTGGAACGCTCCCAGGCCGCGCACCTGGGAGTTGACGTGGGAGCTGATGAGCACCAGCGGCGAGCCCTCGGCCCAGGCCGCCTGGACTCCGATGACCGCGTTCGAGGCTCCCGGCGAGCGCGAGACCAGCATGGCGGCGGGTCGCCCGGTGAACTCGGCGTAGCCGAGCGCCATGTGTACGCCGACCTGCTCGTGGCGCACCAGCACAAAGCGCGGCGTCTGAGCTCCGTAGAGCACGTCCAGGTAGTCCATCACCCCGCTGCCGGGAAGGCCGGCGACGAATGGGACCTGCTCGGAGCGCAGTACCTCGACCACCGCCTGGGCCACCGTCAGCGCCATGGTCTGGTTCCCCGATTTGAGGCTGGCACGATCCAAATATTCTGAACCGCCCGACCGGGGGATGGGGCACTCGGGACCCGGGTGCGGCGTGGCCCCAGTGGTCATTGGGTCATTAGTACACCTTGCCGCCACCTAATCTGTACCTGGCACACAGATACCGGATGGAGCCGGCGCTCTAATCTAGGGTCATGCCTCCGGCCTCGCGGCGAGCTCCCGAACCTAACCAGGCGCTGCGGGAGTTCGAGTTCCTGCAGCGCCTGTCGCAGTCCGCGGCCAGCACCGTCGACTCTTCCGATCTGGTCGACCTCATCATTCGCGAGACCACCGCCTCCACCCGCACCGACGTCTGCTCGCTCTACCTGGTCGGGAACGACCCGAGCGAGCTCACGCTGAGCGCCACCAACGGTCTCAACGAACGCATGGTCGGACGGGTCAGCCTCAAGGTGGGGGAGGGGATCACGGGGTGGGTGGCCGAGACCAGGACGCCCAAGGTGGTCGCCGACGTATCCAATGAGCCGCACTGGAAGTGGGTTCCCGGTCTCGACGAGGAGCGATTCCACTCCATGCTCTCGGTGCCCATTGAATCCGGGCCGCGTCTGGTCGGGGTGCTCAACGTGCAGTCGGTCGATGAGCGCGACTTCACCCCCGCCGACGTCGACTTCCTGCGCGCTCTGGCCGGACAGGTGGCTGGGATTCTGGAGCGCAGCGAGCTCCAGCGGCGACTCGAAGCGCAGCTCAAGGCGATCCAGCTCTCCCACGATATCCACGAGCGATTCACCAAGCTCTCCCTCGACGATGCCGGAATCCCCGCCATCCTGGAGGCGGTCGGGGCGCTGGCCGGCGGTGCCGCCGCGCTCTTCTCCCCGGACGGATTCCGGATCCGGGGAGTGGGGGAGGACGGCGGTGGCGACTCCATACCGGCGCGGCTGCAGCTGCCCCCGACGCTGGTTGCCCCGGGGGGTAAGGAGACCCGGGTTCTGGCCGGCCGGCCCGCCCGGGCCCTGGACTTGGTCCCGGTCCGCGCCGGCTCCGACCTGCACGGGGTGCTCGCCGTGGAGACACCCGATTCGGCCGCCGCGGTGGACCCCGACGGGCGCCGGCGCGCCCTGCAGCACGGGGCCACAGTCCTGGCCCTGGAACTGTCGAAGGAGCGCTCGACGGCCGAAGTCGAGCGCCGTCTGCGCGGGGATCTGGTGGAGGAGCTCCTGGCCGGCGGCCTGGACGCCGAGGAGTCGGAGCGCCTGGCGCGACAGGCGGAGCGGCTCGGCCACCGGCTGCCCAGCCGGGCCTGGGCCATGGTGCTGGAGCCGGACAACGCGGCGTCGGAGTCGGAGATGACCGCGAGAGGGAGGCAGGACCGCCTCGATGCCGCTCTGTCCGAACTCGTGCGGCGCAGGATTCCGGGTGCCCTGACCCTGGTCCGCTCGACATCCGCGGTGATCCTGGCGCCCGAGGAGGCGGCTCCCGATCTGGCCCTGGCCGAGAAGCTGGCGGAGCAGGTTCAGCGGGCCGCCGCGGTTCAGCTCGCCCCGGCCACGGTCTCGGTCGGGGTCGGCAACCTGGCCACGACGGTGGCCGAGCTGGCCCGCTCCCACCTCGAGGCGCGCCAGTCACTTCGGCTCTCCCGCCGCGCGGGATCGCGCTCCCAGGTGGTCTCCTACCGCTCGCTGGGGGCTTTCCGGTTGCTCCTCGAGGTGCAGAGCCCGGACGCGTTGCGCCGCTTCGTGCGTGAGGTTCTGGGCACCCTGTTCAAGTACGCGGAGGCTCGGGAGACGCCACTGCTTGAAACCCTGGAGGCCCTGGTGGGTGCGCGCTGGGTGCGCCGGGCGGCCGCACGCCAGCTCAACATCCACATCAACTCCATGACCTATCGCATCGAGCGGATCGAGAACCTGACCGGACTAAAGCTCGACGATCCGGAGACGCGGGTCGCAGTTGCGATCGCGCTCCGGGCGAGGGCGATGCTGGGGATGTGAGCCGGTGGTCCGAGCCCGTCTTGGACCCAGCTTCTAAAGGGGAGGCGATCATCGAGGTCGCCGTCCGCCCAAAGAGGGGGTGGGGGGCCCGAGCGTGCCCCCCACCTTGGTTACGCGTCCGAGTAGAGGTAGAACTCCCAGGGGTGGGGACGCAGCGCAATCGCGTCGACCTCGCGCTGCTTTAGTTCGACCCAGGTGTCGATCACGTCGGAGGTGAAGACATCTCCCTTGAGCAGGAAAGCCCGATCCCGCTTGAGCGCCTCGAGTGACTCGGAGAGAGAACCGGGCACGGTTGCGATCCGCGCCTTCTCCCGGCCCGAGAGCTCGTAGATGTCCTTGTCCAGCGGCGCTGGGGGCTCGATCTTGTTCTGGATGCCGTCCAGCCCGGCCATGAGCATGGCGGGGAAGGCGAGGTAGGGGTTGGCGGTGGGGTCGGGTGAGCGGAACTCGACCCGCTTGGCCTTGGGGTTGTTGGAGTACATGGGGATGCGCACGCAGGCCGAGCGGTTGCGCTTGGAGTAGACCAGGTTAATGGGCGCCTCGTAGCCCGGCACCAGCCGGCGATAGGAGTTGGTGGTGGGGGCGGCGAAGGCGAGGATGGCGGGGGCGTGGCGGAGCAGTCCGCCGATGTACCAGCGCGCGATTGCGCTCAGACCCGCGTATCCGTCCGGGTCCGCCATCAGGGTCTTGCCCCCCTTCCACAGGCTCTGGTGGACGTGCATCCCCGAACCGTTGTCCTGGAACAGGGGCTTGGGCATGAAGGTGGCCACGTATCCGTGCGCGGCGGCCACGTTCTTGATCACGTACTTGTAGGTCATCATGTCGTCGGCCATCTTGACCAGGGGGGCGAATCGGAGGTCGATCTCGGCCTGCCCGGCGGTGGCCACCTCGTGGTGCTGGGTCTCGACCTCGAGGCCGGCCTCGATCAGCTTCAGCATCATCTCCGAGCGCAGATCCTGGAACTTGTCCACCGGCGGTACGGGGAAGTAGCCCTCCTTGTGCCGGGGCCGAAAGCCCAGGTTGGGAGCGGCCGCCCCACTGTTCCAGATTCCCTCTTCGGAGTCGATGTGGTAGAAGCCCTCGTGCGAGTTCTGGTCAAAGCGGAGCGAGTTGAAGATGAAGAACTCGGCCTCCGGCCCCCAAAAGCTCTGATCGGCGATGCCCGTCTGCTTGAGGTAGGCCTCTGCCTTCTTGGCGATGTAGCGGGGATCGCGGCTGTAGGCCTCGCCCGTGATCGGGTCCTTGACGTCGCAGACCACGTACATGGTCGGGACCTGGAGCACGGGATCGATGGTGGCGGTCTGGGGGTCGGGCATCAAGAGCATGTCGCTCTCGTTGATGACCTGGAATCCGCGGATGCTGGAACCGTCGAAGCCCAGCCCGTCGCTGAATGCGGACTCGTCGAACTCGCTCAGCGGCAGGCTGAAGTGCTGCCAGGTTCCGGGGAGGTCGACGAAGCGGACGTCGACCACCTTGACCCCCGCCTCCTGCGCCATGCGCAAGACCCCGGCCGGGGTCGCCTTACTTTCAGACATGAGTGCCCTCCAAATTTGGGGTTGATGATCCAACCGGTCATCATATGGACGCGACTGTCGGGCCGAAACGGCGCCGTGGCACGAACAACCCCCGGTCGGACTTGTGTTAATAACACTACAAGAGGCCGGGTGCCTATGGTCGGCTCCTCCACATCCGGATTCCCACCGCCGTCTTAGCGGCCGGCCGGGCGCGGGCCGGATAATCGTTCCTGATGGCATCCTCTCAGGTCTCCGCGCTCGCCCCTCAGCCCTCGCTGCGGCACCAGCTCGGGGAGCGTCTGCTGGAGGCCGCGCCCGGGGTGGTGACGTGGTCGTTGCTCACCGCTCCGGTCTGGATCTCGCTCGTTTTCGCCTCCCAGGGAGCCTTCGTCGTCGCCGTGGCGGTTCTGATCTTCGACGCCTACTGGCTGGTCCGATCCATCACCGTGATCAGCGGCATCTGGTCGACCTATCTCAAGATGCGCCGGGACATGTCCCTGGACTGGCTCCAGCGCTGCTCGGAGCCCCGCCCCGAGGGGGTGCCCGACCCGCTCGACTTCATCCACCTGAGCGTGATCCCCACCTACACCGAGCCCTACCACGTCCTGGAGAAGACGATCCAGGCCATCGTCGACTCCAACTATCCCGATCACCTGAAGCTCATCGGAGTCATTACCCGGGTCACCGACAAGCCGGGCTGGAAGAACGTCGCTCGGCTCAAGGCCAAGTTCGGACCCCGCCTGGGCGGCTTTTACCACATCAAGGATCCGATGGAGCCGCCTCTGGTCCCGGGCAAGTCGGCGGCCATGAACTGGGGCGGCAGGGACATGGTCCGCCGGCTCAGCGCGGAGGGACGTGATCTGAGCCGGATCCTGATCACCGACCTCGACAGCGACTATCAGGTCCATCCCCAGTACTTCGCCTGGATCAGCTGGAATCACGCCCGCCTCGAGCTCCGGGACTTCGCCATCTGGCAGCCGGTGCCGCTGTTCCACAACAACATCTGGGAGGTTCCGACCGCGGTTCGGGTGATGTCGGCCTCGACCAGCCAGTGGCAGATGTTTCTGCACTCCCGCCCCCACCGCCTCGTCGCCTTCTCCTCCTACACCTGCAGTCTTCGCTTCGTGCGCGACGTGGGCTACTGGGACAAGGACGTGATCCCCGAGGATTCGCGCTTCTACTGGAAGGCCTTCTTCACCTTCGGGCAGCGCTTCAGCGTGCGCTCGGTCTGGCTTCCCCTCTACGGCGACTCCCCGCAATCCCATGATTACGCGGCCACCCACCTCTCGCAGTACAACCAGATCAAGCGCTGGGCCTGGGGCATTACCGACGTTCCCTATGTCTTAAAGCGCCTCTTCGAGCATCCCGAGATCCCGCTCGGGCTGCGTCTGCGCCGCTTCTCCAACCTGTTCTTGAACCACCTCAACTGGATCTTCCTGCCCGTGCTCTTGATGTTCGGCGCCTCGATTCCGGTCTGGGTCAGCGTCGACTTCTCGATCACCGACCTGGGGCAGAACCTGTGGATCTACTCCAGCACCCTGCTCACCGCCACCCTGTCCACGGTGGTGGTGTTGATCCTGCTCGAGCATTTGATGCTGCCACCCAAGCCCGCCAGCTGGGGACGGATTCGGCGTTCGGCCGTCTACCTTCAGTACTTCTCCTATCCCATCGTCGGGCTCATGCTCTCGGTCCTACCCGCGCTCGAGGCGCACACCCGCCTGCTGCTCGGAAAGTACCTCGAATACCGCGTCACGGAGAAGGTTTGAGCTCGTCGCCGAGCCGCCATCGCGGGCCTGGGAGCCGAGCGGTCGGCCTGGTAGAGTAGCCCGGTGAACCAGCCCATGACACCCGAGCTGGGCTCTTTCGATCCGGCGGTCGCGGGAGGGGTGCTCTCGGTCATGATGCCGATCTACAACGAGGATCGGACCCTGGAGACGATCCTCGGACACGTGCTCGCCCGCCCCGAGGTGGGCGAGGTGATCGCCGTCGACGACGGCTCGAGCGATTCCAGCTGGGAGATCTTAAGCCGGGCGGCCGGGCTCGATCCGCGCCTGCGAGCCCTGCGCCAGCCGACCAACCAGGGCAAGGGGGCGGCGCTCAAGCGCGCCATCGGCGAGATTTCCATGCCCTTCGCCCTGGTCCAGGACGCCGACCTCGAATACGATCCGCGCGACTACCCAGTCCTCCTCCAACCGCTGTTGGACGGGCACAGCGACGTGGTCTTCGGGACCCGCGGATTCGCCGGCCACACCGCTTACAGCTACTGGTTCGTGCTCGGTAACCGGGTCGTAACCCTGGCCTCCAACATTCTCTTCGACGCCTACATATCGGACATGGAGACCGGTTACAAGGTCATGCGATCCGAGCTCTGGCGGCGGCTCAACCTGACCGGCAGCCGGTTTGAGATCGAGCCCGACATCACCGCCCGCGTCCTTCGCCTGGGCTATCGCATCCACGAGGTTCCGATCCGGTACTACGCGCGCAACCGTGAAGAGGGCAAGAAACTGACCTGGAAGGACGGCGTCCAGGCTCTGGGTACCCTGGCCCGCCTTCGGCTCAGTTCGCCCGCCAGGCTCTTCGGCGCCGGATCCGATGACGGCTATCATCTAGGTCGCCAGGCGGCCCTGGCGCGCGCTCACCCGCTGCGCCCGCTGCAGTCGGAGACACCGGCCGAGGAGTAGTCGGGCTAGGCCCCGGTGATGCCCAGGATCGTGGTTCCGCTCAGGCCCCAGAGCGTGAGCATGACCACGAAGGCGATGACCGCGATCCAGATCGTGCCCGTGATCCGGTTGCGCCCGGGCTTGGGCCAGCCCGCCCAGCCCAGCCGGGGGGCCAGATGCCGGGCCAGGCCGCCGTCGATGAAGGGCCAGAGCAGGAGCACGATCACCGCCAGCGGGGGAATGACCAGGGACATGATGAGCTCGGGTCCGAGCTTTAGGAACTGGAAGAGGAAGAGGAAGTACCAGTCCGGGCGCGGGATGACCACCGCCCGGGGATCGGCCGACTGCTCCAGCTGCATGTTCTGGCCGACGAAGGCGGCGAGCAGGCCGACCCCCACGAGAAGAATGATCATGATGATCGGGTAGGGCCAGAAGTGGTCGGGGAAAAAGGGATGGGTCTCGTCCTCCGGCAGATCGTCCGCCAGGTGATGACCGGTTCCTCCCATCAGGATCGGGAACAGCGCCAGGCCGATCAGGACCGGGTAGAGCGGGTGATCGACGCCGATCGGCATCCGCTTGTATTCGGGTTCCAGGGTGTGGCCATGACCCTCGACCGCGATCACAGGCACCACCGCCGTGGCCGCCCCCGGGCCGGGCCTTAAAGCACCGTCCCAGAGCGTGGTGGGCACCCCGCTCGTCTCCCGGCTCACAGCGGCTCCGAGATGCCGTGCTGGCGGATGAGACGGAAGTGCACGTACATGAGCAGGGTGATGAGCGCAGGCAGGATGAAGACGTGGATGGTGAAGAAACGCTGCAGGGTATCGGGGCCCAGCGTGGGTCCGCCCTGGGCGATGTTCTGAATCAGGCGCCCCAGGATCGGAGCTGAACCTGCGATCTGGATCGTGACCGACGTGGCCCAGTAGGCCTTGGTGTCCCAGGGCAGCAGGTAGCCGGTGAGCGAGAAGGCCAGGATGATGATGAGCAGGATCACACCCACCATCCAGTTGAGCTCCCGGGGGGCGCGGTACGACCCGGTCCAGAACACCCGCGCCATGTGGAGCACGATCATGACCACGAGCAGATTGGCGGCCCAGAAGTGGACGCCGCGCACCAGCCAGCCCAGGTAGACCTGATTCATGATGAATTCGACGCTGGTGTAGGCGGGGGCGGGATTGCCGGCCGCGTCGGGAACGTAGTAGAAGGCGAGGAAGATCCCGGTCAGGATCTGAAACAGGACCAGCATGAAGACCATCCCGCCAAAGCAGTAGTAGAAAGCGTTGGCGAAGTTGGGCACGCGCTGGTACAGCGCCTCATCGACCGTGTTGGTGAAGGGGTAGCGGGCGTCGAGCCACTTGACGACGCCTCGCTGCACGTCACGCGGATGGGGCAGGCTGGCCATTTTTCTTTATCCAATCCCAGGAAGGGCGATGCCGAGGACCTTGATCGTCGAGGAGTTGGATCCCTGACTCCAGGTCAGGTGACTGAGTGGCGCCACCGCCGGGCCGTGGGCCACGGTGCCGTTGGCGTGGAATCGAGATCCGTGGCAGGGGCAGGCGTAGATGTGGCTGCTCGCGTTGTAGCTCACCGAGCAGCCCAGGTGCGAGCAGGTGGACGACAGCACCGTCAGGCCCCCGGCCAGTTTGATGGCGTAACCGGCGAAGGTGATCTTGCCTGGGTAGTTGTCGCCGCCCCCGTCCTTCATCACAAAGCCACTGTTGGCGGGGGCCTGGAAGTGCACCGCCTGGAACTCGGCCAGCTGGTCGAGCGGAGTGCTCAAGACCAGGCTCAGCTCCTCGTTCTTGTTCTTGCCCGCGGGTGGATAGATGTAGACCAGAAGCGGCAGCACGATCGCCACCAGCGTTGCCGTGAGCAGGCCAGCCAGGTACCAGACGATGAAGTTACGCCGCGTGACCGGGCGCTCTAGTCCGACTGCGGGCGGGTCGAGGTCGGCGTCGCTGGCTATATCGATTCGCTCCAAGGGGAAGTGGGGTGAACGAACCTGAAATCTATCACAGCGGCGCCCTTCGGCTGGCGGGGCGGCGGGCGCCGACGCGCTAAGATCGGCGCACTTGGACGACGTTCCCGCCGACGGGGTGACTCGACCGGGGCCGGCGGTCGGGGCCGGGCCGGGTGCGCTCCGCAACACCGCCATCGTCCTGGGGGCCCGCGTGGTCTCACAGTTGCTCGCCCTCGTCACCGTGGTCCTGCTCGAGCGCCATCTGCGCCCCGCGGGTACAGGCGGATTCGTGGACGTGGTGAACGTCTCGGCCCTGGTGGCGGTGGTTTTGGACCTGGGCTTCAGCACCCTGTTCCAACGCGAGGCCGCGCGCGCCCCCGATCAGATCTCGCGTTTCCTGTCCAGCCTGATCTGCGCCCGCGCCATCATGGGACTGCTCGCCCTGGGCGTATTCGCCTCCGTTCTCGCCCTGCAGGCCAAGTCGGAGTACATCCTGCCCGGCTTCTGCATGATGCTGCTGTCTTCCTACAGCGGGCTCCTGCGCGGCGGTTTCTATGCCGTCCGCCGACTTGGTCTGGAGGCGGCGGCGATCATGCTGCAGTCACTCACGCTGCTCCTGCTAGTGGGGGTCGGTGTCCATCTGGGCGGCCACGTCTCCTTCTTCCTGTGGGCCTACACCGGCAGCTACCTGGTGGTATGCGTCTATTACCTGATCGCCCTGCCCGCCTCCGGCATCGCGCGCCTGGGCCTGAGCCTGGATCGTGGGCTCATCTTCAGCTGGCTGCTCGAGGGGCTGCCCTTCGCTCTGGCCTTTTTGGTCACGAGCATCTATTTCAAGATCGACGTGCCGATTCTGGACCTGCTCCGAGGGGATCACGAGACCGGGCTCTACGGAGCGGCATACAAGCCCTTTGAAGCCCTTTTATTCATCCCCACCTCGATGCTGAACGTGGTCTTTCCCGTGCTCTCGGTCTACCACCGCGACGCCAGTCATCGCATGCCCTGGGCGGTGGCCCGCTTCTATAAGGCCCTGCTCCTGCTGGGCTGGCCGATCGGGATCGGGACCTTCATCCTGGTCTTGGGCCTGCGGCCGATATACGTCTTCGCCGCCTCGGCGCCGGCGTTGCGCATACTCGCACTCGCCATCGTCTTCATGTTCTGCAACAACGCCTTCATCGCCGCGCTCAACTCCATCGACCGCCAGGTCATGTTCACCTGGGCCGCGCTGGGCTCGATGGTGGTGAACGTGGGATTGAACCTGGTCTTGATCCCGCACTTCGGCTATATGGGCGCGGCCTGGGCCACGGTCCTGACCGAGATCGCCCTTGGAGCCATGGGCTGGGCCCTGACCACGCGCTACCTGGGCCGGCTGCCGATCCTCAGCCTGAGCTGGCGGGTACTGTTGGCGGGAGCCCTGATGGGAGCGTTGCTGGTCCCGTTCCGCGACGTCAGCGGACCCGCCCTGATCCTGGTCGTGGCCGGGGCCGCCCTCTGCTACTCCGCCTTCGTCCTGCTCCTGCGCGCCATCGACCCCGAGGAGATGGACCTGATCCGACGCGCGATTTGGAGGGGCCAGAGGTGAGCCGCCGGGGCGAGGGCGCTCGAGTCCTAATGCGCGTTGCCGCCGACGGTCTCATGGCCATGCTCGGGCTGCTCGTGGGCTACTGGTTCCGATATAACCTCCCGCCCTTCAACCACTTCATTCCAGGGGGTGAGGCGCCCGATCCCACCCGCTATCTGGAGACCACTCCGGTGCTGGCGCTGACCGTGATCTGCGTCTTCACTCTGATGGGCGTCTACCGCACCCGGCGAGGGCTCCTGTTCATCGACGAGCTCTTCTCGCTGATCGGCGCCATGGCCGTGTCCGGCCTGGTTGTGCTGGGCCTGATCGGTCTTTATCGCGGTTTTTCGTACTCCCGCCTGACCTTCTTTTACTGGCTGGTCTTTGCCGCGATCATGATCGCCCTCGCCCGCTACGCCCTACGCCGCCGGGAGGGGGCGCGGCGGGCCCAGGGGCTTGATATCGAGCGCGCCTTGATCGTGGGTTCGGGGGCGGCGGCCGACCTGTTGATTCAGCGCCTGCGCATGTTCCCCGACTACGGCTACCGCCTGCTGGGCGTGCTCACCGACGACATCCCCAGCGGCCGCGACGCCGGGGGGGTGCCGGTGTTGGGTGGGGTTCAAGAGCTCGGAGCCAAGGTTCGTGGCGGCGAGGTGGACGTGGTCTTCTTCGCCCTCGCCTCGGTCAGCCAGGAACGCATCCTGGAGCTGATCGACGAATGCCGGCTCTCGGACGTCGAGTTTCGCCTGCTCCCGGGCATGCTCGAGCTCATGACCAGCCAGGTAAGTGCCGACCAGATCGACGGCATCCCCATCCTCCAGTTCCGGCGCGGACTCGACATCGATGGCCAGGCGCCCCGGATCAAGCGCGGTTTCGACCTCCTGGCGGCCGGCGCCGGCCTGCTCGTGCTCTCGCCCCTGCTCTTGGTCATCGCGCTTCTGGTCAAGATCAGCTCGCCCGGACCGGTCTTCATTCACCAGGAGCGGGTGGGGATGAGGGGCCGCGCCTTCTGGATGCACAAATTTCGGAGCATGCGCGCCGACGCCGAGTCGGAGAGCGGACCGATCTGGGCCGAGGTCCAAGATCCCCGGCGGACTCAGGTGGGCCGGGTGCTGCGCCGGCTGTCCTTCGACGAGCTGCCCCAGCTCTGGAATATCGTGGTGGGCGAGATGAGCCTGGTCGGACCGCGTGCCGAGCGGCCCAACTTCGTGCAAGAGTTCTCCCTGCGCCTCCCCCGTTACGGAGATCGCCACCTGGTCCGCCCCGGGCTGGCGGGGTGGGCGCAGGCCAATGATCTGCGCGGCCAGACCCCGGTCGAGGAGCGCCTGATCTATGACCTCTACTACATCGAGAATTGGAGCCTGGCATTCGACTTGAAGATCCTGCTCATCACCCTGGCCCGGGTTTGGACCCACAAGAACGCCTACTGAGGCCGGCTGAGGTGCGCCTCAAGCCGCGCGGCTCCGCCTCCTGGGTGGCCTGGGACCAGCCCTCGGCGGACCCGCTCCGGACCGGAGAGGACACTTTGCTCGATGAGGCAGAATTCGTCGCCCTCGACATCGAGACCACAGGTAACACCCCATTCCTGGTGATCGAGATCGGAGCCGAGCGATTTGCCCTCAAAGGCAGCCTGGAGCTCTTTGACACCCTGGTCCACACCCGGGCGCCGATCAACAGCTACGCCCGCCGCCGACACCTGATAAGTCGCGGGATGCTCAATGGGGCCCCCCAGTTCGGGGATGCGCGGCGAGCGTTCCTGGAGTTCGCCGACGGCGCCGCCCTGGTCGAGCACAGCCACGATGCCTTCGACACCTACCTCATCGGCCGGGGCCTTAAGGAACCGCTCGAGCACCCCATGGTGGACACCTCGGCCCTGGCCCGGCTGGTGCTGGAACTGCCGCCCGGACAGACACCGGGCCTGGCCCGGGTGGTGGAG
>DATLSE010000065.1:0-4591 GCA_035534295.1 Nitrosotalea sp.
GGGGGTCAACTCCGGCCTCATGATCGCGCAGTACACGGCAGCGGCAATCGTGGCCGAGAACCGCCGGCTCGCTCAGCCGGCCAGCGTGGACTCGATCCCAACATCGGGGATGCAGGAGGACCATGTCTCGATGGGATGGGGCGCCGCGCGCAAGTTGAGGCGGGTGGTGACCAACCTCTCGCGGATCTTGGCGGTCGAGCTCCTGGCAGCCTCCCGAGCGCTGGAACTGCGGGCGCCCCTAGAGCCGTCGCCAGCGGGTGCGGCGGTAGGAGAGCTGGTCCGAGAGCTCGGGGGCGGGGTGGGGCCGGACAGGTTCGTCTCCCCTGAGCTGGAGGCGGTCGCCGCCGCCGTGAGGCGAGGCGAGATCCGGAGTTTGGCGGAGAAAGTCGTGGGGCCTCTGAACTGACCGCGGCGCGCCTTTTACTCACTCCCCGAGAGCGACCGGCGATCCTTCCCGATCAGCAAAGGTCGCTCTGTGAAGATTGAGATGCTCTGGGCAGATGAGGGTCCATCTGGTGACTGGCGGAGGCGCCATCACGCACAGACCTTACCGCCTGCGGTGGCCGCCCTCTCCGCCCGGGTCATCGGACAAACCAATGCCGCTGAGGCCCTCCAACAGCCGCGCGCGATCAGCGTCCAGGGCAGGGCTCGGAGAAAGTACCGGCCTGGGCCGCCCAGACATCCGGACCGGCTGCGGTATGTATCGAAGCTCCCCCAGCCGCGGATGGCTGATCGTGGCAACGGTGTTCCGACTCTCGACTTGTGGACTGGCGAGCGCCTCCTGGAGGTTGAGGATGGGCGCTGCGGCCACTCCCATCGCGATCGCCGCTTGAACGACCTGATCAACGGTTCGGGTTGCGGTCCAACCCTCAATCAAAGAACGAACTTGCTCCTTGTTTAACGTGCGTGCCTGATCGCTCGCGAATCGCGGATCTCGGGGCAGCTCCGGGAGGCCGATCAGCTCGGCCAAGCGGATGAACCCTGGCTCGTTGGCGACGGCCAGTACCACCATCCCATCGCTCGCCTGGTAGGTATCGAACGGCGTTGACACCGGGTGGCGGTTGCCAACTCTGGTCGGTGCCTGGCCGCTGGCGTTCAGCTGGCTGATGGCGGTCACCTGTAGCGCGAGGAGGCCCTCGAGCATGCTGACGTCTAGATGGCTGCCGCGGCCGTCTCGCTCGCGAGCGTAGAGGGCGCCATTGATCGCGAACGCGGCCAGAACCCCGGCCGTGATGTCGCCAAGCGACTCTCCGACCCGCGTGGGCGGGCCATCGGGCCACCCGGTGATGTTCATCAACCCTGACTCCGCCTGGACGATGAGATCGTAGGCTGGCCGACCGGACTCAGGCCCGGTCTGCCCAAAGCCAGAGATGCTTGTGTAAATGAGACGAGGATTGAGCGCCGCCAGCTCCTCGTACGACAGGCCGAGCCTCGCCATCACCCCGGGTCGGAAATTCTCCACCAGAACGTCGGCGCGGGCGGCCAGGTGCCGAAGCACCCCCAAGTCATCTTCATCCTTGAGGTCGAGGGTCAAGCTCTGCTTGCCGCGATTCAGAATTGCGAAGTAGACACTCTCCCCATCGCGGAACGGGCCCAGGTGCCGAGCATCGTCGCCGCCGGGAGCTTCGATCTTGATCACCCTGGCGCCCAGATCCGCCAGCATCGCGGTGCAATAGGGACCACTCAGAACTCGGGAGAGGTCGAGCACGAGAACTCCGGCCAGCGGCGGCAGGCCCTCATCCGGCATGAGCGCTCCTCAGCGCCGCTCGGCCGATGCCAAGAAGCTGGATCTGAGAGGTGCCCTCGTAAATCCGCAGGACGCGGCAGTCCCGATAGAGACGTTCGATCTCGGTCTCCCGCATGTATCCGGTGCCGCCATGGATCTGCAGGGCATGATCCACGACACGGAAGCAGTTCTCGGTAGCCAGGTACTTGGCCATGGATGCGTCCTCTCTGATGTCGAGCCCGCGATCCTTGCGCGCCGCCGCTGCCCAGGCGGACAGCCGGGCGGCTCGTAGCAGCGTCCACATCTCGCCGACCAGCAGCTGGATCGCCTGGAAGCCCGCAAGGGGAGACCCGAACTGCTGCCTGCTGGTGGCGTACTCGACGGCTAGATGCAGCGCCCGCGCAGCGATGCCCGTCGCCATGGCGGCGATGTCAATACGCGCCCCATTCAAGGCTTGGAGAGCGATCTTTCCCCCGGCACCCAGCGCGCCCAGCAGCGCCTCCCGGGGGACCGCAACCTCATCGAGAAAGACGGTGTAGGTAGGAGCTGAACGCAGTCCGCACTTGTCCTGGGGATCGCTGAAGTTGAGCCCGGCGGAGCCGCCGGGCACCGCAAAGCAGCTGATCCCGCGAAATCCGGCCCCCGGATCGGTCTTCGCAAAGACCACCAGCAGGTCCGCTTCCTTGGCGTTGCTGATGAAGGTCTTGGACCCACTAAGTTTCCAGCCATCGCCTTCTGCCTGCGCCCTGGTGCGCATCGAGGCGATGTCGGAGCCAGAGTCGGGCTCGGTCAGAGCAAAGGCCCCAAGCTGGCCACCTGCCGCCAAGCCCGGCAACAGGGACTTCGACTGTTCGACGCTGGCGCCCACCCGCAGGGCCTCAACCGCCAAATAGTGGGCGGTGTAGATCGAGGCCAGGGCGGCGTCGGCGAACGCGACCTCCTCGATGGCGGCGAGCTGAACTGCGAGGGGCAGCCCAAGGCCACCCAGAGTCTCGGGAACTGATATCCCCATGGCCCCCAGAGACGACAGGTCCCTGATCAACTCGCCCGGATACTGGCCGGTGACGTCACGCTCAGCGGATCCAGGAATGACCCTGGCCGAGGCCCAGCCCCTCACCCCTGCGCGGAACTGGGCCTCGTCGTCGGTCATATCCTCTAGGAACTGTCTCACCACCTGATCAGGCTCCCTGGTTCGCCCGCCAGCTCAATCGGCTCTGGCAGGCCCGGCCAGCGCTGCAGGCGAGATGCCTGGCGGATGTGCGCTGGCCCGAAGCGAGCTCCGCGGCGGTAGGTGCACCCAGAGTCGAAAGGGACCCCGGCGACTGCGACCCGGTAATCGGGCACGTGGTCAATCCGTGGCAGTCGGGCGAAGGTGGTCAACCCCGCGAACCGCAGAGTGAATTAAGCATCGGTCTGGGCGACGAATCCGAGTTCCGAGAGTCCCACCCTGGCCTCCAAGTTCAAACAACGATCAGCCGACTGTAGGGCCGGGTGGGATATTTGTCAAGAGCTTTTGATTTTTGGCGGTTGATACACACGTGCCAACGTGTGTGATATAACCCCAGGACTGCAGGCGACACACCACGGAGGCTCTCGATTGCAGGCAGGAGGCGAGCTGGCGATGGCTCCCAACGGATTCCCCCCGACGCTCTCAATTGCGTCGGTCACGGAGGTGGTATACGACCATCTACGCGGCCGAATCCTAAGGGGGCTGGCACCCGGTCAACCGCTGCGGCTGAACATCCTCGCGGCCGAGCTCGGGGTCAGCACAACCCCCGTCCGCATGGCCTTGGAGCGACTGGCCTCCGATGGCCTGGTGATCCAGGCGGGCCGGCGCGGGGCTACGGTCGCCCCGCTGTCGGTGGCGGACTTTCAAGACATCTACGCGGTCCGGCGATGCCTGGAAGGCGCTGCGGCGCGACTCGGCGCGGCGCTGATGACGAATGCGGAGAGGGAGGAGATGAGACAGCTCAGCCGGCGGCTCCAAGAGATCGTCCAGAGTACGCCCCCGGACTTGGATCAGTACCTGGAGTCGGAGTGGCAATTGCACGAGGTCTGCTACGCCGCCTGCCATTACGGGCGGATGCTGGCGGAGATCCGCTCCTTCAGACGCCAGGCTGAGCGTTACTTTCGGCTGGCCCTCGCCGAGGGGATGAACGTGCTCGAGGACATGGACCAGCAGCGCGACTTCTGCACGGCGTGCGTCAGCGGCGACGGAGGTGCCGCGGAGCGGGTTGCGATCGCCCTGCTGAACTGGACGGTGGAGCGGGTCGCTCCGATCCTGGCGAACTCGCGTGCCATGGCACCGGTCAGATGAGCAACTGAAGGGGAGCTGAGATGGCGAAGAGCAAGTCGGGCCCGCGTCCGGTGCGGTCCCCCCGCGGATCCGAGATCAGCTGCAAGGGCTGGCCCCAGGAGGCAGCCCTCCGGATGCTCATGAACAACCTGGATCCAGAGGTCGCCGAACACCCGGATGAGCTGGTGGTCTACGGCGGCTCGGGACGGGCCGCCAGGTCCTGGGAGGCGTTCGACGCCATAGTGCGCACCCTGCGCTCGTTGGAAGGGGACGAGACCCTGGTCGTCCAGTCCGGCAAGCCGGTCGGGGTCTTCCGCACCCACGAGTGGGCTCCCAGGGTGCTCATCGCCAACGCCAACCTGGTCCCCAACTGGGCGACCCCGGAGGAGTTCCGGAGGCTGGAGGCCGCCGGTCTGACCATGTACGGACAGATGACCGCCGGATCCTGGATCTACATCGGCACCCAGGGGATCCTTCAAGGAACCTACGAGACCTTCGCCGCGGTCGCCACCAAGCGGTTTGGCGGCTCCCTGTCCGGCACGGTCACCCTGACCGCCGGGCTGGGCGGG
>DATLSE010000066.1:0-3311 GCA_035534295.1 Nitrosotalea sp.
GGTTTGCCCATGATGTAGCTGTCGGCGTCGGCCACACCAAAGAGGGGCTTGGCCGGGAGTTTGCCGAGCCGGAGTCCGCTAGCCATGCGCGACGACGGAGCGCGCTGCCGCCTTCGAGGCCGCGATATGGAACGTCTGGGCCAGGATCGAGGCGAGGAGAGCCGCCAGAGTCAGCGCCAGGGTGACTTCGCCCTTGAGGCTAGGTGCCGAGCTGATAACCCACTGATTCACGGCCGCGCCGGCACCCGTCAGAGCGATGAGGCCCGCGTACACCTTCAGCGCTAGGCTGTACGTCGCAGCGGAGACGTTGACCACCAGGCCAGATAGGAATCCGTGGAGGGGGATCACCGCAACCGCTAGCCCAGCCAGGACAGCGCCGATGAGCCGGTTATGGCCGGTGACTGCCATGATGGTGCCTTGGGCACCCAGTAGGGCCGTGATCGCCGTGAAGGCGTTGAATGAGCGTAGGTTCAGGGTCAAGACGGTTCCTCCTAGATCAGTTGGGTAGCTACTGAAAATCCCAAATCGGCGGGGGACGCAAACGGCCTACGGGTCAGAATGACCCCCGCTTTGGTGTAGCTCCAACAAGCAAGCCCGGAGCAGTCCACCGGCGCCAGGCGAGCGCGCCTTAGCAGCTCAGCGCCGACCAGCGGGCGGTTCCAGTCGCGGGCCACGTCACCCCAGCCGTAGGACTCGCCCACGCGCTGGAGCGCCCAGCCAACGGCCTTGAGCGCATCACCGGGCAGGCAGGCGACTGTGTACCAGTCCCCGTTCGGGTAGGAGTCACCAGGGACGGTTCGTATGCCCTTGAATTCCTTCGCTTCGACCAGTCGGCCGTCCGGGCAGAGCATGGCGCAATGCGAGTAGTTCGAGCTCGTGGCCCATTCAATGACTCTCTCGATCGGCCCCGTCCCGCGGACGAAACGAAGATCGCCCGGCCTAGGCGTTCTTGAGCGAGGCAATCAGAGCCGCCAGGTCCGCTTGGATGGCGCTCACCTGCGCCGCCTGAGCGGCAGTGAGGCCGCCGCCGGAGCCGAGTGCCGCCACGGACTTCTCGATCGCGGCCAGCGAGTTGAAGTTGTTCTGTTCGGTCGTGAGGACCGAGGCCATCCACCCGGCAAAGCTCGTCTGGCCCGAGATGGTCTTTGCCAAGCCATCTAGGAACGCCTGCATCTGTGCTTCTGTCATGCCTGCTCCTGCTGGGTCGAAGTAATCTAGGTCAACGTTCCCGACGATCCCCGGCACCGGAGCCGAGGCGTACTGGGTGGCGTAATCGCCGGGATAGAGGCCGGTCGCGCCGGGCCGGGCGGTCCACTGAGGCTGCCCTACCGAACCCAGCGCGGCCAGGTACGAAGCATCGGAATAGTGGAGGGCCTTGGTGTCGCCCCAGAGCGCGAACCACGACAGGACCCACGCCTTGTCGAGCTTGGTCTCGTCGTCGAGCATGGCCGGGAGGTCGAGCGTCACCCCGGCAATCGCGGTCCGGAAGTAGGCCACCTCGGCAGCGGGCGTGTTCAGCGCCGGATAGCAGAGATGGTAAGCACCGACCGGGATCGCAGCCGCCCGCGCCCCGGCCACGTCGTCGGCGAAGTAGGGGTTGAGTACGCCGGTGCCCTGACTGGCCTGAATGTAGGCTTGCTTCACACCCGCCAGCCCCACCTGTGCCCAGTCGATCGCGGCTCCGTTGGGGTGCTGGAAGGCCGAGACATCGATCCCCCAGACAACCGAAGGGGTGGACGTCAGGACGGGTAGCTTGAGGCGGATGCCGAAGGTCACTTGCCGAACACCTCCGCTTCGATCTTGCGAATCTCGCTCTCCCGGAGTCGGCGTTTGTCTTGCTTGCGTTGAGCGGCCACAATCCCGATCACTGGCACCAGAACCAGGATGGTCAGCGGCCAAAAGATCGAGAGCGCCAGGATCGATCCCGGACCCCATGTGTTCACGTAGCCTGAGTCCCACGACGGCGACCGCATCGCGATCATGGTCGCCACGTAGGCGTACAGCACCCCGAACCCAAGGTAGAAGAGCGGGCCGAACAGGGCCCAGAAGACCCCGCTCACGTGAGCGTGCTCCAACCCTTGGTGAGCACCGAGAGCCGCGCGTAGACGACGTTCACCCCGGCGATCCCTCCCAGGCTACCCAGGGCCAGCAGGCCATGTCCGCTCGGCGGTGAGCCGTGGTGCAACGCGAGCTGGGTCAGCACGTAAGCCATCGAGCCGAGGAAAAGCAGAAACCCGGCCCAGAACCCTCGGTCCGTGGGGAACGGCCAGCTCATCCCGGCACCTACGCACCCTCGGGGGTATTAGTGGCACGCCCTGTCGCCTGGGTATAACCGACAATGTCGGCGACCACCTCTTCGATGGGATTATCCGCAGGGGCGGTCGTCCACAAGCCAAGGATCGCCGCGATCTGATCCAGCGCCTCCGCGTCAGTCATCGTTGTACTGTCCACGTTTCCTTCCTTCGTCATCCCGGCACCTGGAAGTCCCGCAGCCAGCGATAGGCCCGGATCGCCACGCCCAGCGCAGCCCCGACCAGGAAGGCCAGCAGCGAGCGGCGGCCGAGGCGCCAGTCGAAGTCGTGATCCTGGCCGCCCGAATGGCCCCAGGGCTCGATGCGCTGCGCCTTTCTGCTCACGAGGTCGGCTTGGAGCCGAGCAGCCCCATTACTGCGACGGCCACGATGACAAAGACGAAGACGAGCAGCACCGCCTGCCAGAGTTCGACCGCCCCGCGCTGGGGTCGCCGCTGCGGACGGCGGAGCAGACGGGGTGCCCACCAAGGGAACGTCAGCCAGAGCGCGGACCCCACGACCATCTGGGGCCAGACGTTCCGGCTCGACAGCACGATCCCGAAGTACCAAGCCCCGATCCACGCCAGCACGAAAGCCATCCGGGACATCAGTCGCTCCGTTGGGTTCATCGCTCACCTCCCGATATGCCTTGTCCACCGCCATGCCGAGCCGCCGGACGCGCAACTCGTGACATCTGTCGCAGAGGATTCGCCCTTCGGCCCCGCAGTCGATGCAGGTGCTCAACACGTCACGGCGTTAGAGACGACCCACCAGGAAGAGCGCGAGCAGAAGGAGGACGATGATCGCCAGCACCCACGTGGACTGGGATATGCCGAGCTGGCCCCTGCGCCGCAACCGCCGCCTCACAACGGCCGGAATCCCGCGTTGCCAGCCCGAGCGTGCGGGTGTGTCGGCGGGAGCACATCGCCCCGGCTCACCACGGCTGACGGGTGGGCATGAAGCACCACCACGCTGCCGTCGCCCGATGGGTGGGGAGCACCGGCAACCGTCCCGGTGGTG
>DATLSE010000067.1:0-8651 GCA_035534295.1 Nitrosotalea sp.
GTCGCCCAGGGTGACCTGGAGCAAAGGCTGGTGGTCGAGGTCAAGGGTGAGGTCGCCGAGCTGGCCGAGACCATCAACCGGATGACACGCACGCTGGCCACGTTCGCCGAGCAGGTGACCGGAGTGGCCCGGGAGGTGGGCTCGGAGGGCAAGCTCGGGGGCCAGGCCGACGTCCCCGGGGCGGCCGGGACCTGGCGCAAGCTGACCGACAACGTAAACCAGCTGGCCGCCACCCTGACCAGCCAGATCCGGGCCATGGCCGAGGTGGCGACCGCGGTCGCCACCGGAGATTTGACCCGCTCCATCGGAGTTGAAGCGTCGGGCGAGGTCGCGGTCCTGAAGGACAACGTCAACGAGATGATCCGCAACCTGCGCGAGTCGACCCGGCGCAACACCGAACAGGACTGGCTCAAGACCAACCTGGCCCGATTCGCGCGCACGCTCCAGGGACATCGCGCCCTGAGCACGGTGTCCGAACTCATCCTCTCCGAGCTCGCCCCCCTGGTCAACGCCCAGCACGGCGCCTTCTACGTGATGGACTCGGGCCAGGCCGAGGGCACCGTGCTCCGCTTCCTGGCCGGGTACGCCTACCGCCAGCGGCCCGGCCTGAGCCAGGTCTTCCGCGTCGGCGAGGGTCTGGTCGGCCAGTGCGCGGTCGAGAAGCGTCCGATCCTGGTCAACCAGGTCCCAAGCGAGTACGTCACGGTCAGCTCCGGCCTGGGCGAGGCACCCCCGCTCAGCATCCTGGTCATGCCGGTTCTCTTCGAGGGCGAAGTGCACGCGGTGATCGAGCTCGCCTCGTTCGAGCAGTTCGGGCACATACATCAGGACTTCCTGGCCCAGGCGACCGAGTCGATCGGGGTGGTGCTCAACACGATCGAGGCCACGATGCGGACGGAGGAGCTGCTCAAGCAGTCACAATCGCTGACCGACGAGCTCCGGCGCCGCCAGGAGCAACTCCAGGGCAGCAACGAGGAGCTGGAACAGAAGGCGCTGCTGCTCGCTCAACAGAACCGCGAGGTGGCGCTCAAGAACCTGGAGGTCGAGGAGGCCCGGCATTCGCTGGAGGAGAAGGCCGAGCAGCTGGCCCTGACTTCGCGCTACAAGAGCGAGTTCCTGGCCAACATGTCGCACGAGCTGCGGACCCCGCTCAACAGCCTGCTCATCCTGGCTCAGGAGTTGGTCACCAACGCCGATCGCAACCTGACCGACCGCCAGGTCGAGTTCGCCCAGATCATCAAGTCCAGCGGTGACGACCTGCTGACCCTGATCAACGACATCCTTGAGCTCTCCAAGATCGAGTCCGGGACCGTCGCGCTCGAGATCGGAGCGGTGCGCCCGGCGGTCCTGGGCGAGACCATGGAGCGCCTGTTCCGGCCCGTGGCTGACACCAAGGGGCTCAGTTTCGAGGTCCGCGTGGACGACGCCCTACCTGAGGTGGTGGCCACCGACGGCAACCGGCTGCAGCAGATCCTGCGCAACCTGCTCTCCAATGCTTTCAAATTCACCGATCAGGGCGGCGTCGTGCTCCAGATGAAGCTCGAATCACCCAGTCCACCCGATTCACCGAAGCGAGTCGAATTCCAGGTCACCGACACCGGGATCGGCATCCCGGCCGACAAGCAGCAGGTCGTGTTCGAGATGTTCCAGCAGGCCGACGGCACCACCAGTCGGCGCTACGGGGGCACCGGTCTGGGGCTGGCCATCAGTCGCGAGCTGGTGCAGCTGCTGCGGGGCGAGATCAGGCTCCAGAGCCGGCCCGGCCAGGGCTCGACCTTCTCCGTCTTCCTGCCCGTGCAGCCGCCGGCGCCCCCCCTTCAGGCCCAGAGCGGGGGCCAGGAGCCGGTGTTCGCCCGCGCGACCGGGCTCGAGGGGCCGCGAGAGCGGGCGATTGAAACCCATTTCGCGGCGCCCTTAGTGCTCGCTGTGGGCCTGAGCGAGGCGGGCCGCGAGGCGCTGGATCGCGCCCTGCCCGAGGGCGGCATCGAGGTCCAGTCGGCGAGCTCGCCCGAGGCGGCAAACGCCGTCCTGGCCGCACGCCCGGGGGCGATCGTGATCCTGGAGCCGGGTGAGTTGGCGCGCGCGGTTCTGAGCGCCAGGCCGCCGGCCGCCGCGGGGAGCGAGCGGCCGGTCCTGATCTCGCTCTCGCCGCTGACCCCGGCCGAGCGCACCGCCTGGACCCGCCTGGGAGTCCAGGTGCTGAGCGGCGCTTCGGTGCCGAGTCGGTTGCGCCGCCTGCTCGGGGCAGTTGCCGCGCTCCCCGAGCCAGCGCCTGGCCTGTCGAGCGTGGCCCCGCCCGAGCCCCAGCTCAGTGCCGACGAGACCGCGAGCGCGTTGGCTGGACGCCGCGTGCTGGTGGTGGACGACGACGTCCGCAACCTTTTCGCGCTGACCGCCTTTCTGGAGCGCCAGGGCATGGATGTGACCACCGCCGAGAGCGGGGGTCAGGCTCTCGAGCTCCTGGATGGGAGCGAATTCGAGATCGTGCTCCTGGACGTCATGATGCCCGGCTTCGACGGGCATCAACTGATCCGGGAGATCCGCGGCCGCGCCGGCCTGGAGCAGTTGCCGCTGATCGCGGTCACGGCCAAGGCCATGCCCGGGGACCGGGAGCGCACCCTCGAGGGGGGCGCCTCGGAGTACATCGCCAAGCCGGTGCGCACCGAGGAACTGGGCACGCTTTTGGTCCGGACGCTGGGAGCGGTCCCCGTCAGGTGAGCCTGAGTCCGATCCTGGCGGTCGACGACGACCCGGCCAGCCTGGTCGCCCTGGAAGCCACGCTGCGTCCCCTGGGCGAGGAGATCATCACGGCGTCGAGCGGTACCGAGGCCCTGCGAGCGCTGCTCCAGCGCCGATTCGGCATGATCCTGCTCGACGTTCGGCTCCAGGATTACGACGGGTTCGAGCTGGCCCGACTGATCCGCTCGCGGCCCTCGACCAGAACCACGCCCATCGTCTTCCTGACCGCCTACGATCAGCTCGAGGAGACGGTCCGCCTGGGCTACCAGTCAGGCGCCGCCGACTTCATCTTCAAACCCTTCATCCCCGATCTGCTGCGGGCCAAGGTGAGCGTATTCGTGGAACTCCAGCGCCATGAGGCCGGGCTGGCCGAGCTCCTGGAGCGGCAGCGGGAACTGAACCGCTCCCAGTCCGACTTCATGAACATGGCCGCGCACGAACTTAGAACGCCGGTGACGGTCATCCTGGGCTACCTGTCCATGATCGCGGACGGACGCTTTGGTCCCACTCCCCAGCTCCAGAGCCGGCCCCTGGAGATGATGGAGATGAAGGCCCGGGAGCTGAACCGCATCGTGGAGAATCTGCTCACTTCGACTCGCCTGGAGGCGGACTCACTGCGCCCGCTCATACGCGAGGTCGACCTGGCCGCCCTCGTCAGCCGCGCGATCGACAATCTGCGCGGGCGCAGCGAGCTGACCGGGGCCAAGGTCGAAGTCGACCTCGGCTCAGGGCCGCTGCTTGTCTGCGTCGACCCCGACCTCATTACCGGAGTGATGGACAACCTGCTCAACAATGCCCTCACCTACTCGCAGGGCCAGCCTCGGATCCGGATCCGGATCCGACGCCGAGATCAGGCGGTGGTCGAGATTCGCGACTGGGGAATCGGCATCCCCGGTGAGCTCCACGAGCGCGTATTCGAGCGCTTCTTCCGTGTCAACGAGGCCGACATGGCAGCGCCCGCGGGCACCGGTCTGGGTCTTTACCTGAGCCGACAGATGGTGGAGCGCAACCAGGGCCGCCTGGAGCTGGCTCGCTCCGAGCCCGGGGTTGGCACCACGATGGTCCTCTACCTGCCGCTCGCCTTGCCCTCGAGCACCTCCGGGGGACGCTGGGCGGCAGGCGCAGCGCAGGAGAGCGGTGCCGCCCCCGGACCAGCCCTGAACCAGCTCCAGGTGGTCGGCGCGGAGGCGCTTGCGACTAAGGCCCAGGGCAGCCGCCGGCGCGGTCGGAAGGCCGGGTCTGGGGGCGAGGTCGAGCGCAGCCAGGTGCGGGCCCGCGCCGACGGCTGAGGCGCCAGCCGCGGCACCGACCGCTCCGCCTGACGGCGCTGCGCGGGCGTTGAGTTAGGCTGTTCAGCCAATGCCCAACAGCCAAGCCATCGACGTCCACACCCACATCCTCCCGGCCCGCGCCATCGAAGCCATCCGAGGCGACGACTCGCTCGGGATCGAGATCTCGGCCGACATGATCTGGCGCGGGGGCCCCCACCCCACCTCGCGCATCCGCCCCGAGCTGGTCGAGCCCCTGCCCAAACTGGCTGAGCTGGACCGCATGGGTCTGGCCGGCTGTGTGGTGTCCCCTTTCGTCGGGCTACTTCACTACCGCCTCGAAGCGGCTCCGGCGGGGCGGCTCTTCAGCGCCACCAACGAGGGGCTGGCCGAGTTCTGCGCCGCTCGACCCGACCGCCTGTGGTGGATGGCGGACCTGCCCATCCAGCATCCCTCTCTCGCGCTTACGCTCCTGGCCGAGGCGGCCACCGCAGGCTGTGTGGGGGTCGAGCTCGCAGCCCAGATCGCCGGGCGGATGCTGGACGACCCCGCCTTCAGCCCGATCTGGGCTGCGCTTGAGGAGCGCGACCTCGCTGTCTTCATCCACTCCGCGTCCGATTCGGCCCCCCCGCCACCCAGCTTTGATTCCTTCCACCTGGTGAACGTGATCGGGAACCCGCTGCAGACGACGGTGGCGGCGGAGCGACTTATCTGCTCGGGCATCCTGGATCGCCATCCCGGGCTGCGCGTGGTGCTGGCCCACGGGGGTGGATTCTTCCCCTATCAGGCGGGGCGCCTACGCCACGCGCTCCAGGTCCGCCCGGAGATGGCCGGAATCGCGGGTGATCCGTGGAGCTACGCCGGTCGACTCCTCTTCGACACCATCACCCACGACCCCCAGGCTCTGGCTTACCTGGTCCTGCGGGCGGGCGTCGACAACGTCGTGCTGGGCACGGACATGCCCTTCGACATGGGCACCACGACTCCGATCGCAGACGTATCGGAGGCGGTCGACGAACGCGCGTCCCAAGCCATCTGCGAGGTCAACCCGAGGCGCGTGTTCGGGCTACCCCAGGCTCCGGAGGTCGCCCTCCGGCGGTAAGCGACGATGCTAGCATCACCCCCATGAGCGTGGGAGCCCCGGCCGACGACCCCACCCGGACCATGGTCGAGGTGAGCATGGTCGACTGTGACGTTCACCCCTGCCCGGCCCGGGAGGACGAGCTCCTGGAGTACATGGATGAGCCCTGGCGCTCGCGCAAATCCACTCTGCCCCTGATGAGCGGACGCAACCTCCTGCTCCCCCCCGAGGGCGGTCGTCGGCTCGACTCATACCCCGATCAGGGTCCGCCCGGTTCGGATCCGGCGCTGGTCGAACGCCAGCTCCTGCACGAGGCGGGGATAGATCTGGCGATCATGATTCCAGCGGCCACCCGCGGCCTGGGCTCTCCGCTCGACCCCGAGCACAGCGCCGCCAGCGCGAGCGCGATCAACCGCTGGCTCGCCGACACCTGGCTCGGACGCTACAACCACCACCAGCGCTATCGGGCTTCGATCTTCCTGCCCATCAACAACCCCGCCGCCTGCGTCCGGGAGCTCGAGACCTGGGCGGGACATCCCGGCTTCGTCCAGTGCACGGTTCCCGCCTACGCCCCCGCGCCCTACGGCAGCGACCGCTTTCTTCCCGTCTGGGAGGCGGCAGCGCGCCACCACCTACCGGTGGCGATCCACGTCAATGGAACCGGCGACGATCCCATGCTCTCGCCGCTGGGCCATCCGGCTCATTTCGTGGAGTGGCACTCGGTCGGCTATCCGCTGGCCTACTCGGCCCACCTGGTCAGCCTGATCTGCGAGGGCGTGTTCGAGCGCCTGCCCGAACTCCGCTTCGTCTTCGTCGAAGGCGGCTTCACCTGGCTCGGCCCGGTTTTGTGGCACCTGCAGAAGAACCTCGACCGGCTGTCGGGCGAGGTGACGCTCCGCCGCCCGGCGGCCGACTACGTGCTCGAGCAGGTTCGCTTCACCAGCCAGCCGGTCGAGGAGCCGGACGATCCGCGCGACCTGGTACCGCTGTTCGAAATGATCGGTGCCGAGCGCCTGCTCATGCTCGCCACCGACTATCCCCACTGGGACTACGACGATCCACTGCGCGCCTTGCCCAGAGTGCCGGCCGCGATGCGGCGGCGCATCTTGAGCCAGAACGCGAGCGAGCTCTACGGCCTACCCCGATACCGGCCGCTGGCCCCGCCAAACTCGTGAGCGCTCACGTCGCCGGCCGGGTGGGCGATATTCCACCCGGCACCCGGCGCATCCTCGAACTCGACGGTCGCGGCAGCGTGGGAGTGTTCAACGTCGACCATAATTTCTACGCCCTGCGCAACATCTGCCCCCACCAGGGCGGACCCCTGTGCCTGGGCTCCGTCCACGGCACCTCGCAGGTGCAGCTGAGCGAGGACCGTCCGCCCATCTTGGAATGGATCCGCGAGGGCGAAATCCTGCGCTGTCCCTGGCACCGCTGGGAGTTCGACATTCGCACCGGCCAGAGCCTCTTCCCGTCCCGAATGCGGGTCAAGACCTACGGGGTGCGGATCGAGCCGCCTCCCCCGGCCGAGGTATTCAAGGTCCGGATCGAGGACGGCCTCGTCATCGTCGAGATCCCGTGATCATCGACTGCGCCGTCCACCCGGTCTGCCCCAGCTCGGAGCTGGCGCGGCGGCTGGATGAGCCCTATCGCGGGCTGGCGGTGCCCGAGCCCCAAAACCAGCGCTACGTACCGCCCCGGGGCTGGATGGCGCCAGGCCTGTCGGAGGCCGTAGACGCGGCGCGTCAGGAGGCGGACAGCTTTGTCTTCGCCGAGTCCGGCGCCGAGGCGGCGATCCTGGTACCTGGCGGCCGGGGTTTGATCGCCTCGGCCACCCACGCCGCGGCCGTAGCTTCGGCCCATAACCGCTGGCTCAAAGAGTGCTGGCTGGATCCCGACCAGTCCGGCCGCTATCGGGGATCGATCCGCGTCTCCACCTCCGATCCCGAGGCGGCCGTGGCCGAGATCGAACGCTGGGCGGACGACCCGCGCTTCGTCCAGGTGGCGGTGCCGATGGCGGCGCACGCCCCCTACGGTCGAGCCCCGTATTTCCCCATCTGGCGCGCCGCCAGCCGGCTCGGCCTGCCGGTGGCGGTGCTCGCCGACGGTCAGATGGCGATGGAGTTCGCGCCCACGCCCGTGGGCTACCCCTCGCACTTCACCGAGGTGGCGACGCTGCAGCCGATGCTCGCGGCGATGCACATCACGAGCCTGATCGCCGAGGGCGTGTTCGACCGTCTGCCCGACCTGCGCTTTGTGTTCGTTGACGGCGGCTTCGACCTGGTCCGCCCGGTCCTGTGGCGGCTACGCAAGGATTGGCGGGCGACTCGATTCGAGCTCGCCGCTAAAGAGGATCCCCTGGCCTACATTCCCCGCCACGTGCGCTTCGTGACCGGCTTCGCCGACGGCCCCAGCGACAGCCAGCAGCTGGCCGCCGTCGCCGGCATCGAGGGGGCTGATCAGCTGCTGATGTACGGCAGCCACCATCCCCGCTGGGATCGGCAGGGAGCCGCCGACGTATTCGCCGCCTGTCCGGACCCGCTCCGGCGCTCGATCCTTATGACCAACGCCGAGAACCTTTATGGCGCCCGCCTTCAGGCCGGAGCCGGGTAGCGTTACAACGAATCCGCGACCTCCAGCGGCCCGGCCCTGTCCGCTGCGGCCCCAGCTCCGAGCGCGGCGCCGAGGGCGCACGCGGAGCAACCGGAGCCGCTGTTGACACTCCAGCATCGCGTCCAGGGCCAGGGCGAGCCCCTGCTGCTGGTCGCCGGGACCGGCTTTTCGGGTGAGACCTGGACCCCTGACATGGTCTCCCGGCTGGCTGAGCGCCACACCGTCATCACCTTCGATCACCGGGGCACGGGGCGAAGCGCGATCGGCAGCGAGGATCTTTCCACTCGCCTCTTCGCCGCCGACGCCCTGGCGCTGATGCGGGACCTGGGCTGCGGCCCAGCCCACGTGTTGGGCCACTCGATGGGCGGCCGGGTGGCGCAGTGGATGGCGCTGGACGGCGCCGAGCAGGTCCGATCTCTGATTCTTGCCGCCAGCGGGGCCGGACGGGAGGACGGCGCCGCGGTCTTGGGAATCCCTTTGAGCCAGGCCCTGGGGCTGGCTCAAAAGGGCTATCAGCGCTACATGAACGAGCACATCCGGGCCACCTTCTTCACCCCCGCCGGGGCGAGTTCGAAGGCCGCTGATTGGCTGGTCCAGGCCTTCTGGGACAGCCGCCCCGATCTCGAGAGCTACCTAAAACACGTCCAGGCGCGCCAGCAGCACCGGACCACCGATCTCCTGGCCCTGATTGCCCAGCCCACCCTGGTCCTGGTCGGCGACCGAGACACCCACGCCGGGGGCACCGGATCGCACCTGGAGCAATCGCGCTACCTTGCCCGCCACCTGCCCACGGCCCGCTACCACGAACTCACCGGCGTCTCGCACGGCTATTTCTGGGAGGCGCCGGACCCCGCTCTTAAGGTGGTGCTGGAGTGGCTCGAGGACCAGAGCAGAGGAAGCAGGTAGACCGGAGCGGTCATCGAGAGTAGTCCCACGGCGCCGAAGGCGAGCGG
>DATLSE010000068.1:0-2901 GCA_035534295.1 Nitrosotalea sp.
CAACTTCCGGGATCGGGCGGCTCGGCTTCGCCGAGTCGCCGCAAGACTCATTCGAGATCCTGGGGGCGCGGTCCGTGACGGCGACCCGCGGCCTACTCCGCCCCGGGAAGGGACGGCCAGCCCAGGGAAGACTCACTCGAGATCCTGGGGGCGCGACAGGCGGCAATCTCGGGGGAGGGAAGAGACGGCCCGAGCCCAGCCGGAGAAGACTCCATCGGACATGGGGAGAGGGCCCCCAGGCTCATTGGAGAAAGGAGCCCGGAATGGCCGGGGCGATCTCGAGGCAGGAGGTTGGACTCGGCAGAAGCTGGCTCGATCTGTCTGTGGACCCTCGGCCAGCTGAGCTCCGAACTGGGTGCTCATATCGTGCGGGATAGGACATGATCTTCCTGTCGTGGTCAAGACAGACGACCTGGACGCCTTGATCGCCAAGCGCACGCTGATGAATCCCGACTTCCCCGATCTGGTCAAGGCGGAGCTGGAGACGCGTCGGCTGGTGCTCGAGCTGGCCTCCGAGCGCGAGCGACAGGGCCTCAGCCAAGAGCGGGTCGCGGCCGCGCTGGGGACCAAACAACCCAACGTGGCTCGCCTCGAGCGTGGCGGCGTGGACCCCAAGCACAGCAGCCTGGTCAGGTATGCGAGCCTGCTGGGTAGGCGCATCATGCTGGAGCCGCTGAAGCCTGAATCTGCGCCACCGACCCAACCTCGGCAACCCGGGGAGCGTCCCTCCGTCCGTTAGGTAGCTGGCGGCTGGCCCCCCGGGGGATCCGCCAGGATCGAGCCGGCACCCCGGAGGCCTGGTGACAGCTGTTCCCGCCTCCTGGCGCAACTCCCTGCATCCGGGGTCAGGTCCTCCTCGTGCCGATCTCGCGGCGGCCGCCGCCCACCAGCTGGGCTAGGGCACGCTCCCCCTGGGCACCACCCACTCGGTCCGCTGCCCTGTGATCTCGGCGATGCGGTCGAAGTCGGAATCGTAGTGGAGCACGGTCAGCGAGGCGGCCTCAGCAGCGGCGGCGATCAGGAGGTCAGGAATGGCCACGCCCCGGTGCTGGCCCTTGAGCGCCAGAGCGGACTGAACCTCAACCGCCCGCTCGATCTCCGCGTCGCCCACCTCCGCTCTCGGCAGGCTTCGGCGGTCGGAGAGGATGGCCAGGTAGTCGTCGCGGCTCCGCGCGCTGAAGAGGAGCTCCAGGTCAACCATGCCGCAGGTGGCAACCTCACCGGCTAGGAAGAGCGGTCCCACCCGTCTCGCCACCGGATCGAGGTGGACCCGGGCAAGCGCCGACTTGTCGGCCAGGTAGCGGGCTTTGCCTAGCGCCACGCCTGGCGCATGACCGCCTCATCGGCGAGATCCAGTCCGTCGAGGGTGCGCAGGCGCTGAAAGAGCCGGGCCCGACCCTGGCTGGCCACCACCTCCGCCAGCGCCTGGTGGATGGTCTCGGTGGCTGACTTGGTCCCCAGCACCGCCCGCGCCTCCGCCAGCAACTCCTCGTCGAGCCTCAGCGCGGTCTTGTGCATGAAGCAAGTCTACCAGAATGGATGCGATCTGGTAGACATCCTGACCCAGATTGTCTAGCCACGAGCTGAAACCGGACCTGAGCGCCGGCCCGGCAACCCGGCTGCCCTCGTCCGCTTCTCGCCCCAACTCTCTTTATCTGGGGGCTTTGGCCGGGTGAGGCGGGCCTCCCCGGGCCCAGGGGTGGTGCCTTCAGACCTGCGACGAGAGCATGGGTCAGTTGCTGGTGCCCGCCCCGGGCGGGGGGCCCAGTCGCCTGGCCGAGACCGTCAGAGGCGACTTGAGCGGCCCGGGACCCCGCGAAAGTGTTGGGTTCAGATTTATTTGGGTCTAACGCGACAAAATAACCACTGGCCCTGCTCGCCCCAGAGCCAAAACTGAGGCTGCCGCAGGCGCGTCGAGGCGGGGTCAGTCCGGGACGATCGGGATCGACAGGGCATGTGATACGATGTCTTACGTTATGGGACAGAGCCTCACTTTCAGAACCAGGGCGGAGGTCCTGGATCAGCTCCAGCGCCAAGCCAACCAGGTTCATATGCCCAAGACCGCCCTGGCCGAGCGCTACGTCCAGGAGGGCCTGGAGATGGACCAGTTCCCCGGGATCGTGTTCCGCAGCGGACCCTCCGGGCGTCGCCCCGGCCTGGCCGGAGGTCCGGATGTCTGGGAGGTCGTCGAGGTCCTAAAGGCCGAGTCCAACGACCTCGGCAGAGCCGCCGAGAACCTGGGCCTGCGAGTGGGCCTGGTCGAGTCCGCGGTGCGCTTCTATGCTTCCCATCAGGCCGAGATCGACGCCGCCATGGTGAACAACCGAAAGCTAATGGAGGAAGCCGCGCAGGCCTACCGGCGCGAGCAAGAACTCCTCTTCCGATGAGGCTGCTCCTCGATGAGCAGCTGTCACCGGAGATTGCCAAACAGCTGCAGCGTCGCGGGCATGACGTGCTGTCGGTGGCTGAGGCTGGGCTGCGGGGGCATGATGACGCGGCGGTGCTGGTTTGGGCATCGAGCCAGGAGCGGGCGGTCGTCACCAACAACATCCGAGACTTCCGGCCCCTGCACGCCAACTACCTGTCCGCGGCCATCCCCCACTACGGGATCATCCTGCTGCCGTCCAGCAAGTTCAGCCTGCGACTGGAATCGCTGGGGGACGTAGTAACCGCCCTGGAGAGGCTCCTCTCCCAGCACCCCCAGGCCGAGGCGTTGCTCGGACGCGAGGTCTTTCTCTGACCCTGGGGGGCCGATCGCGGCAGAATCAAAGGGCCGGTACGGGAGGCCTCCACGTCACGTCCGCGCCCGGAAGCAGCTCGCCTCCTAGGCCCGCTGCAAACTTCGCCGGTGCCGCTACTTCGCGCCGCCGAGCCGCCGCACGACTCCAGATGAGCAGAGGC